>NZ_JAYJLH010000002.1:0-395735 GCF_051948695.1 Halopseudomonas sp. Lyrl_26
CACGCGCTTTACGGCGACGAGGATTTTCATGGACGTTAGTCCTCCGCAAGTCTGTTGGACGCCACCAGGGGCGCATGACATTTAAAAGGGGCCTTAGCATACCGGTCGCTTTTCATGTTCGGTAGTGCCTTGGTGGCCGATTTTCAATAAATTGGTCGGGAAAACAGGGCGAACCCCTGTTTTTCCGACCTTGGGCCTGCTTCAGGCAACAACCAGCTGGTTGGAGTAGGCTTCCAGGTGATGATCGTCGTCACCGAACTGGTGGCTGATCATGACCAGACGCTTGGCGTAGTGGGCGCCGTTGTACTCCCAGGTCATGGCGATACCGCCATGCAGCTGGATGCACTGCTCGGCCACGTAGCGCGCGGCGCGGTTGACGATGAACTTGGCGGCGGACAGCTTGGCACTGCGCTCGTCGTTGTCCTTGTCGTCGGCCAGACAGGCGGCGAGGATGGCCATGGAGGTGGCCCGCTCCAGTTCGCTGACCATGTCCACCATGCGGTGCTGCAGAACCTGGAACTTGCCGATCGGCACGCCGAACTGCTTGCGGGTCTTCAGGTATTCCAGGGTCAGGTCGCAGGCGGTGCGCATGGCGCCGACCGCTTCACCGCACAGGGCGGCGATGGCGCGGCCGCTCTGGTAGCGGATGGCGTCATAGGCTTCACCGGCGGTGCCGAGCAGTTCGCCTTCGACGTTGTCGAGGAACAGCTCGCAGCCCTTGCGGCCATCAACGGTGGAGTACACGCGACGGCTGACGCCGGCGGCATTCGGGTCGATGATGAACAGGCTGATGCCCTGCTGGTCGCGCACGTCACCGGCGGTGCGGGCGGAAACCAGGATCTTGCCGGCGGTGTGACCGCCGATGACCACGGCCTTGCGACCGCTCAGGTTCCAGCTGCTGCCGTTCTGGCGGGCGGTGGTCTGCACGTCGAACAGGTTGTAGTGGCTGCTCGGCTCTTCCAGGGCCACGGCGGCCTGCAGCTCGCCGCTGGCGATGGCGCCCAGCAGCTCTTCCTTCTGCTGGTCACTGCCCAGCTGGCCGATCAGGCCACCGGCGAGGATGACCGATTCCATGTAGGGCTCCAGGCAGATGCCGCGGCCCAGCTGTTCCATGATCAGCATGGTTTCCACGCCGCTGCCGCCGAAGCCGCCCAGCTCCTCGGAGAAGGGAATGGCGGTCAGGCCCAGCTCACCCAGCTGCTGCCAGAAGTCGGTGCTGTAGCCGGCTTCGCTGTCGCTGAATTCCAGGCGCTTTTCAAAGGTATAAACGTCGCGAACCAGGCGGGCCGCGGTGTCCTGCAGCATCTGCTGCTCTTCAGTCAGTTTGAAGTCCATGGTCGGCTCCTCAGAGTTCGAGAATCATTTTCGAGACGATGTTCTTCTGGATCTCGTTGGATCCGCCGAAGATCGACAGTTTGCGCATGTTGAAGTAGGTGGAAGCCGGCGCCGCAGCGTAGTCGGCCACCAGGTACTCACCGTCGAAATCGCCTTCCAGTTCTTCCGGCAGGAAGGGCAGGGCGTAGGGGCCCAGCGCCTTGCGCATCAGATGGGTGATGGCCTGACGGATCTCGGTGCCCTGCACCTTGAGGATGGAGCTCTCGGCGCCCGGTACGCCGCCTTCGGAGGCCGCGGCAACGATACGCAGGGTGCTCATCTCGGCCGCCATCAGGGACATTTCCACTTCGGCGATCTGGGCACGGAACAGCGGGTCTTCCAGCAGGGACTTGCCGCCCTTCTGCTGCCTGGCAGCAATCTTCTTCAGGTGGCTCAGGGCCGCCTTGGAGGAGCCGATGCCGGCCAGGCCGGTACGCTCGTGGGTCAGCAGGTACTTGGCGCAGGTCCAGCCCTTGTTCTCTTCACCCACCAGGTTCTCTACCGGCACGCGCACGTCGTCGAAGAAGACTTCGTTGACTTCGTGGTCGCCGTCCAGGGTGATGATCGGGCGCACGGTGATGCCGGGGGTGTTCATGTCGATCAGCAGGAAGGAGATGCCGCGCTGCTGCTGGGCTTCCGGATCGGTACGCACCAGGCAGAAGATCATGTTGGCGTGCTGACCCAGGGTGGTCCAGGTCTTCTGACCGTTCACCACATAGTGATCACCGTCACGTACCGCACGGGTTTTCAGCGAGGCCAGGTCGGAACCGGCGCCCGGCTCGGAATAACCCTGACACCACCAGTCCTCACCGGACAGGATGCGCGGCAGGTACTTGCGCTTCTGCTCTTCGGTACCGAACTTGATGATCACCGGAGCGACCATGTTGACGCCGAAGGGGATGGTGCGCGGTGCACCGGCAGCAGCACTTTCCTCGTCGAAGATGTGCTTTTCCACCGGGCCCCAGTCGGTGCCGCCGTGTTCAACCGGCCAGCCCGGTGCATACCAGCCCTTGCGGGACAGGATCTGCTGCCAGCGCTGGTGGTCTTCCTTGGTCAGGTGCTTGCCGAGCTTCACCTTGCTGGCGATGTCCGCCGGCAGTTCCTGCTTGAGGAATTCACGCACTTCATCACGGAAGGCGATTTGTTCAGCTGAGTAATGGATTTCCATGTTGGGTCCTCGTTGTTGTTCAGCTCACGGGTGCCCGCCGGGGGCACCCGTCGATAAGTCAGAGATCAGCGAACTTGCGTCCTTCTTTGGCCAGTTTCTCGAGCAGCGGTGCCGGCTTCCACCAGGCGCCCAGTTGCTCGTGGAATTCGCAGATGCGGGCGTAGACACGATCCAGACCGATCGCGTCAGCATAGAACATCGGCCCGCCCTGATGTGCCGGGAAGCCGTAGCCGTTGATATAGATGACGTCGATGTCGCTGGCACGCTGGGCAATGCCCTCTTCCAGGATCTTGGCGCCTTCGTTGATCAGCGCGTACATGGTGCGCTCGATGATGTATTCATCGGACAGCGTGCGGCGCTCCACGCCCTGTTCCTTCGAGGCGGCTTCCAGAATGGCCGGCAACTCCGGGTTGGGCAGCGGGGTGCGCGAACCCTTCTCGTAGACGTAGAAGCCCTTGCCGGTCTTCTGACCGAGCATGCCGGCTTCGGCCATCTTGTCGAGGATGGTCGGCAGCTTGTACTCGGCAGGCAGGGTCTGGCGCTGACGGGTACGGATGGCCAGGCCGATATCCAGACCGGACAGGTCACGCATGGCGAAGGGGCCCATGGCCATGCCGAACTTGCGCAGGGCAGCATCAACCTGCTCGGGGGTGGCACCCTCTTCCAGCAGGAACTCGGACTCGCGGCCGTACTGGAATACCATGCGGTTGCCGACGAAACCGTCGCATACGCCAACCGGTACGGCGACCTTCTTCAGTTTCTTGCCGATGGCCATGGCGGTGGCCAGCACTTCGTTGCTGGTCTGCTCGCCGCGCACCACTTCCAGCAGGCGCATGACGTTGGCCGGGCTGAAGAAGTGCAGGCCGACTACATCTTCCGGGCGCTTGGTGAACCGGGCAATCTGGTTCAGGTCCAGCGAGGAAGTGTTGCTGGCCAGGATGGCGCCGGGCTTGCAGTGGGCATCCAGAGCCTCGAAGACCTTCTGCTTGACACCCATGTCCTCGAAGACGGCTTCCACCACCACATCCACGTCGGCCAGGTCGGCGTAGTCGGTGATGCCACTGACCAGCGCCATGCGCTTCTCCAGCGCCGCCTCGGTCAGGCTGCCGCGCTTGACGCTCATGCCATAGGTGTCACGGGCGCGCTGAATGGCGGCGTCGCGGGCTGCTTCGCTGATTTCCAGGATCTTGACCGGAATACCGGCGTTGGCGAAGCACATGGCGATGCCCACGCCCATGGTGCCACCGCCGATCACGGCGGCGGACTTGATGTCGCGCACCGGGGTATCGGCCGGCAGACCGTCGACCTTGGAGGCCTGACGCTCGGTGAAGAAGGCGTGTACCAGCGCAGCGCGCTGGGGCGATGCCAGACATTCGGCAAACAGCTCACGCTCGCGCTTGAGGCCTTCGGCCAGCGGCAGGGTGAAGGAGGCCTCGACAGCGGATACGCAGCGCTGGGGCGAGAACAGACCCGGAGTCTTCTTCTCGATCTCGGCACGCTTGGCGGCGACCAGGGCAGCGTTGTCCACGCCTTCCAGCTTGTCGGTGCGCTCGCCGGTGCGGCGCGGGCCCTTGCCTTCGGCAATCAGCTTCTCGGCGAAGGCCAGACCGGCGGCCAGCAGGTCGCCTTCGAACAGTTCATCCACCACGCCCAGTTGTTCGGCTTCGGTGGCGGCAATGGGGTTACCGCTGACGATCATGTCCAGGGCCTTCTCCACACCGACCACACGCGGCAGGCGCTGGGTGCCGCCGGCGCCGGGCAGCAGGCCCAGCTTGACTTCCGGCAGGCCGACCTTGGCGTCCTTGCGGGCGATCCGGTAATGGCAGCTCAGGGCCACTTCCAGGCCACCGCCCAGGGCGGTGCCATGGATCACGGCGATGCTCGGCTTGCTGCCGGCCTCGATCTCGTTGACCACTTCCGGCAGGCTGGGGGACTGCGGCGGCTTGCCGAATTCCTTGATATCGGCGCCGGCGATGAAGGTGTTGCCGTCACATACCAGAACGATGGCCTTGACCTCGGGATCAGCCTCGGCGGCATTGAAACTGTTCTGCAATCCGGAGCGCACGGCGACACCGAGGGCGTTGACCGGCGGATTGTTGACTCTGACAACGGCAACGGCGCCTTGCCGTTCCAGTGTGACGACCTCAGACATGCTGAACCTCCTCTGATCCTTTCAAATGCGTTTCATTGAGCGAAATAATGAAACCATGTTTCGCATGGCAAAATACAAAACTTGCAGAGCGTTGTCGATGCCCCCCGCTAAATGGTGGGGCATAAGGGGCGTTGATGATCAGACGCCCAGTCTTTCGATGTCCCGGGCCAGGATGGCCAGCTGATGTGCCAGCTGGTTCTTGACCTTGTCCTCGGATACCAGATAGGTCGGTGCGCCGCAGGTCAGGGCCATGAGGGTGCCGTCCTGCAGGTGCAGGGGTACGCCGGCGGCATTGACGTTGCGGTCCCAGTCGCCGAGGGACAGGCAGAAGCCGTACTTCTGATAATCGGCAAAGGCCTGCTCCAGCTGCTTCTCCAGCTCCGGCCAGTTGTCCGGGTTGCGGCTGGCCAGCGAGCTCATCACATGGCGCCGTTCCTCTTCCTTCATTGCGGCCAGATAGGCGCGGCCGGCGGCGGTAGTGGCCAGAGGCAGACGGACGCCGACGTCCATGCGCAGCGAGGTCACTTCGGCGGGGCGACAGTTCTCCACGTAGATCATGGACAGGCGATCGCGGCAGGTCAGGCCGACCGAGGTGTTGGTGTTGCGGGCGAACTCGTCGAGGTAGGGCTTGGCCAGCTGTCGGACCCGCAGGTTCGATACATAGGCATAACCCAGCGCGAGCACGCCGGAGTCGAGCTGGTACTTCTCCAGCTGCGGGGAATAGGAGAGATAACCGAGCTTGGTCAGGGTGTAGGTCATGCGCGAAACCGTGGGCTTCGGCAGGCCGGTAATCCGGGCGATATCCTGGTTGCCCATGACCACCGCGCCCTGGCTGAAGGCCCGCAGGACATCCAGTCCGCGCGACAGCGCCTCGACAAATTTGCGGTCCTTTACCGGGCTCTGCTCGATCTGATCGTCGTTCATTGAAAATGCGTACCTTGATAGATGTATCCGTGAAGTCTTTATTGTTATTTCGCTACGCGGAATTTACCTGAGTGCAGACATCCGGAGGCAGATTGTTTTGATTTGTTCAGATGATTGCACAGCTAAGGCGAATAGAATAGCATCTTTTTGGTATTGCGTTTCGCACAGCAAAATAATAGTCCAATAAAGAGGTTCCGATGTCCAGTCCTGAATCCTGCGTTGTTGCCCGCCAGCTGGCCGAACTCGGCCACACCAACCTGTATCACCTGTTGGAGCAGGCCTGTCGTGATTATGGGGACAAACCGGCATTCTCCTGCGGCGCGGATTCGGTGAGTTTCATCGCCCTGCGCGAGCACGCCGATGCCTTTGCCCGCTATCTGCGGCACGAGGTCGGGTTGCAACCCGGTGATCGTCTGGCAATCCAGCTGCCCAACCTGGTGCAGTACGTGGTCACCATCTTCGGCGCGCTCAAGGCCGGACTGGTCATCGTCAATACCAATCCCCAGTACACCGCCCCCGAGACCCGCCACCAGTTCAGCGACGCCGGTGCCCGTGCCGTGGTGGTACTGGACAAGCTGGTTCCGCTGGTCCGTGGCATCCAGGCGGACACGCAGATCGAGCATCTGATCGTGACCAGCGTGGATGACTGGCGCAACCCCCAGGAGCAGAGCGACGCCGCCGACGTGAGCCGTTTCATGAAGGCCCTGGCCGTCGGTCGAACCCTCCCGGAGGTCGAACCCGAGCGTGGTCTGGATGATATCGCCGTACTGCAGTACACCGGCGGCACCACCGGCGTCTCCAAGGGCGCGATGCTCACCCACCGCAACCTGCTGTGCAACGTCCTGCAGGCGGTCAGCATCATCCAGCCGGGTGAAGTCCAGTACGGCAACGAAACGCGGGTGTCGCCGCTGCCGCTGTACCATATCTTCGCCTTTACCGCGAACTGCCTGGCCTCGGTCTTTACCGGCTTCAACAGCGTGCTGATCACCAACCCCCGCGATCTGGACAGCATGATTGTCGACATGAAGCGGCATCGGGTCACCCTGCTGACCGGCATCAACTCCCTGTTCGTGTCGCTGATGGCGCACCCCGAATTCGACAGCCTGGATTTCAGTCACCTGAAATGGGTCAACTCCGGCGGCGCGCCGCTGAACGTGGCTGTGGCCGAGCGCTGGTTCGAGCGCACCGGTGCTGTGGTCCGTGAAGGCTTCGGCATGACCGAGACCTCGCCGGTGGTGGTCGCCTCCACCGCCAACACGCCCTATAAGGAAGGCTTCATCGGTCAGGCGGTAGTAGACACCGAGATGAAGATCGTTGATGACAACGGCAACGAGCTGCCCTCCGGCGAGGCCGGTGAGCTGTGGATCCGCGGCCCCCAGGTCATGCTCGGCTACTGGCAGCGTCCCGAGGCCACCGCGGAAGTGCTGACCACGGACGGCTGGCTGAAGACCGGCGACATCGGTGTGATCGACGAGGACGGCTTCCTCAAGCTGGTCGACCGCAAGAAGGACATGATTCTGGTCTCCGGTTTCAACGTCTATCCCAATGACGTGGAGGACGCGGTCATGCGCCACCCCGGCATCCGCGAGTGTGTCGCCGTCGGCGTGCCCGATGAGCGCAAGGGTGAAGCGATCAAGCTGTATGTCAGCCTGCATGACCGCAATCTGACCGAGGCCGAGATCATCGCCCATTGCCGCGAGCAGCTCACCGGGTACAAGGTACCGAGCTTTGTCGAGATCCGCGAAGATCTGCCCAAGTCCACGGTTGGCAAGCTGCTGCGCCGGGTGCTGCGCGACGAAGCCAGAGCGCAGGCCGGCGCATGAGCGCGCTGACTCTGACCCTCGCCGAGGGCGTGGCGGAAATCGCCCTGGACGATGGCAAGGTCAATGCCCTGTCGGAGCAGATGCTCGAGGCTCTGCTGGCCGCCATCGATCAGGCCCGCGCCGCAGATGCGGCGCTGCTGATCTACGGCCGTGCCGGTGTCCTGAGCGCCGGCTATGATCGCAGGCTGATCGCCGCCGGCGGCCCGGCCTGTGATGCCATGCGTGCCGCCGGTGATCGTCTGACACTGGCACTGCTGGATTACCCGGCGCCGGTGGTGATTGCCAGCACCGGCCATGCCATGGCCAAGGCGGCCTTCATGCTGCTGCTGGCCGACTACCGCATCGGTGCCGCCGGTGCCTTCAATATCGCCCTGAACGAAGTGGCCATCGGCATGACCATGCCCGATGCCGCCATGCCCCAGGCGCGTCGTCTGGCACCGCAATGGCTCAACCGCTGCGCCCTGCAGGCCCAGGTGCTGGACCCGCAGCAGGCGCTGGAGGCGGGGTTCTATGATGAGCTGGCTACCGGCGGTGAGTTGCTGGAGCGGGCCAGGGTGAAGGTGCGGGAACTGGCGGCACTGGATCGCAAGGCTTACCGGGAGACCCGTCTGTTGCTCAACGCCCCGTTGCGGGCGGACGTGATGGCGGCGCTGACCGGCGTTCGCGGCTGATCACCCGGACCGGGCCAGGGCGCCCGGTCCTTCCTTTCTCTATTCCTTGAAATACACTGACTGGGTACTGGTCAGCAGCAGTACGCCATCCTCCGACCACAGGTGGGCGATCTGGTCGGCATAGTTGCGATGCAGCCGGGTAGCCCGCGCCTGCCCCAGCAGGAAGCCGCTGGCCTGCAGCAATTCCTCGCTGGTGGCGTGGAAGTAGTGGGTCATGCTCACGGTACCCGAGGGCGTAAAGCTCTGGCGCAGCAGGAAGACCCGCGGCGCGAATACATCCCCCAGGGCGGTCAGGGAGGCGAAATCCAGCGCCCGCTCGGGGTAGTCGCGCACCCACAGCAGGGACTCGGTCTCCGGCTCATCCTCGGGGCGGCGGGAGAAGGGGACGCCGCGCACGAAACGGAAGTCGTACTGCTTGAACCAGTTGCGGATGCTCAGATCGACGCGCTGCAGGCTGGTCGGTGCGGGCGCCTGGGGCGCGGCCAGCTGCTGTTCCGACAGGGTCTCGCGGCGGTTGGCGAAGAAAGCGGTGGCGCTGGTGACCACCTCGCCGTTCTGCTTCTGCAGCAACAGCCAGTGCTGGGTCGAGCGATTGGTGCGCAGCGGCGTGGCCTCAACCTCGAAGTCGCCATCACCCACCGGGCCGGCAAAGTTCACCGTCAGCGACACCGGGTCCCCCAGACGTTCGGGGTGCTGCAGTACCGCATTGAGCAAAATGGCCGCAGTCAGTCCGCCAAAGGGGCCGACCATGTTCTTGAAGGCGTCGCTGGTGCTTCCTTTATATAGATTGGGCGCAACCGGGGTCAGGGCAATGGCCTGATCGAAGGCATGGCTACTCATTGTTGATTATCCGTTGGCAGGCTTGCTGAGGGTCCCATGCTAGGGGGCGCGGGAAGGGGCGGCAAGGTGATATGACGGCGTGAATCCGCCGTCATACACGGGCTGAGGGCCGCGATGGGCGAGCCGTCTTTCGCTCGCCCAGGGCGTATCAGCCGCGCTGGTAGGTGCCGACCAGACGGTTCATGGCCAGGGTGTGGGGCTCGACCCTGGCGAGCAGTTGCCACATGTCCAGGCCCTCATCCAGATTCGGCTCGCAGTCCAGCGCCAGAATCCAGAAGTAGTACTTGTGCTGACCATGCCCTTCCGGCGGCATGGGGCCACCGTAGGCGCTCTTGCCGAAGTTGGTCGGGCCATCGGTGTGCTGCTTGAAGCCCTCCAGCAGCGAGGTCACATCGGCGGGAATGTTGTAATGCACCCAGTGCACGAACCCGTAGGTGCCATTGGCTGATACCAGCGGCGCATCCGGGTCATGGCAGATCACCGCGAAGCTTTTGGTACCGGCCGGCGCACCGCTCCAGCTCAGCGCGGGGGAGACGTCCTCGCCCTCGCCGGTGTGCTTGCGCGGAATGGCGCCGTCGTTGGCGAAGGCGCTGCTGGTCAGTTGCAGGTCGAGATTCAGGGCAAAACCCATGGGATACCTCCAGGTTGGCGTGAAAGGTCGGGATCAGCGGATCAGGCTGCTGAGCAGCCAGAGGCCGAGCAGCAACCAGATGACACCACGGATCAGACGTTTCTTGATCAGTGAGCTGAAGCCCAGATAGATGAGGAACAGACCCAGAACCACAAAGGCGATGCTGAGCAGGCTGCTGTCCACCCCCAGCGCCCGGGAAAAACCATTGACGAACGCGCTGCTGGCGCCGCTGAGCAGGTTGAACAGCCAGGACAGGGCATCCACGATCAGCCGGACCAGGGTGCCGAAGGCCTGACCGAGCCATTCGAAGGGGTTGGTATCTACATGCATCGGAGCGCTTCCGGTTCTGTTAGCGGGCAGGGGGTAACCATAGCAGAGGTTGGGGGGTGGTCAGAAGGCCGGTGCTGGCTGTTCCCTTCCCTCACCCCCGAACCCTCTCCCGCAAAGGGGAGAAGGGAGCAGGTCGCCGTTACCCGATAAGCACGAGGTAACCCGACGCACGGCCTTCCCCCCTTGGTCCTCGGAGGAAGGGAGACAAGGGCGGTCAGACCCGCTCGATCACCGCTGCCACACCCTGGCCCAGGCCGATGCACAGGCTGACCAGCGCGTAGCGCTTGCCGGTACGCTCGAGCTGGCGCAGGGCGGTCAGGGTCAGGCGGGCTCCGGAGGCGCCCAGCGGGTGGCCGACGGCGATGGCACCCCCGTTGGGGTTCAGGCGCGGGTCGTCGAAGGCGATGCCCAGCAACTTGGCGCAGCCCAGCACCTGGGAGGCGAAGGCCTCGTTGATCTCGATCACGTCCATGTCATCCAGGGTCAGACCGGCGCGGGCCAGTGCCTTCTTGCAGGCTTCCACCGGACCCAGACCCATGACCCGCGGGGCAACGCCGGAAACTGCGCCGGCGAGGATGCGGCCGCGGGGCTTGACGCCGTATTTCTCACCGATGGCCTGGCTGCCGATGATCAGCGCGGCGGCACCGTCGTTGACCCCCGAAGCGTTGCCCGCAGTCACTACACCGCCTTCGAACAGCGGACGCAGACCGGACAGGGCGGCCATGTCGCTGGACGGGCGCGGGTGTTCGTCCTGATCCACTACCTTGTTCGGCTTCTTGCGGCCCTGGGGAACCTCGATGGGGTGGATCTCCTCGGCGAAGAAGCCCTCGGCACGGGCCTTCTCGTACAGTGCCTGGCTGCGGGCAGCGTAGGTGTCGGCCTCTTCCCGGGTAATGCCCAGCTCGGCAGCCACGTTATCGGCGGTCTGCGGCATGGTGTCGTCACCGTACTGCTTCTCCACCTTGGGGTTGGGGAAGCGCGCACCAATGGTGCTGTCGAAGGCGCGGAAATCCCGGGAGTAGGGGCTTTCGCTCTTGGCGATGACGAAGGGGGCACGGCTCATGCTCTCGGCGCCACCGGCGACGAACAGCTCGCCTTCACCAGCCTTGACCGCCCGGGCGGCATCGAGGATGGCGGCCAGGCCGGAGCCGCACAGGCGGTTGACGGTCACGCCGGCCACTTCCTGGGGCAGGCCGGCCAGCAGGCCGGCGTGGCGGGCCAGGTTGCGGGCATCTTCGCCGGCCTGGTTGGTGTTGCCCATGACCACGTCCTCGTAGTCCTTGCCGTCGAAGGGGTTGCGTGCCACCACGGCACGGATCACCTCCGCCAGCAGGTCGTCCGGACGTACCGGAGCCAGGGCGCCGGCGTGGCGGCCGAAGGGGGAGCGCAGTCCATCATAGATATAGGCAGTCATCGAATTACTCCTGGAAATCGGGGGTGGTCAGGGGCAGGTCCAGCTGTACGCGGCGGCGCAGCCAGGGGCTGGGCCGGTAGCGCGGCTCGCCGTACACCGCCTGCATGTTGTTGAGTACGGTCAGTACCGCCTGCTTGCCGTAGTGTTCGCCAAAGCCCAGCGGGCCTTTCGGGTAGCCGAGGGCGAGCTGGATGGCGCGGTCCAGGGTGTCGGGGGTGGCGATGCCCTTTTGCGCGATCTCGCAGCCGAGGTTGACCACGCTGGCGATCAGCCGCTGGATGACAAAGCCGGGGGAGTCGTTGATCACTTCCACAGGTACGCAGTCGGCGCCGAGTGCCTGACGGGCCTGGGCGACCACATCGGCGTTGGCCGCGGGCTGGCGCATCAGGGTGCGGCGCTTGTCCCAGTTGGCGAAGCTGTCCAGTGCCAGAGTGCGCTCGGCGGGCAGGCCCAGACGGGTCAGGGCGGCGGTGCAGTCCTCGCCCAGCGGGGTGATCAGGCAGATCGCCTCGGCGGAGGGTTGCTCGCCGGTTTCCAGGGTGGCACCGGCGCTGGCCAGTACCTGGGCTACCTGGTTGCGCAGTGCCTCGTCATCGCTCTGCAGCCAGTAGGGGCGGCTGAGCAGCACGCTGCCGACGGCCGGTTCAGGCTGCTCGATCTTCTGGCCATCTTCATAGCGGTAGAAACCCTGGCCGGTCTTGCGGCCCAGCAGGCCGGCGGCAACCCGCTGCCCGGCAATGAAGGACGGGGTATAGCGTGGATCATGGTAGAACTGCTCGTAGACCGACTCCATCACCGCGTGGGATACGTCCAGGCCGGTCAGGTCGAACAGCTCGAAGGGCCCCATGCGGAAGCCCGGGCCGTCGCGCAGGATGCGGTCGATCTGCTGTACCGTGGCCACGCCTTCGCTGAGCATGCGCAGGGCTTCGGTACCGAAGGCGCGCCCGGCATGGTTGACCAGGAAGCCGGGGGTGTCCGGGGTGATCGCCGGGAAGTGTCCGGCCTTCTCCGCCAGCTCCACCAGACCCTTGATGTAACGCTCGTCGGTACGCGAACCGCGGACCACCTCGACGATCTTCATCAGCGGTACGGGGTTGAAGAAGTGGAAACCGGCCACCCGCTCGGGGCGGCTGCAGCCGGCGGCGATGCGGGTTACCGACAGGGAGGAGGTGTTGGTTGCCAGCAGGCAGCCTTCGCTGACGATGGCTTCCAGGTCGGCGAACAGCTTCTGCTTGACCTCGAGGATCTCGACGATGGCCTCGATCACCAGGTCGCAGTCCTTCAGGTCGGTCAGCGCTGCGGCGGGCTGCATGCGCGCGCAGGTGGCCTCGAACTCCGCCTCGCTCAGCTTGCCCTTGGCCAGCTGACGCTGCAGCAGGTTGCGGTTGAACGCCAGGGCATCCTCGATGGCCTCAGCCCGGGTATCGAACAGCAGTACCTGCTGGCCGCTGCTGGCGAACAGCTGGGCGATACCTCGGCCCATGGCGCCAGCGCCGATCACGCCAATACGATTGAACATGGAAGGACTCCTCGGTACTCTCTGGTTATCTTGTTTCGCTGAGCGAAACGATATTTCGTTTAAAGAGTTGCGAGATTAAATCCTGCGAGTGCCCAGTGCAAGTCGACCTGCGCATTACACTTATGGTCCGGCATAAGCCACAGCAACCCTCATTATCCGCGCTGCTGCACCATGGCATACTGCACCCCGGTGTCAGCATGGCGCAGGCCAACCTTCGACGAGATTCTCATCCATGAGTGAAGACCAGAAACTGGTAGTTCAGAATTCGGTGACCGGTTTTTTTCAGGAGCTCGGTGGTGAGCTGCTGGAGTTCGAGCCCGATCGGACCGTCATCGGCCTGACTCTGGAAAAGCGCCATCTCAACAATGCCGGCAACCTCCATGGCGGCGTGGTCGCCAGCCTGCTGGACGTGGCCATGGGCCTGTGCGGCACCTGGGCCGCCGATCCGCAGGACCGCCGGGTGGCCATTACCCTGTCGATGAATGTCAACTTCAGCGCACCGGCCGGCGAGGGCGAGCGCGTCCGTGCCGTGGCCAGCTGCCGCAAGCAGGGGCACAAGATTTTCATGGCCAGCTGCGACCTGCTGGATGAGGCCGGCAATCTGCTGGCCTTCGGCGAGGGCGTGTTCAAGAAGGGTGCACTGCGCAGAGATCTGCCGTGATCACCTGGCTGCTGCCTCTGGGTGTTGCGCTGGAGCTGCTGGCGCTGGGCGGGCAGTGGCCGCAGCTCAGCTGGGTCGCCGCCGCAGCCATTGCTTCCTATTATCTGCTGAATTTCCGGCGGCTGCTGATCTACCCCCGGGTGCTCGGCCTGATCACTCTCGGCTCGGTGCTGTTGCTCGCGGTGCTCGGCACCGAGCAGGAAACCTGGGGGCAACTGGCCGCCTCCGGGGCCTACTATGCAAGCTTTCTCGGGGCCCTGGGGTTGATGCAGCTGCTGGCCAGACACCTGCCCCATCTGCGCGAGATGCACAAGGCGCTGCTGGCCGGCCCGGGCCTGTGGCTCTATCCCCGCTACGTGCTGACCGCCGGCAGCATCGGCTCCATCCTCAACTTCGGCATGATGGCGCTGCTCTGCGGCACCCTGCAGCAGCATCTGCAGCGCTACGATCTGGATGAACAACGCCGGCGTGCCGGGATGCGTACGGTCATGATAGCCACCCTGCGCGGCTTTGCCCTGGTGCCGCTGCTGGCGCCAACCAGCGTGACCATTGCCATGCTCACCCGGGAAATGCCGGATATCAGCTGGTCCGGGATGCTGCCCTATGGCCTGGCGGCCTCGCTGATTCTGCTGCTGGTGGGCTGGCGACGGGAGAATCCGGCGCTGGTCGCCCTGCGCGACGAGATCGGCGACAGTACCCCGGCAACCGGTATGGGTCAGTTGCTGATCGGCTCCTTTCTCGGGCTCGGTGCCATCGGTCTGCTGTCCTGGATGACGGTGCTGACGCCCTCCCAGGCGGCGATGATCCTCATCCCGCTGGGCATCGGCCTGTATGTGCTGTGGCGCGAGCGCTCCCCAGCCGAGGTGCTCAGGCAGGTCTCCGGCAACCTGGTGACCATGCACAACGAGATGTTCATCTTCGGCTGCGCGGCCGTGCTTGGCGGTGTGCTGGGGGCGCTGGCGCCGCTGGATGGACTGGCGGACTGGCTGGCGCAGGCTCCGCAGTACAACGCGCTGGTGGGGGTGGCCAGCCTGTTCGGCATCATAGGCCTGGCGATGATCGGCATCGCGCCCATTGTGTCGCTGGCGCTGATGGTCGGTCTGCTGTCACGGCTGGCCGAACTGGGTGTACCCATTCTGACCCCGGCGCTGGGTCTGATGTGCGGTTTCTCGATCGCCATGATCTTCTCGCCGTTCGGGCCCTCGACGCTCATTCTGGCGCGCTTCAGCGGCTCGCGGGCCAGCGAGGTGGTGTTCGGCTGGAATGGGCGCTTCGTCGCCACGGTGCTGCCGTTGCTGCTGATCCTGCTGCTGGTCACCCACTGGCTGCAGGGCTGAACACCTGCGACGGGGCGGTCTTGGTACAATGGACTGCCTGCTGTTGCCTTGAAGGAAGCCTCGATGCCGGAACTCCCAGAAGTCGAAACCACCCGCCGCGGGATTGCCCCTCACCTGCTGGGTCGGCGGGTGACCCGGCTGATCGTCCGCGATGCCCGCCTGCGCTGGCCGATCCCCGAGGATCTGGGGATCCAGATCGAGAATCAGACCTTCACTGCGGTGCGACGCCGGGCCAAGTACCTGTTGCTGGATATCGGTGGCGGTACCCTGATCAGTCATCTGGGCATGTCCGGCAGCCTGCGGCTGGTGCCCGCCGATACGCCTGTGCTCAAGCATGAGCACGTGGATATCGAGCTGGATTCGGGCATGACCCTGCGCTACACCGACCCGCGGCGCTTCGGCGCCATGCTCTGGCAGCGCGCCGGCATGGAGCATCCGCTGCTCAGCCGTCTCGGACCGGAGCCGCTGTCCGATGAGTTCACCGGCGAGCGCCTCTACCAGCTGTCGCGCAAGCGCAGCATGGCGGTCAAACCCTTCATCATGGACAACGCCGTGGTCGTCGGGGTCGGCAACATCTATGCAACCGAGGCGCTGTTCGCCGCCGGTATCGATCCCCGGCGCGAGGCAGGACGGATCAGCCGGGCGCGCTACCTGGCGCTGGCCGAGGAGATCCGAAAGGTGCTGGCGCGAGCCATCGACAGCGGCGGCACTACCCTGCGTGACTTCATCGGCGGTGATGGCAAACCCGGGTATTTCCAGCAGGAGCTGTTCGTCTATGGGCGCGCCGGCCAGCTGTGCAAGCTGTGCGGCACCACCCTGTCCGAATGCCGCCTGGGCCAGCGCAGCAGCGTTTTCTGCCGGCGCTGCCAGAGCTGAGTGGCGGCGGAAGTGTGCGCCGGGTAGCGCTTTGCCACTCGGCAGATTTTCTAATATGCTCAAAGAGCCTACAATGGCGCTGTCGGCACTTCGGGACGGAGTGCCTGAACATAATAATGCCGATTATCGGGCTCACACTCAGGGATACCACTATGCGCCTGTTACGTCACATCACTGCTCTGTTCGCCGGCATGCTGCTCGCCGGTAGTGTCATGGCCGCCGAGGCCAATTACGGTTATCAGGAACACGTCGAGAATCCGGGCATCTTTGCCATGGTCGGTGACCTGATCATTGCCCGCCCGATCGGCGCGGCCATCACAGCAGTAGGTGCGGCGGCATTCGTCGTGAGCCTGCCGTTCACCGCGCTGGCCGGCAATACCGCCGAGGCCGGTCAGGAGCTGGTCGTGCGTCCCGGTCGGGAAACCTTCATGCGCTGTCTGGGCTGCACCAAGGCCGGCTACGGTCGCAAGCAGCGCGACGAGAATCTCTGACAAGGCACTGCGCACCGGGTAGTGCGGTAGTTGGAGCCCGTCTGAACGCTGTCGGGGCGGTAATGGAAAGATCGATCGGGCGGATCTGGTTTCCGGCTCTGCTGCTGTTGTTGCTCGGTTTGATGATCTGGAGTACCGAATTGGCCACCCTGGCAGCCGGGGTCGGCCTTTTTGTCATGGGTATCGGACGACTGGAGGAGGGCTTCCGGGCCTTCTCCGGCGGTGCGCTGGAACGCTGGCTCAAGTGGAGTACCAGCGGCCTGTGGAAGAGCCTGCTGGTGGGCATAGTCAGTACCGCCGCGGTGCAGTCCAGTACCCTGGTGACCCTGCTGGGGATTGCCTTTCTCAGTGCCGGCCTGATCAACACCCTGGGTGGTGTGGGTCTGACGCTCGGCGCCAACCTGGGTACCACCTCCGGCGCCTGGCTGATTGCGCTGGCCGGCCTCAAGCTCAACATGGCGCAACTGTCGATGCCGATGCTGGCCTTCGGTGTCTTCCTCGCCCGGCGCGAGGAAGCCGGCTGGCGCGGTGGTGGCCTGGCGCTGCTGGGCATCGGCCTGGTGTTTCTCGGCATTGACCTGATGAAGGCCGGCTTCAGCGGCTTCGAAGGGGCCTTCGATCTGGCCCGTTTCGCGGTCGATGGGTGGGCCGGCGTCTTCCTGTTCGTGCTTATAGGTGCGCTGGCCACTGTCATCATGCAGTCCAGCCACGCCACCCTGGTGCTGACGCTGGCGGCCCTGGCGGCGGGCCAGGTGAATTACGACAACGCCCTGGCGCTGGTCATAGGTGCCAACCTCGGTTCCACCGCCACAGCCCTGTTCGCCGCCATTGGCAGCAATAATGCCGGACGCCGGATTGCCGCTACCCACCTGATCTTCAACCTGGTCACCGCCGGCGGCGCCCTGCTGATGCTGCATCCGCTGGTGGCAGCGGTCGAGTGGCTGGCGCAGCTGGCTGGTCTGGGGTCGGATGAGCACATGCTCAAGCTGGCCATTTTCCATACCCTGTACAACGTCTTCGGCCTGGCATTGACGCTGCCCTGGGCACTGTTGCTGGTCCGCCTGCTGGAGCGCTGGCTGCCCGACGAGCCGCGACCGCCCGAAGCGGAGGGCCTGCTCAGCGAGCGGCCGCGTGCCCACGGACTCTATGTCAACGATTCGGCGCTGGTGCATGCCGATACGGCGCTCAAGGTACTGGGCCAGGAGCTGCAGCATCTGGCACAGCTGAGTCGGCAGGTGGTGGGTGCGGCCATGTATCTGCCCGGCAATCTGGCCGAGATGAGCGCTGTCCAGTTGCATCAGGCGGTCCGGCAGCCGGTGCCGATGGAGCTGCGCGAGGATGCCGACGCCCTCTACGAGCAGCATATCAAGGGGGTCTTCGCCGATATGGTGGACTTCATGTCCAGGCTGGACGTGTCACTGCTGCCCGAGCAGCAGCACGCCCTGCTCAATACCACCATGGCGGCGCGGGATCTGGTGACCGCGGTCAAGGCAGCCAGGCATCTGCAGGTAAACCTGCGCAAACATATCGACAGTCCAAATCCGGTCCTGCGCGAGGCCTATTCCCGCCTGCGGGAACAGTCCGGTCTGCTGTTGCTCGAGCTGCGCGATTGGGCCAATCATGCCGATAGCGATGCGGCGTATCTGCTGCAGGAGAGTGATGCCAGAGCAGCGCTGTTTACCAGTGACTTCCAGCGCACCCTGCAGCAGCAACTGCGCAACCGTGAATTGGACGGCTGGCAGGCCACCTCGCTGCTGAACGATCTGAATTACCTGGACCGCATCCGCCGTCACCTGCTGCGCGGTCACGCCGGTCTTGGACAGGGGGTGCCGGTGAACGACGAGGAGCGTCTGGAGCAGGCGGTCAATCTGGCCTGACCGGCAGGCGGACGCTGGCCTGACCTTCACCCCGGGGGTCGCTGGCGGCGCTCAGCTCGCCCCGGCGCTTGTTCCAGTGCACTGCCTGCATATCGCCGTAATCTCGACCTACAGGTTTGAGTTCATGGCCCAGCTCCTCCAGCTCCCGGCGCTGGTCGGCACTGAACGCGGCGTCCTCGATCTGGATGTGGTCGGGCAGGTACTGGTGGTGAAAGCGCGGACGGCTTACCCACTGCTGCACCGGCCGCCCGTCCATCGCCTCCAGCACGCCCAGCAGTACCATGCTGATGATGCGGCTGCCACCGGGGGTGCCGAGGATCGCCAGCTGTTCATCGTTCTCCAGCATGGTCGGCGTCATGCTCGACAGCGGTCGCTTGCCCGGGGCAATGGCGTTGGCCTCGCTGCCGGCCAGTCCGTAGCTGTTCTTGCCGTCCGGATCGGCGGCGAAGTCATCCATCTCGTTGTTCAGCAGCACCCCGGTGCCGGGCACGGTGAAGGCCGCGCCGAAGGGCAGGTTGATGCTCAGGGTGGCCGCCACCGCATTGCCCTGGCGGTCGATCAGGGAGAAGTGGGTGGTATTGGTGCCTTCCACAAAGCCCAGCGGTTCGCCCAGCTCCAGACTCGGCGTGGCCCGTTGCGAATCAATCGAGGAGGCCAGTTGACGGGCATGCTCGCGGGACAGCAGGCGTGCCACCGGCACCTCGACGAAGTCGCTGTCGCCTAGCAGCAGGGCGCGGTCGCGGTAGCTGCGACGCATCAGCTCGACCAGCTGGTGGGTGCGCAGGGTTGAGCCCGGCGCGGCCTGTGGCAGGAGTTCCAGCCCTTGGAGCATGCCGGCCAGGGCAATACCGCCGGCCGAGGGCAGGGGCGCGCTGATGATCTCGAAGCCCCGGCTGGCAAAGCGCACCGGCTTGCGTTCAATGACCCTGTAGCTGTCCAGGTCCGCCTGCTGCCAGATACCGCCGGCTGCGCGTACCCCTTTGATCAGACGGGCAGCGACCGGGCCGCGGTAGAAACCACCCAGACCCCGCTCACCGATGGCGCGCAGGGTGGCGGCCAGCTCCGGCTGACGAATCAGCTCGCCGGCCGCAGGAGCCTGATTGTCCCTGAGAAAGATACGCGCCGTTTCCGCATCCTGCTGCATGGCCTGCAGGCGGAAACCGACCAGGGTGCGGTAACTCTCGCCCACCGCAAAACCTTTCTCGGCGGCGGCCACCGCCGGCGCCAGACTCTGCTGCAGGGGCAGCTGTCCGTAGTGCTGCGCCAGATGCACCAGCGCCGCCGGCAGACCCGGGATGCCTGCGGCAAGGGGGCCATTGATCACCCGTTGCAACTGGTTGTCGCCATCCAGATACAGGTCGCGATGGGCTGCCTGGGGCGCGGTTTCCCGTGCATCGAGAAAGCGGTAGTCGGTGCCCTGTTCGCCGCTCAGGCGCAACAGGAAGAAGCCGCCACCACCGATGCCGGAACCGTAAGGCTCGACCACCGCCAGGGTGGCGGCCACGGCAATGGCCGCATCGAAGGCGTTGCCGCCCTGATCCAGAATGAGATGACCGGCCTCGGTGGCCGTGGGGTGGGCGCTGGCGACGGCCTGCTGATCCGGCGCCGCCGCCTGTACCGCCTGGCCCAGTAACAGCGCCAGCAGCGGCAGGGCGGCCAGCGCCTTCATTTGTCGCTGACCAGCAGCTCGTACTTGGCCATCAGCTGCTCCCGGCTCTCGACCCGGTTGGGGTCCAGCGGAATGCAGTCCACGGGGCAGACCTGCTGACACTGGGGCTCGTCGAAATGGCCGACGCACTCGGTGCACAGGTCCGGGTCGATGACGTAGATTTCCTCGCCCTGGGAAATGGCCCCGTTCGGGCATTCCGGTTCGCAGACGTCGCAGTTGATGCAGTCGTCGGTAATCATCAGGGCCATGGGCTACTCCGGAATAAAGCGGGTCAACCCTGGTAGCGCTTGAGCAGCGCTTCGTGCACCACCGGGTGGACAAATTTGCTGACATCCCCACCCAGCGAGGCGATCTCGCGGACCAGGGTAGAGGAGATATAAGAATACTTCTCCGACGGGGTCAGGAACAGACTTTCCACATCAGGCGCCAGCTGGCGGTTCATGTTCGCCAGCTGGAACTCGTACTCGAAATCCGATACCGCGCGCAGACCACGCAGCAGCACGTTGGCCCCGACTTCGCGGGTGAAATGCGCCAGCAGGGTGGAGAACCCCACCACTTCGACATTGCTGTGCTGCTTGAGCACTTCCCGAGCCAGCTCGACGCGCTCCTCGAGGGAAAAGGCCGGGTTCTTCTTCGGGCTGGCCGCCACGGCGACCACCACACGGTCGAACAGCTTGGCCGCACGGCCAACCAGATCCATATGGCCCATGGTGATGGGGTCGAAGGTGCCGGGGTAAAGAACAGTATTCATTGGCGTTATCCTGCCTGTGGGTACCGGAGGGCGAATGGTAGCCTACTGGCCCCGTCGCTGCCACAGGCTGTACCACACCTGGCCGGCCTTCTTCTGCCGATGCAGGTGCCAGTTGGCCGGGTGGGCGAGCTGCTCGGGCGCGCTTTCGCTTTCGGTGTAGATGAGGGCTTCAGCGGTGAGCCAGCCGTTGGCTTCCAGGGCGGCACAGGCCGGCTCCAGCAGGTTCTGGTGGAATGGCGGGTCGGCAAACACCAGGTCGAAGGGCTCGGGCGGCGGGCTGGCCAGCAGTGTCAGGGCGTCCTGCTGGCGCACCTCGGCCCGGTCGCAGTTCAGGGTCTGCAGATGTCCGCGCAGGGTCTGCACCACCTCGCGGCTCAGGTCACAGGCCAGAACATGCCCGGCGCCGCGGGACAGGGCCTCCAGCGTCAGTGCTCCGCTGCCGGTGAACAGGTCCAGGCAGCGGGCGCCTTCCACGCGGAAGCTCAGCCAGTTGAACAGGGTCTCACGGACCCGGTCCGGGGTCGGCCGCAGGCCCGGCTGCTCGATGAAGGTGAAACGGCGGCTGCGCCACTCGCCGGCGATGATGCGCAACTGGCTGGGACGAGACTTGCCGGGCTTCATGGGGTGGGCTCCGCTGCGGTTGCCGGGACGCTCAGGGCGTCTTCTTCGGACTGCACTTCTTCGTCGAGCTGTTCTTCGGGTTGCGGCACAGCAAGGGCCGCCGGCCCGACGGTTACCACCAGCCGCCGCTCGGGATCGAAATGCCGGGCGAAGGCCTGGCGAATGTCTTCGGTGGTCAGGGCCTGCACCTGATCGAGGAACAGCTGCAGGTGGTTGAGCGGCAGTCCGTAGAAACCTATGACTCCGAGCTGGCCGACAATGGCCGCATTGTTGGCCGTGCTCAGCGGGAACTCGCCGCTGATCTGCCGGCGGGTACGTACCAGCTCCGCCTCGGTCGGCCCTTCGCTGATGAAGTGGTCCAGACTCGCGTGGATGACCTCCAGGGCCTGATCCACCTGGTCGGCGCGGGTCTGCATGCTGATCATGAAGGGGCCGGTGGCCTGCATCGGGATCAGATTGCTGCTGACCGAATAGGACAGGCCGCGGGTCTCGCGGATCTCCTCCATCAGCCG
This sequence comes from Halopseudomonas sp. Lyrl_26, assembly GCF_051948695.1. NCBI lineage: Bacteria > Pseudomonadati > Pseudomonadota > Gammaproteobacteria > Pseudomonadales > Pseudomonadaceae > Halopseudomonas > Halopseudomonas sp. Lyrl_26. The sequence continues at coordinate 21,642 of NZ_JAYJLH010000002.1, forward strand.
CGAGCCGAAGCCGGAGCCGCCGAGTATCTGGTTGCCGACGTACAGGGCTACGTAGTCCGGATCATGCCGGCTGATGCCGTGCTGGCCCACCAGTACATGGGTCTGCTGGCCATTGAACTCGATATGCCGGTGGCTGCTGGTGATCGGCTCGGGAGCCGGGGTGGACTCGGCGGCCGGTCCCTGGGGCAGGGCGTTGGCCAGCCGTTGGGCAATGCGTTCGGCCCCGGCGCGGTCGATGTCGCCGACCAGGGCGATTACCGCATTGCCAGAGCTGTAGTAGCGGCGGTGGAAGTCCTCAAGATCGGCAATGCTGATGCCGGTCAGGCTCTCCGCTGTGCCCTCGGGCAGGCTGCCATAGGGATGCTGCGGGTAGAGATCGGCCCAGAAGGCCTCGCTGGCCAGTGCCCCCGGGCGCTGCAGCCGCAGCCGCTGGCTGGCCAGCAGCTGGTTGCGCAGGCGCTCGAAGGCGTCTTCGGGAAAGCTCGGGCGCGACATGACCTCGGAGAACAGGGCCAATGCCGGATCGAGCTTGTCCTGCTCGGTCAGGGTACGCAGGCCGACCAGCGCCATGTCCCGGTGCGAGCTGTTGGTGAAGCGTGCTCCCAGCTGTTCGAAGGCGGCGGCGATGGCGCCGGCATCCTTGCTGCCGGTGCCCTCGTTGAGCATGCCGTTGGTGAGCATGGCCAGGCCCGGCTGGTCCCCGTCGCGGCTGGCGCCGGCGGCGAACAGCACCTGCACATCCAGCATCGGCAGCTCGGACGCAGGCATGAAATACACCCGCGCGCCCTGTTCGGTCACCCAGTGCTGCAGGTCCAGGTTGCGCCGCGCCGGAGCCTGATCAAGATCGATACGTTGCAGCGACTCCAGTGCCGGCAACAGCTCGCTGACGGCATCCTCCGGTTCGGCGTCCGCCGGCCCGGTCTGTTCGGCTGGTACCCCGGTCACTGGCTCGGGTGACAGTGGCGCGGGGGCAGGTTCGTAGAGCTGCCACAGCACCACGGCCAGTACAACGGCAGTCAGCAGTGCGGCGATCCAGCGCCGGGTGGTATTGGCAGCCATCAGGGCGTCTCCTCGGTCGCGGTGGGCAGGATATGGGCACGGGTGAGGCGCTCGGGGACCAGATAGCGGCGGGCAACCTCGCTGATCTGCTCGGGGGTGATGGCCTGCAGCGCGGCCACATCCTCGTCGAGCAGGGTCCAGGGCAGGCCGATGCTTTCCAGCTTGCCGATCTCGTTGGCCTGATGGCTGATGCTGTCCTGGGCGTACACCAGTCCGGCGGTCATCTGTGCCTGGACGCGGTTCAGCTCCTGCTGGCTCGGCGGGGTCTGCTGCAGTTGTTCGATCTGTTCACGAAGCGCCTTCTCCAGCTGGTCCAGATCCACCCCACGGGCCAGATTGGGAATGCCGGAGAGCAGGAACAGGCTGTCACCCCGGACAAAGCCGTCGTAATCGGCCGAGGCCGAGGTGGCGATGGCCGGCCCGCGCTCCAGATTGCTGGCCAGACGGGCGCTGTAACCGCCGTCCAGTACTGCGGCCAGCAGGCGCAGGGCGTGCACTTCCCAGGCCTGTTCGGCGGTGCTCAGGCTGGGCACGTTGAAGCCCAGGAGAAGGCTCGGCATCTGCACCGGCAGGCGTAGGGTCAGCTGGCGCTCGGCACCGCCGGGCAGCTCCAGCGGCGCCCGGGCATCGGGCGCCGGCTTGTCTGGCAGGGGGGCGAAGTAGCGCTCCACCAGCTCGCGCACCTGCTCGAGCTGGACGTCACCGACGATCACCAGAATGGCGTTGCTCGGCTGGTAGTAGCGATCGTACCACTCGCGCATGTCGCCCACGGTGAGGCGGTCGAGGTCGTGCATCCAGCCGATTACCGGCTGGCCGTAGGGGCTGGCCATGTAGGCCTGGGACAGGAAGCGTTCGTAAGCCAGGCTGTTGGGATTGTCCTCGACCCGCAGACGGCGTTCTTCCTTGATCACTTCCATTTCCCGAAGGAACTCGTCCTCGGGCAGCGTCAGCTTGTGCATGCGCTCGGCTTCCAGTTCCAGCGCGATGGGCAAGTGTTCGCGGCTGAGTATCTGGTAATAGGCGGTGTAGTCGCGCCCGGTAAAGGCATTCTCCTGGGCCCCGAGGCTGCTCAGCAGTCGCGAGGCCTGGCCCGGTGCCAGGCGTTCGCTGCCCTTGAACATCATGTGCTCGAGGGCGTGGGACAGGCCGGTGCGGCCGGGCGGTTCGTAGCTGCTGCCGACCCGGTACCAGAGCTGGGACACCACCACCGGCGCGCGGTGGTCCTCACGGACGATGACCTTGAGGCCGTTATCCAGGGTGAATTCGTGGGTAGGCTGCCGGCCTTCGTCTGCCAGCGCGCTGCTGGTCAGACCGACCAGCACCAGCAGCAGAGTGGTCAGCAGGGAGCGCAGTGGCGTATGCATGTTGGATCCTGTGGCTTACGAGGGTCGCGGAAGTGGGGTAGGATAACCCAACCTTCCACGCGCAGGCCAAGGGGGAGCCCGAACGCCAGCGCCAGACTCAGATAGTGACAGTCAATGTTTGGTTCCAAAGACAAGCCAGAACATCCACAGCAGGATCCCGAGCGCAGTGACGACGGCAAGAGCGGTCGCAAGGGCCTGTTCGGCTGGATGCGCCGCAAGGGGGATGACGCCCCTGGCGAGGCGCCTGCCCAGCCCCCCGCACCGGCTGAGGCAGTGACCGAAGAGAAGCCCGCCGATAAGCCCGCCGCCACCGGCAGCCATGATCAGAGTGCGCGCCAGGCCGCCGCCGAGCTGTTCTCGGGGCTGGCCCAGACACCCGCCGAGCCGGCGGAGCAGCCGGCCGCTGAGCCAAAGGGCTTCTTCGCGCGCATGCGCGCCGGGCTGTCCAAGACCAGCGCCAACCTGGGCGAAGGCATGGCCAACCTGTTCCTCGGCGAGAAGGAAATCGATGACGAGCTGCTCGAGGAAATGGAAACCCGCCTGCTGATGGCCGATGTCGGCATCGAGGCCACCACCCTGATCATGGAATCCCTGCAGCAGCGGGTGCGCCGCCGCGAGCTGTCCAACCGCAACGCCCTGTACCGTGCATTGCAGAACGAACTGGAGCGCCTGCTGACGGATGTGGCCAAGCCGCTGCAGGTGGACGCCGGCAAGAAGCCCTACGTGATTCTGGTGGTGGGGGTGAACGGCGTGGGCAAGACCACCACCATCGGCAAGCTGGCCAAGCGCCTGCAGGGCGAGGGCAAGCAGGTGATGCTCGCCGCCGGGGATACCTTCCGCGCCGCCGCAGTCGAGCAGCTGCAGGTGTGGGGCGAGCGCAACAATATTCCTGTGATTGCGCAGCACACCGGCGCCGACTCCGCCTCGGTGGTGTTCGATGCCCTGCAGGCCGCTCAGGCCCGCGGTGCCGACGTGCTGATTGCCGACACCGCCGGGCGTCTGCACAACAAGGACAACCTCATGGACGAGCTGAGGAAGGTCAAGCGGGTCATGGCCAAGCTCGACCCCGATGCACCCCACGAGGTGCTGCTGGTGCTGGATGCCGGCACCGGGCAGAACGCCATCAGCCAGACCCGGCTGTTCGATCAGGCGGTGGACCTCACTGGCCTGGTACTGACCAAGCTGGACGGCACCGCCAAGGGGGGCGTGATCTTTGCGCTGGCCAAGCAGTTCGGCCTGCCGATCCGCTATATCGGCGTGGGCGAGCAGATCGATGATCTGCGGCCCTTCACCGCGCCGGAGTTCGTCAAGGCGCTGTTCGGGCGCGAGTAACCGATGATCCGCTTCGACCAGGTCAGCAAGCGCTATCCCAACGGTCATCAGGGGCTGGACAACCTGAGCTTTCACATACGCACCGGGGAGATGGTGTTCATCACCGGTCACTCCGGGGCGGGCAAGAGCACCCTGCTCAAGCTGATCATGTGCATGGAGCGCCCGAGCTCCGGGCATGTCTTCGTCGGTGGCCAGAACCTCAAGGACCTGCGCAGTCACGATATTCCCTACCTGCGTCGGCAGGTCGGGGTGGTGTTCCAGAACCACCAGCTGCTATTCGACCGCACCGTGTTCGATAACGTCGCCCTGCCGCTGATCATCAATGGTACCCCGCAGGACGAGATCGGCCGGCGGGTGCGGGCAGCGCTGGACAAGGTCGGCCTGTTGAAGAAGGAAAGCCTCTACCCCATCGCCCTCTCCGGAGGGGAGCAGCAGCGGGTCGGCATCGCCCGGGCGGTGGTGCACAAGCCGGCGCTGCTGCTGGCCGACGAGCCCACCGGCAACCTGGACCCGGCGCTGTCGGCGGAGATCATGGCCCTGTTCGAGGACTTCAACCGGGTCGGCGTGACCGTGATCATTGCCAGTCACGACCTGCCGCTGATTGCCAAGCTGGATCACCGCATGCTGACCCTCAGTGAAGGGCGACTGCTGGCGGACGGGAGCTGAGATGGCCACCAATCAGAACCAGAACAAGGCAGCTGACAAGCGCCAGGGCAAGACCGCCAGCGGTGCGGCCCGTTCGCGGCACAGCTGGCGCCATCCGCTGCGCAGCTGGGCCAACAGTCACAGGGACAGCGCCCGCCTGGCACTGCACCGGGTTACCGATTCCCCCTTCAGCACCCTGATGATAGTGCTGGTGATGAGCATAGTGCTGGCCTTGCCCATGGGGCTGGCGGTGCTGATCGACCAGGTCGAGCAACTGGGCATCGACTGGCAGCGCGCGGCCCAGCTGTCGGTCTACCTTGAAGACGAGGTGGATGCCGCCGAAGCCGGGCAACTGCAGAGCAGGATCGACGAGCTGCCCGGTGTGGCGAGCACCCAGCTGCTGGACAAGGAACTGGCGCTGGCGGAATTCCAGCAGCACTCCGGGCTGGGCGAGGCCCTGCAGCAGCTGGCCTACAACCCGCTGCCGAACGTGATACTGGTGATGCCCGAGAGTATCGAAGGCGGCTCCTCGGCCCTGCGGCCACTGCGTGATCAGCTGGCACAGCTGCCCGGCGTCGACGAGGTGCAGATCGACCTGCTGTGGGTCGAGCGGCTGACCGCGGTGCTGAAGATGTTCGAGCGCTTCACCGGCGGGCTGACGATATTGCTGATCATCGCCCTGTTGCTGGTCATGGCCAACACCATCCGCCTGGCGATCGAGAGTCGCCGCGAGGAGATCCTGGTAGTGAAACTGGTGGGCGGCACCGATGCCTTCGTGCGTCGTCCCTTCCTGTACCTTGGGGTCTATTACGGCATACTGGCCGGGGCACTGGCCTGGCTGCTGCTGATTGCCGGCCTGAGCTGGCTGAATGTCACTGTACGCGAGGTGGCCAGTCTCTATCAGAGCGACTTCGTACTGAGCGGCATGCCGGTCATCGATGGCCTGACGCTGCTGGCCGCGGCCATGCTGCTGGGGCTGGCCGGTGCCTGGCTGGCCGTAGGTCGGCATATCCGCGAGATTCAGCCACAGTAACCGATGGAATCGGGTAACTGATTGATTTTAAAGGTATTGATCGGGGTGTTGCGGAACTTTTCCGAGCATTCCCTGTCAGAGCCCTGAGTGATACACTGCGGTGTCGGCCAAAGCGCCCAGGCGCTACCGGCCCGTCCCGACCGGACGTGAAACGGTCTTACGAATTTTCTGGAGTCCAAACATGAGCACTGCTTTGCAGCCCGTACATAACCTTTCGCCAGGTGCCAACCTGGAGGCCTATGTTCAGACCGTAAGCAGCATCCCGGTACTGAGTATCGAGGAAGAGCGCGAGCTGGCTGACCGTTTGTACTATCAAGAAGATCTGGACGCAGCCCGTCAGCTGGTCATGTCGCACCTGCGTTTCGTAGTGCATATCGCCCGCAGCTATGCCGGCTACGGCCTGGCCCAGGCCGACCTGATCCAGGAAGGCAACGTCGGCCTGATGAAGGCGGTCAAGCGCTTCAACCCGGAAATGGGTGTGCGCCTGGTGTCCTTCGCCGTGCACTGGATCCGCGCCGAGATCCACGAATTCATCCTGCGCAACTGGCGCATCGTCAAGGTGGCTACCACCAAGGCCCAGCGCAAGCTGTTCTTCAACCTGCGCAGCGCCAAGAAGAAGCTGGCCTGGTTGACCCACGACGAGGTCAACGCCGTGGCCGAGGATCTGGGTGTGGCGGCCCGCGAGGTGCGCGAGATGGAGAGCCGCCTCTATGGTCAGGACCTGGGGTTCGACGGCGCCGATGACGACGATGACGACGCCAGCTACGCCCCTGTGCACTATCTGGAAGACAAGCGTTACGATCCGGCGGTGCAGCTGGAGAACGCCGACTGGAGCGAAAGCTCCACCCAGCAGCTGCAGCAGGGCCTGGCCCAGCTGGATGAACGCAGCCGGGATATCCTCTACCAGCGCTGGCTGGCCGAGGAAAAGGCCACTCTGCACGAGCTGGCGGCCAAGTATAAGGTCTCCGCGGAGCGGATCCGGCAGCTGGAGAAGAACGCGATGACCAAGCTCAAGAAGCACATCGACGTTGACGACGCGGCCTGATCGGGTCGGACGGCATACAGGGGCATCCAGTGGGATGCCCCTTTGTTTTTGGCAAAGAGGAATTGCATGAATCCGAGATTGGCCCTGCGTGTCGGCACCCTGCTGGCGGCGATAGTGCTCACCATCCTCGCCTTGGACCAGTGGTGGCAGGAGCGGGAGGCCACCCAGCCCCTGAGCTGGCAGCCGGAGTATCAGGCCAGCCTCTGGGCTCCCCTGCGCAACGGCTCGCTGACACTCGGCGACCTGTCCGCGGTGCTGGGCGAGGGCCGGTTGTGGATGATCAGTGCCGATGGTGAGCCGCGTCTGGTCAGTCGCTATTCGCTGGAGGCCGAGCGTCAGCCATGGGAGGTGACTGCCAGCATTGCCCTGGACCCACAGCAGACCGCCTCGCTGGTGCAGGCCCGGGGCTGGCGTGCCGACATGCCTGACCAGCCGGTGGGTACCGATATCGGCCGCGCCCTGGCCGACTACCCGGTGGAGCGCCTGAGTCTGATTCCGGAGCAGCCGCTCAAGCTGGTGCGCATCATTGCGACCTTCGGCCAGCCCGACTGGCAGATGCCGGTGGAGCAGGGCCAGGCCTGGATCTATGCCCGCCAGGGCGTGGTGGTCGCGGTGGGCGAGGAGCGGGCCCATTCGATCATGTTCGGGCTGCGCGCGGAATAGTTAATCCGCGCTGTTCTTGACTCGCCTCAATGCAAAGGGTGGTGGCTTGCCTTACACTTTCCCTTTGCGAGCGCCGGAGCTTTCTGTCCCGGCAATATTGAGGGCGAGAGACCCATGACCCAGAACATCACCTTCGACCGTGCCCTGATCGAGAAATACGACCGCCCGGGCCCGAGGTACACCTCCTATCCCACCGCGCCCCAGTTTCACCAGGCCTTTGCCATGGATGATTATGTGGCGGCGGCCAAGGCCAGCAATGCCGAGGCGGCGCCGAAGAATCTGTCGGTCTACATCCATATCCCCTTCTGCAAGAGCCTCTGCTACTACTGCGCCTGCAACAAGATCATCACCCACAAGACCGAGCGTGCGGTGGAGTATCTGGAGTACCTCAAGCGCGAGATCGCCATGCAGGGGGCGCTGTTCGACAGCTCCCGCAAGCTGACCCAGCTGCATCTGGGTGGCGGCACCCCGACCTATCTGACCAGCGAGCAATTGGCCGAGCTGATGGACAGCCTGCGCGAGCACTTCAATCTGGATGACAGTGACGAGCATGAGTTCTCCCTGGAGGTTGACCCACGTACTGTTGCGCCGGTGCAGATCCACCAGTTGCGGGCACTGGGCTTCAACCGCCTGAGCTTCGGCGTGCAGGACTTCGATGAGGCGGTGCAGGCCGCGGTCAACCGGCTGCAGAGCGAGGAACAGACCCGGGAGCTGGTCAGGGCGGCGCGGGAGGCCAGATTCAGGTCGGTCAGCGTGGACCTGATCTACGGCCTGCCGCTGCAGACGGTGCAAAGCTTCGATGCCACCCTGAGCAAGATCATCGACATGCGCCCCGACCGCATCGCTGCCTACAGCTATGCCCATCTGCCGGAGCTGGTGCGCGCGCAGAAACTGATCCGACCCCAGGACATGCCGCCACCGGAGCGCAAGCTCGAACTGCTGGAGCTGACCATTGCCCGGCTGACCGCAGCCGGATACGTCTACATCGGCATGGACCACTTTGCCCTGCCGGACGACGAGCTGGTACTGGCCCGGGAAAACGGTACCCTGCAACGCAACTTCCAGGGGTATTCCACCCACGCCGACTGCGATCTGATCGGTATCGGCGTGTCCTCCATCGGCAAGGTGCACAACACCTACAGTCAGAGCGTGAAGGAGCTGTCCCAGTATTATGCGCGCCTCAACGAGGGGCTGCTGCCCATCCAGCGTGGCTACACCCTGACCGAGGATGACCGTTTGCGCAGGGAAGTGATACTGGATCTGATGTGCCAGGAGCGCATCGACTTCGGCAAGTTCGAGGACCGCTACCAGATCGACTTCAGGGCGTATTTCGCCGATGCCCTGGCCCAGCTGGAGGAGCCCCTGACGGACGGGCTGGTGGCCATCAACGAGGATGGGTTGGTGCTGCTGCCGGAGGGCAAGCTGATGCTGCGCAACGTCGCCATGGCCTTCGACGCCTATCTGGGCACCGGGCAGAAGGGGCGCTTCTCCCGTACCGTCTGATCTGCGGGCCGGGTCAGTTCCGGCCCAGAACCATCCTCTCGAATTCCTCCAACGGCATGGGCCTGCCGAACAGATAGCCCTGGAACTGATGGCAGCCGCGCTTCTGCAGGGCAGCCTGCTGTTCCGTGCTCTCCACACCCTCGGCCAGTACCGACAGGCCCATGCGCTCGGCCAGCAGTACGATCATCTGCGCAATCTCGGCGCTGTTGCTGTCCTGCAGTATGCCGTGCACGAAGCTCTGGTCGATCTTCAGCTGATCCAGCGGCAGCCGATTCAGATAGTTGAGCGAGGAGTAGCCGGTGCCGAAGTCATCCAGGGAGAAGCTGACGCCGTGCTCCTTGAGCTGCTTCATCTTGTCGATGACGCTTTCTATCTCCTGCGCCAGGGCGCTCTCGGTCAGTTCCAGCTTGAGTCGCTGTGCCGGAGCGCCGGTCTCGGCCAGAGCACTGAGCACCCGATCGACGAAGTCGGCCTGAGCCAGCTGGTTGGCGCTCACGTTCACCGCCAGGGTCAGGTGTGCCAGGCGCGGGTCATCCGCCCAGTGGGCCAGCTGCCGGCAGGCGGCCAGCAGCACCCAGTTGCCCAGTGGCAGTATCAGACCATTCTGTTCCGCCAAGGGTATAAAGCGCCCGGGGGAGATCATACCCTGCTGCGGATGCAGCCAGCGCACCAGGGCTTCGGCACCCAGGATGCGACCGTCATCATCCACCTGTGGCTGGTAGTGCAGGACAAACTGGTCCTGTTCCAGTGCGATGCGCAGACCCGCATCGATCTCGCTGCGTTCGCGCACCTGCTCGGGCATGCTGGTATCGAAGAAGCACCAGTCGCTGCTGCCGCTGATCTTGGCCTGGGACATGGCCAGATGCGCGTTGCGCAGCACCTCGGCGGCGGACTGGGATTCACCCGGGCCGAACAGGGTGATGCCGATGCTGGCGGACCCGCGGTACTCCGCCTGGTCCAGCTGATACGGCCGGCCCAGCGCCGCCAGCGCCGCCAGCGCGACCTTTTCCGCCTGGTGTGCAGCGTCGACCTGATCGGTGCTGAGGTTGTCCAGCAGAATCACGAACTCGTCACCGCCCAGTCGTGCCACAGCCTCCTGATGGGGTACGCAGGCCACCAGTCGATTGGCCACCTGTTCCAGCAGCAGGTCGCCGGCGGTATGGCCATCGGTATCGTTGAGGGTCTTGAAATTGTCCAGATCCACTACCAGCAGCGCACCGAAGGTATGCAGCCGCTGGGCGGCGGCGTAGGCATGTTCCAGGCGCTCGAGGAACAGTCGGCGGTTCGGCAGCTTGGTCAGCGAGTCGTAGAAGGCCAGGGTGCGCATCTGCTCCTCGGTGGCCTTTCGCGCCGAGATGTCCGACAGGGATGCAACGTAGTGGGTGGTTTCCCCGGCTTCGTTGCGCACGGTGCCGATCGACAGCAACTGGGGATAAACCTCACCGTTCTTGCGCTTGTTCCAGATCTCACCCTGCCAGGAACCCTGAGTGTTCAACCCGTGCCACATGGCCTCGTAGAAGGACTTGTCGTGCCGACCGGACTGCAGCAGGCTGGGCTTGCGACCGACGACATCCTGCGGCTGGTAACCGGTGATGCGGCTGAAGGCCTCGTTGCAGCGCAGGATGCGCAGCTCGGCATCGGTGATCAGCATGCCCACCTGGGATTCGAAGGCGCGGGCGGCAATACGCAGATCCTCCTCGACCTTCTTGCGCTCGGTAATGTCCCGGGCCGCGTTGAACACCAGCGGCTGGCCGTCGATCTCCAGCGGGACACTGGTGACTTCCACCGGGAAATCATGGCCATCCTGGTGACTGAAACGGGTTTCAAAGGTGTTGGTGCGATTGTAACGCAGCGCCCCGGTGATCAGCGTGCGCAGCTCTTCGGCGGTGTGCAGGGCGTCCCACTGCTCTACCTTGCGCAGGGTGTTGCCAAGTGGTGGGTAGCCCAGCATCTGGAAGAAGGAATTGCTGGCCTCCAGCAGTCGGCCCTCCTCGTCAAGGATGTGGATGCCGTCACTGGCGTGCTGCAGCAGCATGCGGCTGCGCCGGTTGGCGTGGTAGCTGGTTCTGACCTGGCGCCACAGCAGCTGGGCTCCCAGAGTGGTTACCAGGAAGAACAGCAGGCCCAGCCCCATGGCCTTGTTGCGGTCATGGCGCCAGATGGCCATATAGTCCTGCTCGCCCAGACCGGCGACCACAATCAGCGGCAACTGCTCCAGTCGTCGGTAGGCATCGGTACGGGGGATGCCATCGGCTGTGCCCCGGCTGTAGAACAAGCCGGTCGCTACGCCCGAGTCCATGAGGTCGGTGAGCTCCCGGGAGCCGCCGATCGATCCGGTCTGGCCGGGTGGCGCGTCAAGCGGGGGATGTCGGGCAACGAGTCGCCTGTCCAGATCCCGTATCAGGGCGATGCCATTGGGGCCAAGGTCCAGGTCCGACAGCAGGCTGGTAAAATAACTGGCTTCCACTGCAGCGGCCACCACACCGCCGAAGCTGCCGTCGGCAAGATGATAGCGGCGCAGGACCACCAGTACCCACTGGCCGGAGATCGGACTGCGCACCAGAGGTGTGATGATCTGCCCCATGTCCGCGCTCTCGTGCAACTGGTGGAAGGCGTCCAGCTGCGCGAAGCTGAAGCCTTGGCCAGATTCGGGCGCCGCCGACAGCACCCGGCCGTTGGCATCGGATACATGCAGGCGGGCGATATGACCTATCCAGCCCTCCCGGTCCCGGACCAGCTGTCGCAGCTCCTCGGGGGGTAGCTGACGGCCGGCGGCCAGCTCGCGATCAAGGTAGTACTGCAGCTCCTCGACAACCAGCACGATTTCCCGGGCAGCGCCGGTGATGCTGTGGTCCATCATCAGTGCCAGGTTGGTGACATTGGTACGCACCTGGTCGATGGTGCGCTGGTAGGACGCGTTGAGGGTATAGGACAGCAGCCCGAACATGAACAGGTTCAGAACGACCACGGTGACGAGCAGCACCAGTGCCAGGGACTTCAGATTCTGCCGCATCGTCCAGTTCCGGAGAAAAAAGGGCCTATCAGGTTTGACGGCCGATTATATCGTCGATCCGCTGCGCTTGCCTCAATAACCGCTGCTTTCAAAGGGATAATCTTCGCGCGGATGGTCATCGCCAGTGCCGCGCTGACGCTGTGGCAATTGACCGTCGTAGGCCCATTGGGTACTTTGTCAAACGGCCGTTTGAAAAGCGCATCGTGCCCGCGCCTTGTCGGCCGACATTCCGGAACCCTTATTCCAACAAGAAACCGCAGTACGGAGTTCGTCATGACCGCAGCATCCGCCCCCATCGACATCCGCACGGAAAAGTTCACCCTGCTCGCACGCGACGGCTATCCGCTGGGCGTCAATCGCTATCATGCGCCGGGCAGCGCCCTGGGCAACCTGCTGGTGGCCGGCGGTACCGGGGTACCCCAGCGTTTCTATCGACGCTTCGCCGAACATGCTGCCCGTCGCGGTTTCAATGTCATGACCATTGACTTCCGTGGTACCGGTGAATCCCGCCCGCGGCAGCTGAAGGGCTTCGAGATGAGCTACCTGGACTGGTCGGAGAAGGATCTGCCCGCCGCGGTGGACATGCTCAGCCAGGAAGACCTGCCACTGTACTGGGTCGGGCACTCCTTTGGCGGGCACGCCATCGGCATGCTGCCCAACCACGATCGCCTCACCGCCTGCTATTGCTTCGGCAGTGGTGCCGGCTGGGCCGGCTGGATGCCCCTGGCCGAAAGATGGAAGATACGGCTGTTCTGGCATGTGCTCATGCCACCCATCGTCGCCTGGAAAGGGTATATGGCCTGGAGTCTGCTGGGCATGGGCGACGATCTGCCGCTGGGGGTGTATCGGGACTGGAAGCGCTGGTGCGGCTACCCGCATTACTATTTCGACGACCCCCAGATGACGCACGTGCATGAGCGCTACGCAGGGGTACGCACCCCCTGCGCCTTCGTCACCTCACGGGATGACCCCTGGGCCCCGCCGCGGTCCCGGGATGCCTTCGTCAAGGGTTACCGCAATGCTCCGCTGACCCTGTATGACATCGAGCCGGCACCGGGCAACCCGCCGATCGGTCATATGGGCTACTTCCGCAGTGAATCACAGCCATTCTGGGATGCGGCGCTGGACTGGCTGCTGGAGGCGGGCAGTCAGGCGCCGGGGCAGTGCGCCAGCGCCGTTTCGCGCTGACTCTTGATATCCGGGTCGGCGTTGCCGACCCGGTACCACCTGACCTCAGTTGGCAGGGATCCAGCCGGCTTCGGTCTTGGCCAGCATGATGTTGGTGCGCTCGACCGAACGGCCGACGATGGGGGCGGTGGAATCGACTTCCACATCACAGCGGTAGACGTCGGTGCGTGCTTCCTCGCAGCCATGCACCGTCACCTTGTGCAGCTCGACTTTCATGTCCAGACCGGCAAAGCTGGTCAGATTGGCAAGCTTATCCACCTCTGCCTGCAATACTGCCTTCACCTCGCTGTCGGACGGCCCCTTGGAACAGGCGGTCAGCAGCACCAGAGAGACGCCCAGGAGAACTCCATGGCTCAATTTCATCGTTATATTCCTTGTGTTGGGGTACAGGCAGATTGCCGGCGTGCCAGTGTACAAGTGTTTCAAGGGTTTTCAATATGATGCAATCGGCGGGCAGCCTCAGGCTGCTGCATACCTCGGACTGGCATCTGGGCCGCACCCTGTACGGCAGGCGCCGTTATGGGGAGTTCGAGGCCTTTCTCGACTGGCTGGCCGAAACCCTTCGGCAGCAGCGCGTGGATGTACTGCTGGTGGCCGGGGACATCTTCGATACCACGGCGCCGAGCAACCGCGCCCAGCAGCTGTACTACCGCTTTCTCTGCCAGGCCGCGAACGCCGGCTGCCGGCATGTGGTCATCGTCGCCGGCAACCATGATTCGCCGTCCTTCCTCACCGCGCCGCAGGAGTTGCTGCGGGCGATGAACGTGCATGTGGTGGGCAGCACCTCCGAGGACATTGCCGAGCAGGTGCTGACCCTGCATGGCCCTGATGGCGAACCGGAACTCATCGTCTGCGCCGTGCCCTATCTGCGGGATCGGGACATCCGCCAGGCAGCGGCCGGCGAGAGCGTTGCAGACAAGGAACGCAAGCTGCAGGACGGGATTCGCGAGCACTACGATGCCGTGGCCAGATTGGCGGAAGATCGGCGGACAGAGCTCGGCGCGCACCTGCCGATAGTCGCGACCGGTCACCTGTTCACCGCCGGCGGTCAGACCATCGAGGGTGATGGCGTGCGTGAGCTGTATGTGGGGTCCCTGGCGCATGTCCACGCCAGCCTGTTCTCGCCGAGCTTCGATTATGTCGCCCTCGGCCATCTGCACGTACCGCAGAAGGTCAACGACTCGGAGCACATCCGCTACAGCGGCTCGCCGCTGCCCATGGGCTTCGGCGAGGCGCGCCAGCGCAAGAGCCTGTGCCTGGTGGATCTTGCCGTGCAGGAGGGGCAGCGCCAGACCGGCATCGAGCTGCTGGAGATACCCGTATTCCAGCGCCTGGAACGGATCACCGGGGACTGGCCGGCGATTGCCGCGCGGCTGGCCGAGCTGGTTGCTGTCGGCTCGGACGCCTGGCTGGAGATCATCTATCAGGGCGAGGAGATCGTCAGCGACCTGCGCGAGCGTCTGGACAAGGCCACCGAGGGCAGCGCCATGGAGATACTGCGGGTCAAGAACAGCCGTATCGCCGAGCGGGTGCTGGGCCGGATGCACGAACAGGAGACGCTGGACGATCTGGATGAGCAGGAGGTGTTCGAGCGCTGCCTCGATCAGCACGAGGTAAGCGAGGAGCAGCGGGCGGATCTGCGCCACGCCTACCGGGAGGTGCTGCAATCGATCCACGAGGATGACGCCGGGGCCCTCGGAGGGACCCACGGATGAGGATCCTGCAGCTGCGTTTCCAGAACCTCAATTCGCTGGTGGGGGAGTGGCAGATCGACCTTGCCGATCCCGCCTTTACAGCCGACGGCATCTTTGCCATCACCGGGCCGACCGGCGCGGGCAAGACCACCCTGCTCGACGCCATCTGTCTGGCGCTGTACGGCAGCACCCCGCGTCTGGGCCGGGTGACCAACAGCAGCAACGAGATCATGTCCCGCCAGACCGGGGAATGCTTCGCCGAAGTGACCTTCGAGACGGCGGGCGGCCGCTACCGCTGCCACTGGAGCCAGCGCCGGGCGCGCGGGCGTATCGACGGCACCCTGCAGGCGCCGAAACACGAGATAGCCGATGCCGACAGCGGCAGGATCATCGAATCGAAGCTGAGCCGGGTCGCCGAGCAGGTGGAGCTGGCCACCGGCATGGATTTCGAACGTTTCACCCGCTCCATGATGCTGGCCCAGGGCGGCTTCGCCGCCTTCCTGCAGGCCACCGCGGACAAGCGTGCGCCCATTCTCGAACAGATCACCGGCACCCGTATCTACAGCGAGATATCCGTGCGCGTGCACGAGCGTCAGCGTTCCGAACGTCAGGCGCTTGAGCTGCTGCAGGCGGAGACCGCCGGCATAGTGCTGCTGGACAGCGAGCAGGAACAGCAGTTGCGCGAGCAGCTTGCGCTGCGCACCGCCGAAGAGCAGACCCTGGCCTCCGACGTGGAAGTGACCCGCCAGGGCATCGACTGGCTGACCGGTCTGGCCAGCCTCGAGCGCGAGCTGCTGCTGCTGGCCGAGCAAAGCGAAAACCTGCGCCGGGAGCAGCAGGATTTCGAACCCCAGCTCAAGCAGCTGGCCCTCGCCATGCAGGCCATGCTGCTGGATGCGCCCCACGCGACCCTGCGTACCACCCGCCAGCAGTTGCAGCAGGACCGCGACACCCTGGTCCGCGAGCAGGCCCGGTTACCGGAGCTGGAGCAGGCGGCCGGGCAGCAGCAGGCGGCGCTCGACAAGGCGGTGCAGCACTGCGAGAACAGTCGCCGCCAGTTGCAGGAAGCCGCCCCGGTACTGGAGCAGGTCCGCAGTCTGGATCAACGTTTGCAGGAGCAGCGCCGGCTCATCGCCGCCGAACAGCAGGGCTGCACGGCGGACCGGGCGGCACTGGAACAGTTGCACGGGCAGCGAACGCACCTGCAGGCACAACTGGACCAGGCCGGGCAGACGCTGCAGGAAGTGCAGCAGTACCTGTTGCAGCATGCCCGGGACCAGTGGCTGGTCGGCGGGCTGGCCGGGGTGCGGGAGCAGCTGGATGGGTTGCTGGAGCGCCAGCAGGAACTGGGGCGGCGGGAGAACGAGCTGGAGGCGGCCACCCTGCAGCACCGGCAGGCCAGTACCGAACTGGGAGCGCTGCGAGAGCGATACCGACAGCAGGAGAAGGCGCTGCAGGAAGCCGAGCAGACCACCGTCCGGGCGCGGGAAGCGCTGGACAGCCTGCTGCAGGGTCGCCTGCTGCGCGAATATCGCGCCGAGCGGGACGCGCTGCAGCGCGAGCGGGTGCTGCTGCACCGCATCGCCCGGCTGGAGGATGAGCGCAGCCGGCTCGCCGATGGCAAGCCCTGTCCCCTCTGCGGCGCCACCGACCATCCCTATGCCCGGGGCAACGTGCCCACGCCGGATGCCGCCGAGCGGAGGATTGCCGAGCTGGACAGGCTGATTGCCCACGCGGAGGAGCAGGAGGCGCTGATCCGCCGGCTGGAACAGCAGGAGTTGAAGGCCCGTACCGACTTCGGCGAGATTCGCGCCACCGGCACCGCCGCCAATCATACCGAGCAGAGCGCCGGCGAGCGGGTCGCCGCACTGTCTGCGGCCCTGCAGGGGGCCAGGGAGGAGTTCGCCCGCCGCCGGCAACTGCTGACCGAGCGGCTGCAGCCGCTGGGTATCGACAGTCTGCCGGAGGGCGATCTTGCGCCCCTGCTGCAGCAGCTGGAGCAGCGCCTGGCGGACTGGCAGGCGCGGGTTGCCAGCCAGACGGAGATCGAGCGGCGCATCGGCGAGCTGAACAGCGAACTGCGCCATCAGCAGACCCTGGCGCAGGCCGCCGAGGGAGCACTGGCGCAGCGGGACCAGCGGCTGCAGGCGCTGCAGCAGGAACAGCAGGGGCTCGTCGACCAGCGCCGGGCCCTGTTCGATGGCCGCGACCCCGGCACCGAGGAGCAGCGCCTGCGCCGGGCGGTCACCGACGCCGAGCAGGCGGAGAAAACCGCGCGGCAACACCACGCGGCGCTGCAGCAGCAGTGGCACGAGCTGCGCGCCCATGTGCAGTCCGTGCAGCAGCGCATCAGCCGCTGTGAGCCGGAGCTGCGCCAGTTGGAAGAGGATTTTGCCGAGGCGCTGGTGCAGGCCGGCTTCGGGGATGAACAGGCCTATCTGGCGGCGGTACTGCCGCCGGCTGAGCGGGAACGTCTGGGTCGTCAGGCCCGGGAGCTTGAGCGGCGCCACACCGAGCTGGAGGCGCGCATCAGCGACCGCCGTCAGCGCCTCGCAGCGGAGCAGGCCCGCCAGCTGACCGAGCAGACGCTGGAGCAGCTGACCGGGGAGCTGGCAACCCGGGAGGCATCGCTGGCTGAGATGCGCGAGCTGTGCAGCGGACTGCGCCACCGCCTGCAGGACAATGACCGCGCCCGGGAACGCCTGCAGGAACGACAGCAGGCCATCGAAGCGCAGCAGGCCGAGTGCCGACGCTGGGATGCCCTGCATGCCCTGATCGGCTCGGCCGATGGCAAGAAATACCGCAACTTCGCCCAGGGCCTGACCTTCGAGATGATGGTCGGCCATGCCAACCGCCAGCTGCAGAAGATGACCGACCGCTACCTGCTGGTACGCGATGCGGAGCAGCCGCTGGAGCTGAACGTGATCGACAACTATCAGGCCGGCGAAGTGCGTTCGACCAAGAACCTGTCCGGTGGGGAAAGCTTCATTGTCAGCCTGGCGCTGGCCCTGGGGCTGTCGCAGATGTCCAGCCGCAATGTGCGGGTCGATTCGCTGTTCCTTGACGAGGGCTTCGGCACCCTCGACGAGGAGGCGCTGGATACCGCCCTGGACACCCTGGCCGGGCTGCAGCAGGAGGGCAAGCTGATCGGCATCATCTCGCACGTGCAGGCACTGAAGGAGCGCATAGGCACGCGCATCCGGGTCTACCCCGGCACCGGTGGGCGCAGCCGTATCAGTGGTCCGGGCTGCCTGCAGATCGTCTGATGCAGGTACTGACCCCTGCCGCAGCCGGGGTGACCGGCTGCGGCAACAGGGCAGGACCTCAGGCGGCCGCGTCGGCGGTACGGCGGTTGTGCACTGTCCAGAGTCCGATCAGGCCGACCACGGCAATGGCGATGCCCATGGGCTTGCTGTAATCCAGCGGCAGGTTCAGGCCGATGGGTGCGGTGGCGATGTAGGACAGGGTGATGGCCGTGCCGATCACCGCCGGAATGCTCACTATCCAGTGGAAGGTGCCCCGATCCATCAGGTACTTGGTCGCCAGCCACAGCACGCTGGTCGACAGCAGCATGTTGGAGAAGGCGAAGTAGCGCCAGATCAGCGAGAAATCCAGGTGGGTCATCAGGTAGGCCACGCCGAGAATCGGTGCGGCCAGCGCGAGGCGGCGCATGGCTGACTGCTGGATGTTGAAGGCATCGGTAATGGTCAGGCGCAGCGAGCGGAAGGCGGTGTCACCCGAGGTGATCGGGAAGATGGCTACCGCCAGGATGGCCATGACGCCACCCAGTACGCCCAGATAGCCGGTGGCGACATGGTTGACCACCAGCCCCGGGCCGCCCTGGTCGAGCATCGCCTTGAGTTCCGGATAGCCGCCCGGAAACGCCGCGATACCGGCCAGCGCCCAGACGCAGGCGACCATGCCTTCGCACATCATCGCGCCGTAGAAGATCGGGCGCGCATATTTCTCGTTGGTCAGGCAGCGGGCGATCATCGGCGACTGGGTGGAATGGAAACCACTGATGGCACCGCAGGTGATGGTCAGGAACAGCAGCGGCCAGACCGGCAGCCCTTCGGGATTGGGCGCCAGGAAGTCATGTTCATGATGGCCATGGAAGTAGGCGAACACATCGCCGACCTGGGGCAGGTTGGGGGCTTCCAGCAGCAGCGCCAGGGCCACCAGGGTGGTCATCACTATCATCAGCAGGCCGAACAGCGGATAGAGCCGGGCGATGATCTTGTCGATCGGCAGCAGGGTGGCCAGGAAGTAGTAGGCGAGGATGATCAGCACCCAGGCGGCATTGTTGCCAAGCAGGGTGCCCTCGAACACCGACAGGTTGCTCAGCAGTCCGGCCGGACTCATGATGAAGACCACGCCGACGAAGAACAGCAGCATGCAGGTGAATACCAGCATGAAGCCCTTGAAGATGACGTTGTAGTAGTGACCGGCGATCTCGGGCAGGCTCTTGCCGTCTTCCTTGAGGCTCATCACCCCCGAGAAGTAGTCATGCACGGCACCGCCGATGACGTTGCCGATGACGATCCAGACCAGCGCGACGGGGCCGTAGAGGGCGCCGAGAATGGGCCCGAAAATGGGACCGATACCGGCGATGTTCAGGAACTGGATCAGGAAGGCACGGCCGGGACTCAACGGTACGTAGTCCACCCCATCGTGGAGACGCTGTTGGGGCGTGACATTGGCGGGATCTATCCCCGCCTGCTTTTCCACGAAGGGACTGTAGAAGCGGTAACCGAGCAGCAGGATGGCAAGGCTGAGGAAGAATAGGAGCATCTTGTAACCTCGATTCTCATTTGGAGGAGGCCCTGCGCTGAACTGCGCTGGCCTGAAGTGCAGATCACCCCCCAGCTTAGCGCGGGGAGTGATTACAGGATACTAGCCTATGGTCGAGGACAGGACGCGCGCCGGGGCTACCAGGTGCTGCGCGGATTCACGCTGGAGTTACGTGGCCTGTTGTATTCGAACTGTCCGGTCCCGGTCTCGATGCCGGTCGTGGACAGTTCCTCGGGTTCCCAGTCGGGTTCGGCGGCCGGGCTCTTGGCGAGGCCCACGGCGGGCATCAAGGGCTCGGTGGGCAGGGGCGGTGTGTCAGGCGTCCGGAGCGATCTTGCCGCTTCCTCGGCGGCCCGCTGTCGCTCCCGCTTGAGCTCTTCCAACTGGTATGCATGGTCGCGTCGCCATTCTTCCCCGCGAAACAATTCGTCTGTCCCTGGTAATTGCGCCAGAACCGCCGGAGCAACAGCCATCGTGACTACCGCAAGCATCAGTCTCACCCGATGTCCCTCCTTCGTCTATCAGCGTTGTTATCGGTCGCAGCGTAATGGCGAACCGCTGCGCACCGTTTCTCAGGACAATCTGATCGGGGCGAAATTCCCGGAATGCAAGTCCCCCGCTGAAAACTTTTCCGGCAGCCGCTGACCACGGTGGTGCGGACGAAGCCGGAGGGCTCAGAACGCCGTGGTCAATGCCAGCCGGAACAGATTGCCACTGGGTTGCACGCCGCCGCTGCCCGCCTTGACCGAGTATTCATGATAGACCGCGCCCTTGAGCTGCAGCCCGGTATCCGGCCAGCGGTAGCCCAGTTCCAGACCGGCGGCATGGCGCTCGGCCTTGTTGTTGTTGCCGGCGCCGGTATCGGCCTCCAGCTGCCAGGCATCATAGCCGGCCAGGCCCACTTCCAGGCCGCTGTCCAGACGGTGGGACAGCGCCCACTCCACCAGCCAGCTGTCGCCGGGGGTGATGCCGGTATCATCCTGCTCGCCCTTGATCTCGTAGCGCGACAGGGCCGATACCGACCAGCGGCGCTCGGGGTCGAAGTGCCAGGCGCCGCCCAGGGTCAGCATGGTCGCCGGATGGCCGCGGCCGATGGTGGCCGGGTCACGGGGATCGTGCTCGGCGGTATCCAGCCAGAAGCCGGCAGCAAACACCGTATCCCACTGCGCGCCATGCCAGCCCAGCACCACAGGCCCCAGGTAGACGTCACCCACGCCGCTCTCGCTGCTGTCCACGCCCAGACCGCGGAACCTCAGCGATGTGCGCTGCACCGGCACTATCGCCTCCACGCCGTAGTTGGCGCCGAGGAAGGTCCTGTCGGTGACGTACAGCAGGCGGTTGGCGAAGGCGGTGACACTGCCGGTGTTGTTGCCGGGCAGATCATCGCCACGGGCGTCGGCGACCTGGCGAATGTCGTAATGCACCAGATAGGCCCGGTAGTACAGACCCTGCACCGGCGGCATGAAGGCGCCGCCGCTGGCTTCGATGCCGGGCACGTAGTGGCCGTTGGCGGCGAGCAGCGGCAGGGGAGCCGACAGGGTCAGAAGGGACAGAAACAGGCGGTTGAGGGTCAGTCGCATGGCCGGGTACCAGTATCAGAGGAACAGGAAGCGCGCCGCAGGATAGGAGCGTCCTCATACCGCGGCTATTAGGCTTTCCTCTAATGCAAGATAGGCCGGTTTATGGCAGGACGCGAAACGCCAGCTCACCGCGGGTGGCAGTCAGCAGCTGTTCCTGCAGCCCGGTGAGGGTGGCTTCGGGCAGGCGCATGATCAGGGTGACGCACCCGGCATGCCGTACCTCCAGCAGTTCGCCACCGGCCTGGGCGAGCAGGTGGCGTGCGGTACTTTCATGGGCATAGGGCAGCTCGCAGTGGACTTGCACCAGCGCCACCGGGGCCACCTTATCGGCCTGTTGCAGGGCCTGGGCCACGGCATCGGTATAGGCGCGGACCAGGCCACCGGCTCCCAGCTTGATGCCACGGTAATAACGCACCACGGTGGCCAGCACGCCGTCGAGCTGCTGATGACGCAGCACCTCCAGCATCGGTCGACCCGCAGTGCCCGAGGGTTCGCCATCATCCACTGCCGCGCTGTGCCCACCCGCCAGCAGCGCCCAGCAGACGTGGGCGGCATCCGGGTGCTCGGCACGCAGTTCGGCTACCCGCAGCTGGGCGCTGGCGCGGTCGGCAACCGGTTCGACACAGGCAATGAAGCGGCTCTTGCGGATTTCCAGGGTGGCGTGAACGGGCTGGGCGAGGCTGTACATGGCATCAGGGGGTTGAGGCTGAGCCGCGAGTATACGCCAGAAAGCGGCACGGGCGGCCGAGCCGCCCGGCCCAGCGGTGCCCTGTCAGCGTGCGAGGATCACACGCCCGTCACGGATCGAGGCCCGCACCGGCTGCTGGCCCAGCAGCACTTCATAGGGCGAGCGGCCCTGGAGTATCACGCAGCGGGCGGGCAGTCCGGGCCGAAGGCAACCTTCAGGCCGGCCGCCAGCAGTTCCGGCACCCGGGTCAGGCCGCGGCGTTTGGGGTAACTGTCGAAGCGGCCCTGCAGGTGCAGGCTCTCGGTGGGCCGGGTTCAGACTGCGTCGCTGCCCTGATGTTGACGCACCCAGTCGATCAGCTCGTCAAGGCCCATGGGGCGGGAGAAGTAGTAGCCCTGGAATACATCGCAGCCGTAGCCCCTGAGCAGTTCGAACTGTTCGCGGTTCTCCACGCCCTCGGCCACCACCGTCATGCCCAGCTCGCTGGCGGTGGCGATGATGCCGCGGCAGACGGCGGCGTCCTTGCGGTTGGAGATGACATTGTCGACGAAGTTGCGGTCGATCTTGACGCTCTCCACCGGCAGATCCTTGAGATAGCTGAAGCTGGAATAGCCGGTACCGAAGTCGTCGATGCTGGTGGTGATGCCCATCCGCTTGAGGGTGTTCAGGGTCTCGATGGCGGCATCGCTGTTGCGCATGAGGATGCTCTCGGTGAGCTCGAGCTCCAGACAGCTGGCGGGCAGGGAAGTGCGATAGAGGATATCCTGCAGGGAGGCGAGGAATCCCGGACGGTGGAACTGCAGGGGCGACAGGTTGACAGCTACCCGATGGTTGAGCAGCCCCAGGTCCAGCAGCTGTCTGGCATCCCGGCAGGCCTGGGTGATGACCCAGTGACCCAGGTGCATGATCTGCCCGGTTTCCTCGGCGATGGGAATGAACCTGGCCGGCGAGATGAGTCCCTTGATCGGGTGGCGCCAGCGTACCAGGGCCTCCAGCCCGCAGAACCTGCCGTACTGGTCCACCTTGGGCTGATAATTGAGGAACAGCTGGTCATCGCGCAGCGCCTCCTGCAGCTCGTTGCGCAGGGTTACCCCGGAGGACAGCTTCTCGTCCAGATCGCCGGAAAAGATCACATAGGCATTGCGACCCTGCTGCTTGGCCTTGTACATCGCCATATCCGCCTGCTGCAGCATTCTCGTCGGCGCATCCAGATCCTCGGGCAGGAAGCTGATGCCGATACTGGCGGTGACGTGCAACTCGTGGCTGCCGACCCTGTGCGCCTGGCCGACCTCGTGGAGAATGCGATCAGCGACCAGCTCGGCCTCCCGTTCGGTTTCCAGGTTGGGCAGCAACAGGACGAATTCATCGCCGCCGAAACGCGCCAGGGTATCGGTGGGGCGGATCGCGCAGCTGAGGCGGCGGGCCACGTTGATAAGAATCTGATCACCGATACGGTGCCCGAGGGTATCGTTGATGGGCTTGAAACTATCCAGGTCGATGAACATGACTGCCAGCTGCTTGCCGCTGCGCTGGGCCAGCTGGATATCGTGTTCCAGGCGGTCCTCCAGCAGGGCGCGGTTGGCCAGGCCGGTGAGCGCGTCGTGGGTGGCCTGGTAGGCCAGCTGGCGTTCGTGCTCCTTCTTCTCCGACACGTCCTTCATGATGACGGTGTAGTGGGTAATGCCGCCGTCCTCGTCCTTGATCGGCGCCAGGGACAGCTGGTTCCAGAAGGTCATGCCGTTGCGTCGCAGGTTGCGCACGGTGAAGGTCGCGGCTTCGCCGTTGGCGATGGTGGTGCGGATCAGCTCGACATCCCGGGGCTCCTCCATCGAGCCGGTAATCATCGACAGGGTGCTGGCGCGCGCTTCCTCCCGGCTGCACCCCGTCATGCTGGCGAAGGCGGCATTGACGAACACCACCGGCATCGCCGGATCCCGTACATCCACCACCAGCACGGCATTGTCGCTGGACTCCAGACTGCGGGTCAGCAGTCGCTGGTTCTCCTGGGCCTGCAGGCGTTCGGTAATATCCTTGACCACCGCGTACAGCCCGACCACGGCGTTGTTGACCAGCACCGGCATGAAGGAACATTCGTAGTCACGCCATTGACCGGAAATGTTCAGGAACTTCACGCTGAAGGTCTGCGCACTGCCCTCGATGGTCCGCTGGAAGGCGGCATCGAAGGTTTCGAAGTCCCGGCGGCTCATGGCTCTGCCGGTGACCACGCTCTGGTAGTGGAGTTCACCCAGGTCCTGGTCATTGATGCCGGTGATGAATTTGGCCCGGTCATTGAGCGCGACATAGCGCCCTTCACGGGTGAACTCGAAGACCGCGTCGGGTGACTGGTCGAACAGCGAGCGGAAGCGCTGCTCCTCGGTATGCAGGGCTCTGGTGCTCTGGCGCTGCTTGACCGCCACGATGCGGCCGATGGTCAGTAGATAGCTGACCAGCAGACCCAGAACCAGGATCGAGGGAATCAGCATGCCCGGCAGCGCCCGCATGCTGGCCGGGCCGGCGGAGGCGGTAACGGTCAGGGTCGGCCCACCCGGCAGGGTGACACTGGCGTGCTCGAACACCTCCAGCCTCTGGGCATGTTTCAGTGAGGGGCTGTCGGGCCGGGAGACCAGAGTGAAATCGAACTCGTTGTCGGACGCCGGAGGCACCGGCTGCCACATGGGATCCAGGTCAA
The DNA here is from genome assembly GCF_051948695.1 of Halopseudomonas sp. Lyrl_26. Lineage (NCBI taxonomy): Bacteria > Pseudomonadati > Pseudomonadota > Gammaproteobacteria > Pseudomonadales > Pseudomonadaceae > Halopseudomonas > Halopseudomonas sp. Lyrl_26. Next base: position 45,929 of record NZ_JAYJLH010000002.1, read on the forward strand.
AGGTGGCGAAGAACAGCGCCTCGGTGGAGCCCTCCGGCACTATCATCAGCACCGCATGCAGCGGACGGCTGTTATCCGGGATGTGCCAGGCGGCAGCCAGACCCTGGGCCCGCATACTGTTGATCCACTGCGCCATGGGCGGGTTCGCCATCTGCCGCGCCAGCCAGTGCTGTTCGCCGGTATTGCTGCTTTCATGGAGCAGGGTCCGGCCGTCGCGGCCCAGCACCAGCAGGGATTTCAGGGCGGTGATATCGGTGAAGTAGCGCTTGAGTTCGGTGCGCTGCAGGGCGGCGGGCACTTCCAGATTCAGCGCAGCCCAGCGGTCGGCCAGTCGCCCGATCAGCCCGGCTGAGGAAGCCAGTTCGTACTCGAGCATCCCGGCATAGTGCTGCACCAGCGCGCGTGCCGAATTGTGGCGCTCCTGATGAATGCCCCAGCTGGCCATCACCAGCAGAAAGAAGGTGCCGAAAACGGCCAGAGCACCGCCACTGGCGGCGGAAAGCTCCATGCGTTCGATCTGGGACCAGGGCAGACGGCAGAGGAGCGCCAGTGCTGCAGCAAATACCACACAGAATATGGCGCCGATCCGGGTGAAGCCGATGATGAGCGGGGGGCTCTCCCCGCCGCCGGCGAACAGGAACATCAGCAGTACATAGCCGCCGATGGCCATGCCCATGCAACTGATCAGCAGGGCGAACAGCCGACGCAGGCGGGTCTCGGTACCGATCAGGCCGCCCAGCCCCCACAGCAGGGAGCAGACCATCGGCGCTATCTCGCCGCTGGACTGCGCAGCCGGTGCCATCAATCCGGCGACCGCGAGCAGCTGACGCACCGCGTAATAGCCGCCGACGATGGAAAGCAGGGATCCGGACAGATAGCGCAGCGGTCGTGATTGCAGCATCAGCGACAGCATTACCAGGCTGCCGAGTAGCAGTACCACCGAGCCGCGCATGGTCACCATGAGGCTTTCGGGAATTGCCAGGCCGGGCCAGACATGGCCGACGAATCCGAGCAGCCCGGTCAGCAGTCCGCTGATGAACAGGACGTAGAGCCAGACCTGCAATCGGAGATTGTGCGTGGTACTGATCATGGATGCTGTGTCCCCCCGCTTTTCAGGTTAAAGCGCTTTCGCCAGTTGATCCACGGCCACCGCCAGCTTTTCATCAATGATGTGCAGGTACTCGGTCCAGTCATTCACATGGTTGAGCTCTGCCCGGCCATCGGAAATCCCCCGCAGGGCGATCAGCGGCAGGTCGAAGCGCATGCAGGCGCGCAGGCAGGCGTAGGTTTCCATATCCACCATCTGCGCGGCGACGCTGTCATAGGCTGCGCCGGAGACGATATTGGCCCCGGTGGAGAGCGTCGCCTCCGCAATGCCGGGAATGCGCAGGGGCAGGGGCAACACCGCCGGCAGACCGAGAAACGGCGTGACGCCCCGCTCGAAACCCAGCGCCGAGGCATCCATATCCCGATAGGCCACCGAAATCGCCTGATAGATGCCGGTCTGCTCCAGCACCCGACTGCCGGCTGAGCCCAGCGACACCACCAGATCCGGAAGCTCGCCCCGCGCAGCCATTGTTGTCAGGGCCGTTGTGAGCTGTACCGCCGCCTCCACAGGACCTATCCCGGTCAGCAGCGGGATGAAACGCTGCTGCAGATGCGGACCATACTCGGCGCGGTCGGCCATCACGAACAGCACGCGACGCCCGCTCAGGGTGGTCAGCGGGGGCGGCTGCAGATACTCCAGGTTTTCGGTAACAAATGAACTATTCATGATGGGGGAGCCAGTAAGGAAATAACCGGGCCGCAGTTTACCCTGTCGGAAACATCAATAGAGCCTGTCCGGGCGCCCCGGGCCTGCTCAGCCCGAGCACACCCGGTTGCGCCCGCCGCGTTTGGCCTGATACAGCCGGGCATCTGCCTCGGCCAGCAGGTCCGTCGGTCGGCGGCAGTAGCCCTTGAGCTCGCTGGCCACCCGGCGCAGGTATTCGTCGCCCATGGCGTGGCCGAGCTGGTCATTGACCTGCTTGAAGTGGTCCAGGTCCAGCATCAGCACGCTCAAGGGACGCCCGGTACGCCTGTGCAAGGCAAAGGCCAGCGCCACACGCTCATCAAACCGCCGCCGGTTCGCCAGGCCGGTCAACCCGTCGGCCATGCTCATGCGTTCCAGCACATCCACCGCGCCGCTGCGCAGGGCCTGATAGAAGGCCTTCTTGCCCTCGTCCAGGGGCAGGGCATGCAGACGTCAGAGGGTGGGGGAATAGCAAATTCGGGCGGGGGCTGGCCAGCGGGGAAGGGAGCTTCGCAATAGGTCGTGATTCCCGGAGACGCTGCGGCGTGCTTGCTTCGGTCACTGGTCGGCGAGCGGGTGCTCGCCAACTCAGGGCACAACCCTTCGGGGTGTAGCGCGCCCTGCGTTACGCCTGCCTCTGACATCAATCCTGCGGTGTGATACTCACCCCCTGCTCGGCAAACACCTCCTGCGCCACCTTCAGCGCATTCAGCGCCCGGGGAAAGCCCACGTAGGGAATCAGGTGCATGATGCATCCAGCGATCTCATCCGCCGTCAGCCCCACATTCAGCCCGGTAATCACGTGCATGCCGATCTGCGGCGTACCCTGGGCCACCAGTGCGGAAATGGTGGTCAGCACCTTCTGCTTGTTATCCAGCCCCGGTCGGGCATAGATATCACCAAAGGCGAACTCCACTACCAGCCGGGTCAGGTCCGGCGCAATATCCCTGAAGCTCTCACCCACTTCCATGTGCCCGGTCGGGCTGTTGGCATCGGCCACCGTCAGCTCCTTCAGCTTGTCCATGCCCTTCTGATAACGATCAGTGCTCATCTCGATCTCCTGTTCAAATAGATGGATACAGGGATCATACCCGGCATGCAGTCCCACTGCTTGTCGCGCCTTCACATACCCTCTACCATCAAGCCGATCCGCCATCATTCAAGGATGGTGCGATGCGTCTTTCGAGTTCTGCCGTTTCAGCTGCCCTGCAGGGCTTCTGCGTGCTGTCCGGCGCGTCGGCTGGGTGAGCTGGCCGCGGTTTTATGTTATCCAGCCCAGTATCAGCGGGAGGAGCGCACAGCGCCTGGCTCCTTCCCAGCATGTCAGGAGATTCGGCGTGACGATCAAAACCATCATTGCAGCGATCGCCCTTGAGCATGGTGAGCAGCAGGTAGCGCGCCGCGCGATCCGGCTTGCCGCCGCCCACGGGGCCAAGCTCGTACTGGCCCATGCGATCGAGAGCCTTCCGGAGTCCGATCCCGGACTTCCGACTCCAGCCAACGAGAAAGCCATCGCAAGCATGCTGGAAGCAGAGGCTATCGCTTCACTCAGGCAGCTGGCCGAGCGCGCGGCGGTTCAGGTAGAAGTCGAGGTGGAATGCGGCAAGGCCGACCAGCTTATCGAGCGCCTGATACGCGATCACGCTGCCGACCTGCTGGTTATCGGGCCAGGAAGGCCTCAGAATCTGCGCGAAAGAATATTCGGCTCGACCGCTGACCGGGTTGTGCGCGTCGGCTTATGTCCGGTCTTGGTCGTCAAACGCGCAACTGACGAGCCGTACCGGCGTGTGATCGCGGCCGTTGACTTCTCGCCGATGTCGTTTGCGGCAGCACAGACCGCGGCGCAAATAGCCCCGCCGGCGAGACTTGAGCTTATACACGCTTTCGAAATCCCGCATACGTTCGAGCAGGCCATGCTGAAAGTGGGAACCTCTCAGGCCGAGCTCGACCGGTATCGTGAAGCCAAAGCACAGACTGCCTACGCAGAATTGCGTTCCGTCCGCGCAGACCTGGCAGTGGCAGGAAAAATTCGGGTCGTTCGCGGTGATCCTGCCACAGCGCTGGTTCGAGTCGCGAGGAGCGGAAGAGCAGACCTCATCGCGCTCGGCATTCAGGGAAAGAACGCAGTATCCCGATTGATTCTGGGCAGTGTCGCGCGCCGCGTGCTCGCGGCTTCCTCGTGTGACGTGCTTCTGGCAGGTGGTGCCATGTCGAGAGATTGACGACTGACTGAGCAGGTTATAGCCGAGATGGTGAATAATGATGGCGATTCCCGATGCCGGAGGGTATCCAGTGCGCGGTGCAGCAACTGAACAGCTGGCTGGACAAGACACAGCGCACATCACACCGCAGAGCACTCTGGGTAAGGCTATCAGCTACCTGTCCAACAACTGGCTCAGGCTGACCCGCTACCTGGAAGGCGGCCACAGATGCCACAGAGGGCGGAGCGTATCGCGTCGAGGATCTGACTCTTTATTTCGAGTTGGAGCGTACTGAAGAGAATATGGCGCCCCGACAGGATTTGAACCTGTGACCCCTGCCTTCGGAGTGCAATCTGGTACAGCGAGGCGAGTCTGTTTTGCTAGGCGTAAATCGGTTCTAAGGTGCATGGTATCTGGCTTAGGGTAAAAAAGCCACGCTGATTGACCAGTTGAGAGAGCAAGCCCCGATTGACATGATGTGTGCAGTCTTTGATATCAATCGTTCCTGTTATTACGAACACCGCCAGAGGGTACAGCGTGTCGATGCTGAACGGGTAGCCCTGAGAGCCCAGGTTAACGAGCTGTTCAACAAAAGCCGCAGCTCCGCAGGTAGCCGTACCATACAGGGCTTACTGAACGATCAGGGCGTCGACATCGGTCGTTTCAAGGTGCGCCGGCTGATGGGCGAGCTGGGCTTGGTCTGCAAGCAGCAGGGGCCTCACGCGTACAAACGAGCAACAGTGGAGCGGCTGGATATCCCTAACCGACTGGATCGGGAGTTTGACGTGGCACAGCCTGATCAGGTTTGGTGTGGTGATATCACTTACATCTGGACGGGGCAGCGCTGGAGCTATCTGGCGGTAGTAATGGATCTGTATGCTCGTCGGGTGGTCGGTTGGGCTATGTCTGATACCGCCGATGCAGATCTGGTTGTTCAGGCTCTGGATCATGCCTGGGAACAGCGTGGGCGCCCTCAAGGGGTCATGTTCCACTCTGATCAAGGGTCGCAGTATGCGAGTCGCAAGTTCCGGCAAAGGCTCTGGCGTTACCGCCTGCTGCAGAGCATGAGCCGTCGTGGCAACTGCTGGGACAACGCGCCCATGGAGCGTCTGTTCCGTAGCCTGAAAACGGAATGGATACCGCCGATGAGTTATCACAGCCTGGCCGCTGCCCGGAAGGATATCAGTAACTACCTGATGGGATATTACAATCAGGAGCGGCCCCATGCCTTCAATGGTGGGATCGCACCGGTAGTGGCAGAAGAAAAACTTAAAACACTGTCCGGAATCAGTTGACCACTACATCTGATGACCTACCTGGTCAAGGACAAGCAGCAACACTTGCGGATCAAGCCTGCAGGCGCGAGAGCTTACCGTACCAGTTGCATACGCTAGTTGGCGCCCTGAATGTGCTTGGTTGGCCAGTACATGAGTGTGCACCATGGGCTAAGTCAAGGTATCAATCCTCTTTTGCCTCTATCCTGCCAAATCCGCTTTAACCTGATAAAGTCGGCTTTGATTTCGAATTAACAGGTTAGCGCATGACCGATAGATGGCTGAGCGTAGAGGAAATCGGCGAACACTTGGGCGTGAGTAAGGACACTGTCTATGCATGGATCGCAAAGCGGCACATGCCCGCGCACAAGGTCGGGCGGCTCTGGAAGTTCCAGAAGGCTGAGGTGGACGCGTGGGTTAAAGCTGGCGGTGCCAGTGATGATGTCGCCTCGGAGTCGACGCATGGCTGATCCATACCGCTTGTCATTCACCACAGGTGGGCTCTTCATTCAGGAGTCACCGCCTGTGGCTGAGCTTTTCCTCATGAAGCGTGACTGGCAAGAGGCTCGTGATCAGGTTCGTCAGATGAATCTATTGCAGGTACGCACTGCAGCAGCTGCCACGCGCATTAGTAAAGAGATTGTCGCCCGATTGGAGCACCTGGATGTAGGTGAGCTTGAGGCCTTGGTTGAGGGGAATAGGAAAGATCAGGGGTACCTTCTCTGGGCTGCGTGCTCTCGACGCTACGCTTTTATTAGCGAATTTGCGACGGAGGTGCTTCGTGAGCACTTGCTTCTGAGACGGATGGTGCTGTCCCCTATCGACTTTGACGCCTTTTGGAGCAGGAAAGCTCTGTGGCACGGTGAATTAGATCAGATTGCTGAGTCGACACAGAAAAAGCTAAAACAAAATCTATTTCGAATGATGCGAGAGGCGGATCTGATTGGTGATTCGCTACAAATTCAGCCGGCCCTATTGTCGCCGGCGTTGGCCCAGCTGCTGGCCAAAAGGGGTAAGGAAGAGTTGCTTATCTACCCCGTAACTGATCAGGAGATTACGCGTTGGCTTCAATGAACCGGAAAATCAGCGAGCAGCCAATGGCCGTTCGCTTCGATCATTTGCTAGGCGTAATCAGTGGTCAGCGTTTCCTTGAAATGAGGGGGTTGAACAACGATCTGCCCTTTTACATCTGCGAGTTCAAGGCTGCTGAGGCTGTGGAGATGGAGCGTGTGCGCCGGCAGTTGGTAACTCGGTTGGCGAGCATGAGTATTCCCTGTCTTCAGGGAAGAGGCATCCAGGTTCTGGAAGTCAACCTGTATGACTTGTCCATTGAGCTGCTCAAGGCCCGAGAGGGCAGTAGTGAGCAGGGCTGCCTCTGGGATGACCTACTCGCCATTGAGCCTGAGGTAGAGAAAGAGCAGCTGTTGGAGACTCTGCAGAACGTCTTGGGCATCGAGGAGTATCTGATCCCCGCTATCGGTGAGCGACTAGCGGCTGCTGAGTACGACGTTTTATTCCTCTCCGGCATCGGTGAGGTGTTCCCCTACATCCGTTCACACAACGTGCTGAACAACCTGCAAAGCACTGCCAAGTCCAAGCCTACGGTTATGTTTTTCCCTGGCGAGTACCGATACTCGCTGGAGCAGGGGGCTTCGCTGGAGCTGTTTGGCTTGCTGCATGACGATAAGTACTACCGCGCATTCAACATTTTCGAGACACAGGCCTGAGGAAGCAGTAGATGGAACTCAACGGCATTTTCCTGAACCCCGTCAGTCGTCCTATTGAAGGGGTGATCAAGGCTGATGATGAAGCCAGCCTGTATAACGAGCTGAGCGAGTATGTGCTGACCGACGAGGTCGCCAAGCGCCTGGAACACTTTCTTGACGCTTACACCGACTATCACGGCGCCAATGGCGTGTGGGTGTCAGGCTTCTTCGGGTCGGGTAAATCTCACTTGTTGAAGATGCTGGCGCTTCTGTTGGAAAACCGCCGCATCGATGGCTCCTCTGCCCTGGATATCTTCCTGCCCAAGATCCACGAAGACGATGCACTGCTGCGCAGCAAGCTCAAGCAGGCTGTCGCCATCCCCTCGAAGAGCATCCTGTTCAACATCGACCAGAAGGCCGACATCATCAGCAAGACGCAGATCGACGCCTTGCTGTCGGTCTTCGTCAAGGTCTTCAACGAGATGTGCGGTTACTTCGGCAAGCAGGGCTACATTGCCCAGTTCGAACGTGATCTCGACAGCCGCGAGCAGTTCGATGCTTTCAAGGAGGCCTACCAATCCATCGCCAAAAAGCCCTGGGAGCGTGGTCGTGAGCAGGCTCTGCTGGAGTCTGGCAACATTGCCAAGGCCTATGCGCAGATCACCGGTGAAGATCCGACTCTGGCCAAGGGAATCCTCGACAAGTACCGCACCCAGTACAGCGTCTCCATCGAGGACTTCGGCAATCAGGTCAAAGCCTGGCTAGACAAGCAGCCAGCCAATTTCCGTCTGAATTTCTTCGTCGATGAGGTAGGCCAATACATCGCCGAAAACACCAAGCTGATGACCAACCTGCAGACTGTCGCCGAAAGCCTGGCGACTAAGTGCCAGGGGAGGGCTTGGATCATCGTTACCGCCCAAGAGGATATGAACTCCGTGCTCGGGGACATGAGCAAGCAGCAGAGTAATGACTTCACCAAGATCCAGGCTCGCTTTGCTAACCGTCTCAAGCTCACCAGCGCTGACGTGGCTGAGGTGATCCAGAAGCGTCTGCTGACCAAGAATGATAGCGGTGCAGATCTGCTGAAAACTGTTTACGACCAGCAGTTCAATAACTTCAAGACCCTGTTCGAGTTCGCCGATGGCGGCCAGCATTACCAGAACTTCCGAGATCTGGAGCATTTCACCTACTGCTATCCGTTTGTGCCGTATCAGTTCCCGCTGTTCCAGTCGGCCATCCGTGGCATTTCTTTGCACAATGGCTTTGAAGGTAAGGCCAATTCGGTAGGTGAGCGCTCCATGCTCGGCGTGTTCCGAGAGGTGGCCATCGCCATTGAGAACGAACCAGTTGGCCAGCTCGCCACCTTCGACCGAATGTTTGAAGGCATTCGTGGCGCGCTGAAAAGCGCAATCCAGAGCGCGATCAACAACGCCGAGCGTCACTTGGGGGACGAATATGCCATCCGTGTATTGAAGGCTCTGTTCCTGGTCAAGTACGTCAAGGAGTTCAAGGCCACCCTGCGCAACCTCAGTGTGCTGATGCTGGAGCGTTTCGGCGAGGACGTGCCTGCCCAACGCAAGAAGCTGGAAGCTGCCCTTAACCTGCTTGAGCAGCAGACCTACATTCAGCGTAACGGCGACCTCTACGAGTACCTCACTGACGAAGAGAAGGACATTGAGGAGGAGATCAAAAACACCGAGGTGGAGTCTGCGGATATCCTCAAGGAGTTGGAGGTTTTGCTGTTTGATGGGGCAATCAAGCAGCGCAAGATCCGCTACGAGAACGGCCAGGACTACTCCTATACCCGCAAGATGGATGATCGGGTGCTCAGTCGGGAGCATGAGCTCACCATCCATGTCGTAACACCGCTCAGCGACAACTTCGACAATCTCACCGTGCAGCGCATGCAAAGCATGGGGCGTGATGAGCTGCGTGTCGTGCTGCCTGCAGATGCGCGCTTCATGCAAGATCTGACCATGTACAAGCGCACGGAGACGTACATTCGTCAGAACAGCAGCACTCAACAGGAGGCTGTCAAACGAATCCTAGACTCCAAGAGCTTCCAGAACACCGAGCGCCTTGCGGATATCCAGGAGCGTGCCAAGCACCTGTTGGCAGGTGCCCAGCTGATCATCAATGCGGCCGATATAGAAGCCCCCAGTACCGATGGTCAGACACGAATTCTGAAAGGTTTCTACCAGCTCATCGAGACCACCTATCCGAACCTGCGCATGTTGCGGGATGTGCCGTTCAGCGAGGCTGATATTGGCAAGTACCTACGCCAGGGGCAGGATGGACTGCTTGGCAATGATGCTACCAGCCTGAGTGAGCCCGAGCAGGAGCTGTTGGCTTTTATCCAGACCAATGCTCGCAGTGGCGTTCGCACCACGGTCAAGAGCTTGCTCGAGCGCTTCGAACGCAAGAGCTACGGTTGGTACTACGCTGCAATTCTCTGCAACCTCGCCCTGCTTTGCGCGCGAGGCAAGGTAGAGGTGCGTCAGGACAGCAATCCCCTGGAAGGGGATCTGCTGGAGCGCAGCCTGCGCAATACCAATGCCCACGCTACCCTGGTGTTGGAGCCGCAGATCGAGTTCAGCGCGTCCCAGGTACGTGCATTAAAGGATTTCTTTGCGGATTTCATCGGCGAGCCGGCCAGCAGCAATGAAGCCCGCGCTCTGGCGCGTGAAACCATAGATGCCATCAAGGAGCTGGAGATCGATCTGGCTGAGTTGCACGGTCAGAAGGTGCAGTATCCCTTCCTCAGTGCCTTGGACGGTGTGCTGGCGACTCTCAAGGAAATAGCTGCCAAAAATCCAGCTTGGTTCCTGACGGATCTGTCCCGCGCAGAGGATGCGCTGCTAGAGGCCAAAGAGCAGATCATCGACCCTGTGCAGCGCTTTATGAAAAGCCCGCAGAAAGAGATCTACGATCAGGCTCGTCTGCTGGTGCAAGAGCAGCAAGAGAATTTTGCCTATGTCGGCTCGGCGGAAGTTGACGCCATTCGAGCCGTGCTCGCAGATGCAAAGCCCTGGCAAGGCAATCGTCTTCAACAAGCTCGGCAGCAGTTGGAGGCGCTTCAGCTTGCCATTGCCAACCAACTGGCCAGTGAGCAAAGGGCCAGTGAGCAGTTGCTCGATGAGCTGGAGCAGCGCCTGCAGGGGGCTGAGGGGTACGGAGCTCTCGACGCGGCGCAGAAACAGCAGCTCTCAGCACCCTTTGCGCAGGCTAAGCAGCAGCTGAAAGGGCAGAAGCTCATTGCGGTTATTCGTGACCAGCGTAATCGATTCGAGGACGAACAATACCCTCAGTTGTTGCTCAAGCTGGATCAGTTTGCGCGTCCAAAACCGGCTCCTGCTGAGCAACCCTCGTCATCTACGCAGCCCGAGAACACTGAAACGCTCAGTGCTGATACGCCTGAACAGCCGATGCTGAAAGTGGCGGAGCCGCGAATTGTGCAGTCTCGTCACATCAAAGTCGGCTACGCAAAGCCCTGGTTGACCAGTGAAGCCGAGCTGGACGAATACCTGCAGAAGCAACGTGAAGCCTGGCTGAAAGAAATCCAAGCCGGCAACCGAGTGCAGATCTGACACGGAATAAATACAACTGGCCCGTCAGGTGCGAGGCCAAGTCTAGGGCCGTTCGGTTGAATGGCTGAGTGGGGGATAGATGGATACCAGCAAACTCAAGAAATTTGCCCAATTCGCGCGTCGCATCTTGCTTGATCAGGTGAGTGGTAAGTTGGACGTGGTACTGGCACCGCAAAGTGCTGCACGCCGCGAGCGAGCCCAGGTAGTGGCTGAGCTGGAAAAACTGATAAGTAGCTCCGGTCGCGAGCATGTGGAAGAGCGTGTTGCCTACACCTGGTTTAACCGCTTCTGTGCCTTGCGCTTCATGGACGTAAACCGCTACACCCGCATCGGTGTGGTGTCTCCAGCTGAGGGGCAGTTCCAGCCTGAGATCCTGGCTGAAGCCAAGATGGGGCATATTGACGAGGAGATGGTGCCGAGTCAGAATCGTCAGAAGGTCCTGGATCTGCTAGCGGGCCGCGCACCAAGCAACGACTCGCAAGGCGAAGCCTACCGCCTGTTGGTAGTTGCTGCGTGCAACGCTTGGCACCAGTCGATGCCCTTCCTGTTCGAGCGCATCGATGACTACACCGAGCTGCTGATGCCCGACGATTTGCTTTCGGGCAACTCTATCCTGGCCTACACGCGGGAAGCCATGACGCCTGACGCCTGCAAAGATGTTGAGGTGATCGGCTGGCTGTACCAGTTCTACATCTCCGAGAAGAAGGACGCGGTGTTCGAGGGGTTGAAGAAGAATCAGAAGATCACTCCAGAGAACATCCCGGCTGCCACTCAGCTGTTCACCCCGCACTGGATTGTGCGCTATCTGGTGGACAACTCGCTGGGCCGACTCTGGCTGCTCAACCGGCCCAACTCACGGCTGGCAGAGCAAATGGAGTACTTCATCCCGCCAGAGAAGCCTGAGAGTGATTTCCTCAAAATCACCGGCCCAGAGGACATAAAAGTCTGCGATCCGGCGTGCGGCTCCGGTCACATGCTCACCTACGCCTTCGACCTGCTGTATGCGATGTACGAAGAGGAGGGCTATGACCCGGCTGAGATCCCGGAAAAGATCCTCACCCACAACCTTTTCGGCATCGAGCTGGACGAGCGTGCAGGAGAACTGGCTGCCTTTGCGCTCACCATGAAAGCCCGAGCTCGCCAGCGGCGCTTCTTCAATAAAGGCGTCGAGCCGAACATCACCGTGCTGGAGAAAGTGATCTTCAGCAGTGAAGAGCTGGACGAGTACATCGGTTTTGTTGGCCGTGACTTGTTCACCTACGGCCTGCGCGAAACGTTGCAGCAATTCAGCGAAGTCGACAACTTCGGCTCGCTAATTGTGCCCAAGGTCGCCAACGTGGCCGATGTGCTGACCACGCTGGAGAGCAAGGACATGAGCAGCAACCTGTTCCTGGCCGAGACGCACAAAAAAGTGCTGAGTGTTCTACGTATGGCTGAGGCTCTTAGCCCACGCTATGCCGTGGTGGTGGCCAACCCGCCCTATATGGGCGGCAAGGGCATGAATCCAAGGCTTGGTGCATGGCTGAAAGAAAACTACGAGCCCGTAAAGACAGACCTGTTTTCAGCATTTGTTGTACGCAATCTGGAGCTCTCTCTCCCCAAAGGCCAGCTTGGCTTCATGACCCCGTTTGTCTGGATGTTTATTTCCAGCTACGAAAAACTGCGCACCATTCTGATCGACCGGAAAACGATCACTTCACTCATCCAGCTTGAATACTCCGGCTTTGACGGCGCGACCGTGCCCATCTGCACTTTCACCGTTGAGAATGCTCACAAACCTGACTTCCGCGGCGGATATGTGCGTCTCTCGGACTTCCGAGGTGCCGACCAGCAAGGGCCTCGGGCGTTGGAGATCATTCAGGCGGCACGCAAGGTGGGCAAGTGAGCTTGATCACCAGCCTGCAACACAAGAACTTTACGGCCTTCATCGATCTGACCATCGATTTCTCGCAGTGCATCAACATCGTCATTAGCGAGAACGGCGCCAGAAAGATCCAGCTGCTCAAGGCCATTCTTGTTCAGGGCGGGCCAAAGGCCGCGCGTGAGGTTGATTAGTGATCAATATTGTCGCCGAAGAGAACCAACTGCTACTGATGTATCAGCCTGATCGCTTCAACGATGCGCGTTGGCTCGATGAGAAGCTTCGGCAAGACGGCGAAGTGACTTTGCGTCGCACGTTCACCTTCACTGGCGCAGATCTGCTGACCCCGTCTGCATCCTCTGAAGAGGGGGACGACAGCGAACGCATCTTTTTGCTCGGCCTATTGGAGGACGGCTACTACAAGATCAATAGTGACGTGCTTGGCCTTAAGCACGACCTTCTGCTCGACAGTGGGATGACGCTGGTACCGAGCACATTCATTGCGCAGCGCGATATTTCGGTGTTCCGAAGAATCGATGAATTGATTGATGAACCTATCGTCGTTGGCGGTGACAACGAAAGCGCCATCCCGTTGGCGGACTTTGAGCAGCTTCTAAAAACCTTTCCGACCAGCACCGAGCTCACCCATTACGCCCGAGCCCGTATTGTGCGGGTTCTCAAAGACTATTTTGGAACGATCTCGGATGCCGAAGGCCAGCTGAATCAGTACCTGAAGCGCAAGAAGAAGCTCCCTGCCGCGTCCCGTGAAAGCATTGTTTCCAACTTTGAGCTGCAGAAGTTTGAGTATGTTCATGCAGAATTGGAGTCCATGCTGAAGCAGGTGGATGCGTACTCTGAGAAGGACTGGCAGGCCAAGATATTGGGCTTGCTGTTGTTTGTTTTCCCCAAGTATGTTGCGGTACTTGAGAATGTCCATATCAAGGACTTCTACACCAATGCTTCCAAAACCACCGACCGTTACATCGACCTGATGCTGGTCGATGCGAATGGCAACATCGACATCATCGAAGTCAAAAAGCCCTTTCCGAATGCAATGGTGTCCCGCAGCACATACCGCGACAGCCACACGCCGAAGAAAGAATTGGCCGGATCTGTCATGCAGGCGGAAAAATACCTATTCCACCTGAGTAAATGGGGCCACGCGGGTGAGCAGGAAATCTACAACAAGCGGAAAAGTGAGTTGCCAGCTTGGGTTGAGCTCAAGATCACCAATCCCAAGGCAATGATCCTGCTCGGGCGTGATAACGATTTTGTGGGGCAGCAGCGTTTTGACTTTGAAATCATCCGGCGTAAATACGCCAACATGCTCGACATCATGACTTATGACGACCTATTGCGCCGGGTGGGGAACATCATTGAAATGATGAGGCGTCAGAATTCAGCACGGAGTGTGACATCAAACCGGAGAGGCGCATGACTTCCCTCCAAGCCCTAGGTCTGGCTTACCGCAAAGCCAAGGTGGATCTGTACTACTCGTCTCATGCATCGCTGGACGCGATTGCGCACTACGAGGATGCACTCCATGCCAACCTGACCGCTTTGCTCGCGAAGCTGCTTAGCGATGATGAGTCCTGGGTCACGCAACCCGAGTTTATCGGCGGCTGGACTCTGGCCACCAAGTCGGTGGACATGTCTTGCTGGGATGAATATCGCAAGCAGAATGGCAATGGCCTGATCTTTTCATCTCCGGCCGAGGAGTGGGCTCACGCCTGTGGCCTGCTGGCTGAAGGCGAGCATCCCCAAAAGCCCAACGCTGAATTTCGAGTGATGGCCCAGTGCAGCCTGGATTTTCATGTGCTGTCCACCCTCTGGATGCTGGAGGTTGGCCATCTGTTCGATGACAAGTTGACCGACTGTGCCTATGGCAACAGATTGCGGCGCACGCAAGACAAGAAAGGCATCAACGCGCTCTCGCTGGGCTCTTTTCAGCCGTACCTGAAGCCTTTCCGCGACTGGCGTGACCAGGGTATCGAGGCCATGCGTACTGCGTTGGACGCAGACAAGAAGATCGTAGCGCTCACTGCGGATGTCAGCTCTTTTTATCACGAGTTGAATCCTGGTTTCATGCTCAATCCAGCCTTCGTTACGGATGTGCTGGGGCTGGAACTGTCGCCCGCTCAATCTAAGCTGCATCGCCTCTTCATTCAGGCGCTGCAGGCATGGGCGGCAGCCACGCCGCTGAAGAAGGGCCTGCCCGTAGGTCTGCCAGCTTCAGCCGTGGTGGCGAACCTTGCGCTTATTGAGCTGGATCGCGTCGTCGAGCAGCAGATTGCGCCGCTGTACTACGGCCGCTATGTAGACGACATCCTCCTGGTCATGGAGAACCGTGCCAGCTTCCGTTCCACGGCTGAGCTGTGGGAGTGGTTGTTCGCCCGCTCCAGCGGCATGCTGGCGTGGGTGCTAGGTGAGGAGTACAAGCAGATCGGTTTTCAGCCCGTCTATTTGAGCGACAGCCAGATCCGCTTTGCCAACGCCAAGAACAAGGTGTTCATGTTGGCAGGCGAGCCGGGCAAAACCCTGGTGGATGCTATTGCTCACCAGATCCACGAGCGGGCCAGCGAATGGCGCGCTATGCCTCGTTTGCCGCGCGCTGCCAGCCATGTGGGCACCGATCTTTTGGCTGCCACGCAAAGCGACGGTGAGGCCGCCGACAACCTGCGCAAGGCGGATGCCCTGACCATGCGCCGCGCGGGTTTTGCCATCAAGCTGCGCGACTTTGAAGCCTATGAACGTGACCTGCAGCCAGACGCGTGGCGCGAGCATCGGCAGACTTTCTTCCGTGCCTTTGTTCAGCACGTGCTGGTGCTGCCACAGTTTTTTGATCTGTCGCTCTACCTGCCTCGGGTTATTCGCCTCGCTACGGCATGCGAAGACTTTGCCGCCTTGCGCCAGATTTTGTGTGGGCTGGAGCAACTCTGTACGCAAGTGGCACAAGGTTGCGAACTCAGCATCAAGGCTTGCCCTACAGAAGACAAACCAAGCCACAGCGAAATGCTGGGTCGTTGGCAAAAGCAGCTTTTCACCACAGTGCGCGAGAGCATCAGCGCAGCTTTTCCGCCCCGGCTGTCGAAAGACGGCAAGGCGGCTTGGCTAGCGCACATGGCGGACTACCTGCCGGCTCTGGGTGTTGATGCACTGCTGAGCTGGTATTTGTCACCCAAAGGCTTTCAAGCCCAACAGGCCCGCCTGTTCTCATTCGATCTGGCGCATATGCCGTTCCGCTTTCTTGGTCTGCCCGAGGAAATGGTGGCCCAGCGCGGAATCCCGGCAAGGAAGACCGCTACATCCTGCAACCAATCGACCGATTTGCTGCCAGACACTGTGCTGGAAGGCAGTCAAGTGCTTGCCAAGTGGATCCGCTTCAAAGGTTTGCCGCACGGGCTGCTGTTTGCTACCCGGCCTTACAACTTGCCGGAGCTGTTTATCCTGAACAAGGCGGCCTACGATGCTGCTGCGCATGGGGCCATGCAAGCTGTCGTCCTTGCTGTACGCGGCTTCGAGCTTGGTGATGCAGCGCCCGCTTTCGACAAGCACGGCGTGCTACAGATCCCGGATGTCCAGCGGCAGAGCAAGTACGCCATCGCCGTCTCCAGTTGGAAAACGCAGATGGTGAGCTGGACGGCTTCGGTCATGCGCATGCCTGATCCTGATGCCGAGCGTTACGCGCGCTTGTGTCGCTTGCTGGATGGTGTAATTGCACAGCCAAGGGAAAGCCGCTACTTGGTTCTGCCCGAGCTGGCCTTGCCCGCGCACTGGTTCATCCGTATTGCCCGAAAGCTTCAGGGGCGCGGCATTTCGTTGATCACTGGCATTGAATACCTGCACGCCAGTAAAGGGCGCGTGCGCAACCAGGTTTGGGCTGCGCTGTCGCACGATGGATTGGGCTTCCCTTCGTTGATGATCTATCGGCAGGACAAACAGCGCCCAGCCCTGCATGAGGAACGGGAGCTGCAGCGTCTGGCTGGCTTGGAGTTGAAACCTGACAAGCCGTGGCGAACACCGCCCATTCTGCAGCATGGTGACTTGCGTTTTGCCCTGCTGATCTGCAGTGAGCTGACCAACATCAGCCATCGCGCCGCCCTTCGCGGCAAGGTGGACGCGCTGTTTGTACCCGAGTGGAACCAGGACACCGAAACCTTCAACGCCCTGGTGGAGTCTGCCGCGTTGGATATGCACGCCTACATCATCCAGTGCAATGACCGCCAATACGGCGACAGCCGCATCCGCGCACCAGCCAAAGACAGTTGGGAGCGTGATGTGCTGCGGGTCAAGGGCGGTGTGACCGATTATTGCGTAATCGGTGAGATCGACGTGCAAGCGCTGCGCCAGTTCCAGAGCAGCTATCGCTCCCCGGCTAAACCGTTCAAACCGGTGCCGGATGGATTTGAAATTGATTTTGGCCGCAAGGTATTGCCGGCGGGAGATAAAGAATGAGTGATCACCAAAACAGCGGCCGCGAGCAGGGCATGGAGAAGTACTTTTTTCGGGCTTCGACTGAAGATTTTAAGAAGATTCCAATGTATCCAATCGCCTATTGGGCTAGCGATGCAGTGTTCTCAAATTTTGGCTTGGAAAAACTAAGAGATGTTGCTGATGCCAAACAAGGCATGGCTACCTCTGATAATGGTCGGTTCTTACGCTTCTGGCATGAGGTTAGCCTTGGGCAGCTTTGCGTGGATTGCAAAAGCGCCACCGAGTCGGAGCTCAGGCCAGAGAAATGGTACGCCTATAACAAAGGAGGCGAGTTTCGTCGTTGGTTTGGCAACAATGAGTATGTGGTCAACTGGAAAAATAACGGGGAAGAGCTTAAGGAGTTTGTTGAAGAGATCAACAAACTCAGGCCGGGCGGTCGTCTAAAAAATCAAGAATACTATTTTCTTGAAAATATAACTTACTCATCTTTAAGTTCTGGCCTATTTTCGGCGAGATACAATCCTCCGGGCTTCCTTTTTGATACTAAAGGATCGTGCATATTTCCAATCTCAGCTGACAAGAATGGGCTCTTGTCTATGTTGAATAGTAACGTTGCTCAGGAGTTTCTGAATATCCTTTGTCCTACGCTCGACTACAGCTCAATCGGAATAAACGCAATTCCCATAAACTTGCCGGATGTCAGATATTTGGCAGAGCCTCTAGTTGGACTGGCAAAAGGCGATTGGGACTCTACAGAGATGTCCTGGGACTTCACCAGCTTCCCGCTAGTGCGCCCCGACCATCGACAGCCCACTCTCAAGACCAGCTACCACAAGCTCCGCTCCCACTGGCGCGAGATGACGCAGGAAATGCAGCGCCTGGAAGAAGAAAACAACCGCATCTTTATCGACGCTTACGGCCTGCAGGGTGAGCTCACTCCTGAAGTTCCTCTCAACGAGATTACGCTCACTTGCAATCCGCACTACCGCTACGGCGGTGAGAAGAGCGAGGAGGAGCTGGAGGCGATGCTGTTGGCCGACACCATGCGCGAGCTGGTGTCTTATGCAGTGGGCTGCATGTTCGGCCGCTATAGTCTCGACAAGCCGGGGCTGATCCTGGCCAACCAAGGCGAAACTCTGGCGGACTATCTGGCACAGGTGCCACAGCCCAGCTTCCCTGCCGATGACGATAACGTGATTCCGCTGTTGGATGGCGACTGGTTCCCGGACGACATCACCCTGCGCTTCCGCCAGTTCCTGCGTGTGGCCTTTGGCGATGCGCATTACGAAGACAACCTGGCCTTCATCGAGCAGGCGCTCAACGTCAAGGGCAAGCGCAACTACAGCCTACGCGACTACTTCCTGGGCGAGTTCTATGCCGACCATGTGAAGCGCTACAAGAAGCGTCCCATCTACTGGCTGTTCAGCAGCCCCAAGGGCACCTTCAGCGCATTGGTCTACCTACACCGTTACCGTCCGGACACCGTCAGCGTAGTGCTCAGCTACCTGCGCGATTTCCGCAAGAAGCTCGCCTCGCGTCTGGACTATCTGCAGCAGGTAGCTATCAACCCATCTGCCAGTCAAAGCGAAAAGACGAAGGCCAGCAAGGAAGCCGATACCATCAAAAAACAGCTTATTGAGCTGGATGATTACGAGCGCGATACGCTTTACCCGCTGGCGACCGAGCAGGTCGAGTTGGATCTGGACGATGGCGTTAAGGTTAATTACCTCAAGTTAGGTAAGGCACTGAAGAAAATCCCCGGCTTAGAAGCCAAGGAAGACTGATCTATGCCAGGTAGCTTCGAAAAGGCGATCACGATTCGCCAGGCAATACGTAACATCGATGACCGGACGTTTTTGTTGCCGGCAATCCAGCGCAATTTTGTCTGGTCGACGCAGCAGATCTGTACGCTCTTTGATTCCTTGATGCGGGAGTATCCCATCAATACGTTCATGATGTGGGATGTGACGAGCCCCGAGATCAAGAATAAATACCGCTTTTACAGCTTTCTGACCGACTACTGCCAGCGCTTCAAGGAGTCTAACGACTATGTCCCGACCCAGGGGGACTTCAAAGACTTCAAGGCGGTTATAGATGGGCAGCAGCGCCTGACCTCAATCTATATCGGCCTAAAAGGAACCTACGCTTATAAGCAGCCCCGAGTCTGGTGGCCCAACGCGCGCAACGATCAGGTCCTCCCACCGCGCCGGCTATACCTCAACCTGAGCAAGGGCGTTGAAGCGGACGACAACGAGTCGATGGCTCAGTACGACTTCCGGTTTCTGACCGAGAAACAGGTAGCAACTTATAAGAGCGATAGCACCTCGTTTTGGTTTGAGGTGGGCAAGGTTTTGGAACTGCCCGATGTGCGATCTGATGAGATCGTGATGGAGGTTGTGCTGCCTTACCTGACGGAGCACGGGCTGGCCAGCAACAGGTTTGCACTTAAGACGTTGAATCGTCTGTACCACCTCGTTCGCCGGGAGGAGATTATCCGCTACTACAACGAGGAAAGTCAGGATATCGACCATGTCCTTGACGTGTTTATTCGTACCAACAGCGGTGGTACGCCACTGGCTTTCTCCGACCTATTAATGTCCATCGCCATTGCCAATTGGCAGGGGGATGCACGCAAGGACATTGATGAGCTGATTGCGGAGGTAAGGCAGAGTTCAGAGATGCAGTTTTCGATTGGTCGAGACTGGGTTCTGAAGACCTGCCTGATGCTGATCGGTGCCGATGTGCGGTTTAAGGTCAAGAACTTCGACGCTGATCAGGTCAGTGTTATCCAGACGCAATGGTCGCAGATCCGATCCTGCATTGTCGCAACCTTCAAGCTGTTGCGTCTGTTCGGGCTAAATGATCATTCGCTGAGAGCAAAGAATGCTGTCATCCCGTTGGCTTTTTACCTGTACAGACAGTCATTCCAGGACAAGCCCCTTTATCTGAGCATCAACAACATCAACCATTTGCGCGATGAGCGCCTGGCGCTATCGCGCTGGTTGCACATGGTGCTGCTGCGTGGGGTGTTTGGCGGTCAAGCCGATGGCGTGCTCACGAAAATGCAGCGCCTGCTGGACAGGCACCTTGGCAAGAAGGCCTTCCCTCTGGACGAGATAATTGAAGCCTTCACTGCGACCAATAAGGATCTGCGCTTTGACGAGGCGTACCTCAGAGGGTTGCTCGATATCCAGTATGGAGACTCGCGGTGTCGTTCGGTCTTGAGTTTGTTGTTCCCCGAAATCAACGAAAACCTGCAGTTGGACATCGATCACTTGCATCCGCAAAGCGCCTTCACCAAGGCAGAGCTCTCCAAGCAAGGCTTTCTTAAAAATGACTCCGAGCTGATGGCGTTCTACCAGAACCCAGTCAATTGGAACTCGATTGCCAACCTGCACCTGCTGAATGCCTCGCAGAACCGCTCGAAGAAGGATATGCCGCTGATCGAATGGCTGGCCGACAAGGGCTGTGGTATCAAACCGGCTGATCTGCTGCTGGATGAGAGAGACAGCCTGCGTTTTGAGGACTTTAAGGCTTTTTGCAATGCACGGCGTGAGGCCCTTCTACAGCGCCTGCGTAGCAATGTGGTGGTCAGTGGACCACAGCCAGTGTCTGAAGAAATATTGGATGAAGAGGAAGAAACCGAGGCTGTGGTATGAGCAACTCGAAGATTAACCAGGCTCTGACCAACCTGTTCGAGAAGCAGCGTATTGTCTTCTGGTACGACAACCGTCTGGAGTTCCGTGCAGATTTCGAATCCCTAGAGCTGCCGGGTGTCGAGAAAATCGAGCTGGCCAACAACGAGTTCGGTGTTAAGTACCGCATTCTGCGCGAGCAGCCCGAGCAGAAGTTTCTGCTGTATCGCGAGGGTGCAGAGCCAGCCTATCTGGATAACTGGTTGCTTGATGTACAACTGGCCAGCGGCAATACCTTCCGCACGGACCAGCTTGCCCTTTGGTTGGCCGAGCTAGAGTTAGGGCCAGACTGCTATCCGGTATTGGAAGAGCATGCTGCCTTCTTTGCTGCGGCCAAGCGGCGTGAGCAGTTGCATAAGCTGCTGCAGCCGGGCGACTCGCACAGTATGCTGCGCTTCAAGATGCTTGCAGTTTGTGCTGGTGCAAAGGGTGAGCCGCGACTGGATGTGATTGTTGAGGAGTTGCTGGCTGAGCTCGCCAATGCGGAAGTCACACGCATCAAGCTTATTGAAACAAGTGGCCTGGATAGCTTCCTCTGGGAGCAGATGAAGCGCGCTTACGGCTATGTGTCGGACCAGCCGGGACTGCACGATTTCGTGATCGAGCTGTTCAAGGCCTGCTTCATGATGGGCACGGATCCTGAGTACAAGGCACGTTTGTCCGGGGAGTCCTTAGTCTTTCTCCGGCGCTGGAAGGACAGTCGTTCGCATGAGAGCAGCTTCGAACTGCTCTCTGCGCAGTGTGCAGAGGTACTACAGATTGGTGACAAGCTGCATAAGCTTGATTATCGAGCCCTCCTTGATCTTGATTACTTTGAGCTGATCGACCGCAAGATCCTCAGTGAGCTGGTTCGCGCGACTGTTGCCCGAACGGCGACTGCTGCCGATGTCGAGCAATCTGTGCGTCAACGGCGCCAGAGCCATTGGTTCAGCCATTTCGAGGATGTGTATCTGGCGCTGGATCATGCTGCGCAGTTCCTGCAGACGCTGGATGCTGCCAAGCTGGAAATGACCTCCTTGGCCGATGGCGTTGAGAAGTACGCGAAGAGCTGGTATCGGCTGGATCAGCTGTATCGCAAGTTCGTCTATCATGCGCGCAAGTCTGGCCAGGCCTCCTTGCTGGAGGAGCTCAGCGCCCAGATCGAAAACCAGTACACCAACAACTATCTGGCGCGCCTTAATGATCGTTGGCAGCAGTTTGTGGACTCTGCAACAAGCTGGACGGCAGCTCCGATCATGCTGCAGCGGAATTTCTTCAGCCGCTGCGTCAAGCCTTTCCTGGAGCGCAAGACCAAGGTCTGCGTACTGATCTCGGATGCTTTCCGTTATGAGGTAGGTGAAGAGCTGCAGAGCCTGATTCGCCGTGAAGACCGCTTTGAGGCCGAGCTGGAACCGGCGCTTTCCATGTTGCCGAGCTACACACAGCTGGGTATGGCCGCACTGCTACCTAACCAGGCACTGCAGCTGGCTGAAAACGATAGCGGCGATGCAATAGTGGATGGTCAGAGCGCCCAGGGCTCGACTAATCGCGGCAAGATCCTTGCTGCTGCGGTGCCGAGTTCTGCTGTTGTTTTGGCCAAGGACCTGCTGGCTATGAACCAGGTGGATTCGCGAGCGCTGCTGCGTGATAACGATGTGGTTTACGTCTACCACAACCTGATCGATAAGACTGGCGACACGCGAGATACCGAGGAACGGGTATTTGCTGCGGCAGAAGAGACATTGGCCGAGCTGGTCCGGCTAATAAAGAAACTGACCAATGCCAATGCCAGCAACCTGTTAGTCACCGCAGATCATGGCTTCATCTACCAGCACCGACCGCTGGAGGAGAGCGATTTTCTCAGCAACGTGCCGGAAGGCGACGAGGTACTCTATCGGGACCGGCGTTTCGTCCTGGGGCGCGGTCTGCGCAGCCAGGCAGGTTTCCGAACCTTCACCCCTGAACAGCTGGGACTTGAAGGATCGCTGGATGTGCAGATCCCTAAGTCGATCAATCGCTTGCGTCTCAAAGGTTCTGGCAGCCGGTTCGTACATGGCGGAGCCACGTTGCAAGAAGTGGTGATCCCGGTTGTGCGTATCAACAAAAAGCGGCAAAGCGATGTAGGCAGTGTCGACGTCGAGTTCATCGGTGGCGGGAGCAGAAGCATCACCACCGGCCAGTTGGCCGTTGTGCTGTATCAGTCCGAGGCGGTCACCGAGAAGAAACAAGCTCGCCGCTTGCGTGCAGGCCTGTATACCCTGGACGGGGAGCTGATCTCCGACTCGCATGAATTGACGTTCGATTTCGCGTCCGATAACCCGCGTGAGCGCGAGCTGGCGGTGCGCTTCATCCTCAGCAGAAAAGCCGATGAAGCAAACAACCAGCAGGTTGAGTTGCGACTCGAAGAGCAGGTTGAAGGCACCTCGCATTTCACCCAGTACAAGGCCGCTCGGTATACGATTCGTCGTTCGTTCACCAGTGAATTCGATTTTTAAGCAGGAGCCCTCATGAGCCAGCTCAATGACAAGATCAACCAGTATTTCGCGGGCTTAGTCGTTCGCAAGGACCTGGTCAAAGCGGTGAAGGGCAACGCCATCGTGCCGTCCTACGTGCTGGAGTACCTGCTGGGCCAGTACTGCGCAACGAATGACGAGTCGACGATTCAAACCGGCATCGAGACGGTCAAGGAAATTCTGCGCAAGCACTATGTGCACCGCAATGAAGCGGGACTGGTACGTTCGACCATCAAGGAGAAAGGGCGCCACAAGGTCATTGACCGGATAAGTGTTTCTCTCAACGACAAGGACGATGTGTACGAGGCTGAATTCGCCAACCTCGGGATAAAAAAGGTGCTGATCGACTCCAGCACGGTCAAGGCACATCAGAAGCTGTTGGTCGGCGGGGTATGGTGCATCGCTGACCTGGAGTACGACTACACCGAAGACAAATCTGCCTCTCCCTGGGTGCTGGCGTCGCTCAAGCCTATCCAGATCTCCCGTTTTGATTTCGACGGCTATCTGGAGTGCCGCAAGCAGTTCACTACGGACGAGTGGATTGATCTGCTTATTCAGAGCATCGGCTTCAATCCACAGATGTTCGGCAAGCGCAATAAACTCTTGCAGCTGATCCGTCTGATACCTTTCTGCGAGCGGAACTACAACCTGATCGAGCTGGGGCCGAAAGGCACCGGCAAGTCGCACGTCTACTCTGAGTTTTCTCCGCACGGCATCCTGATTTCCGGTGGCGAGGTGACGGTGCCCAAATTGTTCGTCCACAACGGTACGGGCAAGCTCGGCCTGGTGGGTTATTGGGATGTGGTGGCCTTCGATGAATTCGCCGGCAAGCAGAAGCGGGTGGACAAGGCGCTGGTCGACATCATGAAGAACTACATGGCCAACAAGTCGTTCTCGCGGGGTGTGGAAACCCTTGGGGCCGAGGCCAGCATGGTGTTCGTGGGCAACACCGATCACACTGTGCCGTACATGCTCAAGCACAGCGACCTGTTTGATCCATTGCCGGAGAAATTCCATGACTCGGCCTTCCTCGATCGCCTGCACAGCTACATTCCGGGCTGGGAGGTGGACGTGATCCGTGGGGAAATGTTCTCCAGTGGCTATGGCTTTGTCGTCGATTATCTGGCCGAGATCCTCCGTTCACTGCGCAGCCATGACTTCTCGGATCGCTACAAAGGTCTGTTCACGTTGTCGGATGAAATATCCACGCGTGATCGTGACGGTATCAACAAGACTTTCTCCGGCTTGATGAAGATCCTCTTCCCTCATGGTGATGCGACTGAATCGGAGGTCGAGGATGTGCTGCGCTGCGCTATCGAAGGGCGTAAGCGGGTCAAGGACCAGCTGCTGCGCATAGATGCCACCTACCCAGCTGTGCGTTTTGCCTATCAAGGAAAAGACGGCGTAGAGAAGCTTGTCAGCACTCTGGAGGAAGGGGAGTACCCGAACCAGTACCATCGGCGAGTGGCGAGTGAAGTCTCGGAGTCAGATCTGTTGAATACGGCTAATGTCGCTCCTAGCGAGCCGGTTAGCGATGCGGCCAATCCTCAGCCCATTCAACAGCCTGCTGTCTCGGAGAGCAAAGAGCCGGAGCTGAAGCCTCAGCATCTGGTTATTCAGGAGAACCAGCGCGGTGTCACCTTCGATAAGCTGTTTGGACCCTACCTAAAGGGAGCTAAGCGGATCATCGTTATTGATCCGTACCTGCGGATGTTCCATCAACTGCGCAACCTCATGGAGTTGATGGAAACAATTAGCAAACAGCTGGCGTCCGGTGAGGAAGTGGCCGTTCATGTCGTCACCGTGGAGGATGAGTTAAACGGCGATCGACAGACCGAAAGTCTGCAGAAGATTGCAGATGCCTGCGCTGGGGTGGGTATTCAGTTCACCTGGGCGTATGACACCACCGGCACCAAGCATGACCGTGACATTACAACGGACACCGGGTGGAAAATCGTCTTGGGGCGGGGGTTGGATATTTTTCAGCGATTTGAGTTGAACGATGCGTTTAGCTTTCAAAATCGGCTTCAGCAATACCGCCAGTGCAAAGAATTTAGTGTGACGTTTGTGCGGCAGTAGATGGCACAGCGCGCCGAGCTGTAATGACCCAGTGAAGGGGGTGTTCCTTAGATAATTTGGCGCCTCGTCAGCCAACTCAATTTGGAGCTAACTTCCTCTATAAAGGAGATATACATGAGCCACGTTACGAAGCTGGCCTTCGAGGGTCGGTGGGCTGAACTGTTGGAACTGCTTCGTGAATCACCTGAGGGTATTAACGAAGCCAGCACTGGTCACAGCTTCACCCCTCTGCACCAAGCCGCATGGCATGGTGCAACCCCGGCGGTTATCGGTGAGCTGCTGATGTTGGGTGCTAATCGGAGCCTTCTCAATACCAACGGGCAAACCGCACAGCAGGTCGCTCTGAATAGGCACCCGCATCGAATGGACTTGGTCTATCTCTTGAGGCCACGCCCTTTCTCCCTGGCTCGGCTGATTCGTAGGCTGTTGGTGGAGCAGTCGTCAATGTTCGGCAGCTATGATGGTAACCAGGTTATCTGCGACCGCTTGGTTGAAATGTTTAGTCTTGAACTTGCTGACTCCTCGCCTGCAGAGGCGCCGCAGCGTGTGATGATTGCGTTGCGAGCCCTCACAGGGCTTGAGCTGGAGTCCCGGCAACGCCATGAATTCCATATAGGTACAAATTTAAGCTTCACGACTACTGCCGAGTTCTGGCTGGACTGCTTCATGCCTGCTTTGGAGGGGATCCTTCAACGACCAGGTTCGGATGCTTTGATGGCACCTTGGGCAGTCGTCTCCGACCTGTTTGATCCAGTGCCAGAGCAATGGGGGCTTAGGGGGGATCCCTTTCTCTGGCTAGAGCTGCGTCGCACGTTGTCGCATACCACTCTACCGGCCACAGAGGATGATTTGGCAGATATCCTTCATGGCGCCTATACAGCAATGACTGGGTCCAAGTTGACGCCGGTGGATGATCATCAAGTGCCTTATCTGGCGCGGGGAGGAATGAGTGGCGGTCTGGTATCTGGAGAGTTCTGGTACCGCAAGGCGATTCCTATGCTGCAACAGAGGCTGGACTGGCTCCGCCAAAGCTGGCGCTTCTGAAGATCGTGGGGGCTTGGTTGAGCTCCACCTGCGCGAGATTTGAGCTTTCCCGTTTCTAAGAATCCGCCTTCTGGCTTGTCACTTCATGATTTTAGGGCGGTACTCAAAATCGCTGAGGCCGGGGGAAGACATAAAAGTACGTGGCCACAGAATGGACACATTTTGGACACAGAGCATTTTCAGCTGATTTTTATCAGCCGAGGGCAGGTGTCACGAGGAATGTCCTGATAAGAAAGAGAAAGTGAGTACTTTTTTCATTGACCACTGAATTGGGCACAAGAAAAGCGAGCTGATGCGAAGGTAATCTGTTGATTCTAAAGGGAAATGGCGCACCCGACAGGATTTGAACCTGTGACCCCTGCCTTCGGAGGGCAGTACTCTATCCAGCTGAGCTACGGGTGCGTAAGCGCGGCATGATACCTATTGAATGGCCTTTCGTCCATGCTTTCGATACCGCCTGGGTGTATTGAAGGCGCATCCGGGGTGCGACGCCTTGTCGCTGAATGAGCTTGCAGTTTTGCCGTATGCGGGTTTCGCAGTATACTCGCGCAATTGTCCGGGCACTGTACTTGGGCGCATACCGATAGCCATGATGAGGATGGATAAGTGACGATTGCGAAGAATATTCTGGCTGCTTCTGCGGCCGTGCTTGCCCTGTTCGCTGGCAGCGCCCAGGCGACCACCGATGAGGCGATTGCCGAGCGTATCAAGCCCTACGGTACCGTCTGTGTGGCGGGTGACCCCTGCGCTGAGGCCGTGGCTGCTGCTCCGGCTGGTGAGGCTGCGGGTGAGGCGGCTGGTGGCAATCCGGGCGAGGCGCTGTTCTCTGCCAAGGCCTGCGTAGCCTGCCACAGCGTTGACAACAAGGTTGTCGGCCCGGCCATGAAAGAAGTGGCTGCCAAGTATGCCGGTGATGCTGCACACATTGCCAGCAGCATCAAGAATGGCTCCACCGGTAACTGGGGTCCGATCCCGATGCCGCCGAACGCTGTCAACGACGAGGAAGCTGCCCAGCTGGCTGAGTGGATTCTGTCCCTCAACTGAGTTGTGTTGCAGTGATGAAGAAGCCGCCTGATTGGGCGGCTTTTTTGTTTCCCCCTCTCCCCGGCTCTCTCCCGCGAGGGGGGAGGGAGTGTGGTGGCGGCTGGATTGGGGTTAACGGCCGAGGAGGCTGCGGATGTCGGCCAGGGCGCTGTTGCCGCGGGCCTGTTTCTGTTCGACGGGGACGTCTTCGGTACCTTCCCACTCGAGGTCTTCCTGGGGTAGTTCGTCGAGGAAGCGGCTGGGCAGGCAGTCGATGATTTCGCCGAACTGGCGGCGGCGGGCGGCGAAGGTGAAGGTGAGGTTGCGCTTGGCCCGGGTGATGGCGACGTAGGCCAGACGGCGTTCCTCGTCCACGGTGTCGGCCTCGATGCTGGAGCGGTGGGGCAGTATCTCTTCCTCCATGCCCATGACATAGACGTGGGGGTATTCCAGGCCCTTTGAGGCGTGCATGGTCATCAGCTGCACCCGGTCGGCGTCCTCTTCCTCTTCCTGGCGCTCGAGCATGTCGCGCAGCACCAGTTTGGCGATGGCGTCCTCGAAGGTGGTCTCGCCGGTTTCGTCCCTGTCCATAGTGGCCTTGAGCGAGTCGAGCAGGAACCAGACGTTGCCCATGCGCTTGGCGGCGATCTCGTCGCTGGAGCAGTTCTGGCGGATCCAGTTCTCGTAGTCCAGGTCGCTGACCATGTCGCGCAGGGCGGCGATGGCGTCGCCCTGCATGCATTGCTGGCGCACGCCCTCGAGCCAGCGGGCGAAGCGTTGCAGGCGCTCAAGGTAGCGCGGCTCCATGTGTTCGGCCAGTCCCATCTCGCCGCAGGCGGTGATCAGGCTGACGCCGCGCTGGTTGGCATAGGTGCCGAGTTTTTCCAGGGTGGCCGGGCCTATCTCCCGACGCGGCACGTTGATCACCCGCAGCAGGGCGTTGTCGTCATCCGGATTGACCAGCAGGCGGAAGTAGGACATCAGATCCTTGACCTCCTGCCGGCTGAAGAAGCTGGTGCCGCCGGACAGGTGGTAGGGAATCTGGTGGTGCTGCAGCTTGAGCTCGATGAGCCTGGCCTGGTGGTTGCCCCGATAGAGGATGGCGAAGTTCTTCCAGGCGATGCCCTGTTTCAGGTGCAGCATCTGGATATCGGTGGCCACCCGTTCGGCTTCGGCATCCTCGTTGCGGCAGCGGATCACCCGGATCGGATCGCCATAACCCAGTTCACTCCACAGCTGTTTCTCGAACACGTGGGGGTTGTTGGCGATCAGGGTATTGGCCGCCTTGAGGATGCGGCTGGTGGAGCGGTAGTTCTGCTCCAGCATGACGACCTTGAGGTTGGGAAAGTCCTCTTTGAGCTGCACCAGGTTTTCCGGGCGGGCGCCACGCCAGGCGTAGATCGACTGGTCGTCATCACCGACCACGGTGAAGCGCGCCTGGTTGCCCACCAGCATCTTCACCAGCAGGTACTGGCTGGCGTTGGTGTCCTGGTACTCGTCGACCAGCATGTAGCGGATGCGGAATTGCCACTTTTCCAACACATCCGGGTGATCCCGGAACAGCAGCACCGGGATCAGAATCAGGTCATCGAAGTCCACCGCGTTGTACGCCTTGAGCGTGCGGTTGTAGTGCATGTAGACGCTGGCGGCGGTCTGCTGCTGGGGCGTTTTGGCCTGCTGCAGTGCTTCCTCGGGGGTGATCAGGTCGTTCTTCCAGGACGAGATCTGCGCCTGGATGCCCTCGACACCGTCGTCACCGCCGTAGTCCTTGTGCATCAGGTCGGCAATCAGGGCCTCGGCATCGCGCTGGTCGAAGATGGAGAATCCGGGTTTGTAGCCCAGGCGCTTGTGCTCCTTGCGGATGATGTTCAGGCCCAGATTGTGGAAGGTGGAGACGGTCAGGCCCCGGCCTTCGGCGCCGCGCAGCAGCATGCCGACGCGCTCCTTCATCTCCCGGGCGGCCTTGTTGGTGAAGGTCACAGCGACGATGTACTGGGCACGGATGCCGCACTCCTTGACCAGATAGGCGATCTTGCGGGTGATGACACTGGTCTTGCCGCTACCGGCGCCGGCCAGCACGAGCAGGGGGCCGCTGATGTAGCGCACTGCTTCCTGTTGACGGGGGTTGAGTTGCGACACGTTGACCTCGAGCAAGGGTAGGCGCGCAATTCTAGCATAGGGTATTCTCTGCGCTGCGCCTGATGCCTCGACAGGGGATCCGGCAGGCGCTAACCTGCACAAACTCGGACATCTGATCATGTCCGAGCCGAGGAGAGAGATTGTTTATCGACAGACCATTGCAACGGATTGTGCTGCTGGATGCGAACGGTGCGGCTGACGGCCTGGTTGACCGTTTGCGGCTCACCGGCGCTGCTGAGGTATTGATTGCCTCAGACTGGCCGCAGGCACTGTCGATGGCCACCGAACCGGACACGCTGGTGCTCTTTGATGAGGTATTCCAGCCGGTGCCGGATCTGTGCACCGTGCCCGTGGTCAATCTGGCAAGGCAACCGGAAGGCGGTGTGCAGCCGGTGGCGGGGGTGGACAGCATCTATCGCCATGCCAGCGTTGCAGAATTGCTGCGTTGCCTGCGCTACGCCCGTGACCGCCACGAGATGCTCAATGCACTGGCCCGGGCTGCGACGGACGATCCCCTGACCGGTTGCAGCAACCGCCAGATGCTGCAGGACCGACTCAAGCACGGCATGCAGCGCGCGCTGCGCGCCAACCAGCCGCTGGCGGTGCTGGTGCTGGATCTGGACAACTTCAGCCACGTCAACGATTCCCTCGGCCACGCCGCCGGGGATGCCATCATCCGCCAGGTGGCCGACCGTCTGCGGGGTGTGCTGCGCTCCACCGATACGGTGGGTCGCATCGGCAGCGACGAGTTTGCGGTGATCGTCGAGGAATACGGTAACGCCGCCAACCTGATGCACGTGGTGAAGAAGATAGTCACCACCCTCAGCGAACCCTTCGGCACCGGTACCGACAGCACCCTGCTGGGATGCAGCATCGGCATTGCCACCTACCCCGAGGGCGGTGTGTCGGTAGACAGTCTGCTGCTGCACGCCAGCGTTGCGGTGCAGCAGGCCAAGCTGCAGCCCGGTTGCAGTTACCACTTCTACGACGAGCGCATCAATCATCAGGCGGCAACCCAGATCGAGTTCGAGACCCAGCTGCGGGATGCCCTGCGCAGCAACGAACTGGAACTGCATTATCAGCCCCGGGTCGACCTGCGCAGCGGCAAGATCGTCGGGGTCGAAGGCCTGATCCGCTGGCGGCATCCCGTACGCGGGCTGCTGGCGCCGAACGAGTTCATTCCGCTGGCCGAGGAAACCGGCCTGATCATTCCCATGGGTTACTGGGTGATCGCCCGGGCCTGTCATGATCTGCGTACCCTGCAGCGCCGCGGCATGGCGCTCAACGTGGCGGTCAACGTGTCCTTCAGGCAGTTCCTCGACAGCCGCCTGCTGCCCACGGTGCAGCGGCTCATCGAGAAGACCGGCGTGGGGCCGAAGATGCTCGAGTTCGAGCTCACCGAGACGGCGGTCATGCAGCAGCCCGAGCAGGTGCAGCAGGCCATGACCGGTATGACCGATCTGGGGCTGCGTTTCTCCCTGGACGACTTCGGTACCGGGTTTTCCTCCTTCGTCCATCTGCACAGCCTGCCGATCAAGCTGCTCAAGCTCGATCGCAGCTTCGTGCGCGGCATTGTCGATTCCCCGGCGGATCGCAAGCTGGTCGCGGCCATGATCGAGATGGGCCACAGCCTGGGGCTGGAGGTGGTCGCCGAGGGGGTTGAGCAGCGGGCGCAGATGGAGATTCTGCGTGAACTGGGCTGTGATCAGATCCAGGGCTTCTTCATCAGTCCGGCGCTGCCTTTCATCGAGCTGTGCTACTTCATCGATGCATACAGCATGGGGCGCGAGGGCGCCCTGAAAGCGCCCTCGACCAAGCGGGTGACTCAGCTGGCCGGCTGCCGATCCAGCTGACGGTACTGCAGCGCCTCGGCCAGCTGCTCCCGGCCGATGTTCTTTTTCTGTTCCAGATCCGCCAGGGTGCGGGCCACCTTCAGCGCCCGATGGGTGGCGCGCCGGGACAGACCAAGGCGTTCTGCCGCCCGTTCCAACCAGCGCTCATCCTCGGAATCCAGACGGCAGTGCTGACTGACCCCGCTCAACTCCAGATGCGCATTGAGACAGTCCTGGCGCCGCAGCTGGATATCCCGTGCGGCGCTGACCCGGGCGGCGGCTTCCCGGCTGTCGGGCCGGCCGGGCTCGCCTGAGGAGAGACTGAAGGGCTCGTTGTGCATGCCCAGATGCAGGTCGATACGGTCCAGCAGCGGCCCGGACAGCTTGCCCCGGTAGCGCTGGACCTGCTCTGGCGTGCACTGGCAGCGACCGGAAGGGTCACCCTGATAGCCGCAGGGACAGGGGTTCATGGCGGCAATCAGCTGGAAGCGGGCGGGGAAGGTCAGTTGTTCCCGGGCCCTGGCCACATGGATCATCCCCGACTCCAGCGGTTCGCGCAGCATCTCCAGCACCTTGCGATCGAATTCCGGCAGTTCGTCGAGAAAGAGCACCCCATGGTGGGCCTGGCTGATCTCGCCGGGGCGCGGGTAGCTGCCACCGCCGACCAGTGCCGCAGCGGATGCCCCATGATGGGGCGAACGGAAGGGGCGGGCCGGCCAGCGGTCGAGGTCGGTATTGCCACAGACGGACTGTATGGCTGCTACCTCCAGCGCCTGCTGCTCGTCCAGCGGCGGCAGGATGCCGGGCAGGCGGCTGGCCAGCAGGGTCTTGCCGGTGCCGGGCGGGCCGAACAGCAGCAGGTTGTGGCTGCCCGCCGCCGCGACTATCAGGGCCCGTTTGGCCTGGGCCTGGCCCTGTACCTCGGCCAGGTCCGCTACCGGTGCCGGCTCGGAGAAGCCGGCACCGGACTGCACCGGCGGCAGTTCCCGCTCGCCGCGCAGGTGTTCGCACAGCTCGAGCAGGTGATCGGCGGCGATGACGCGCACCCCGGGCACCAGGGCGGCTTCGGCGGCGTTGGCCCTGGGCACCAGCAGGGTGCGCTGCTGGTCTCGACAGGCCAGGGCGGCGGGCAGTACGCCCTGCACCGGGCGCAGCTCCCCGGACAGGGCCAGCTCGCCGAGGGCTTCGCAATGCTGCAGGCTGTCGGCGGGGATCTGGTTGCTGGCCATCAGCAGGCCGAGGGCGATGGCCAGGTCGAAGCGGCCGCCTTCCTTGGGCAGATCGGCTGGGGCGAGGTTGATGGTGATGCGCTTGAGGCTGGGAAAGTCGAGGCGGGCGTTCTGCAACGCGCTGCGGACCCTATCCTTGCTCTCACGTACTGCGGTCTCCGGCATGCCGACCAGAGTGAGACTGGGCATGCCATTGGCCAGGTGGACTTCAACAGTGACTGGTGGTGCCTGAATTCCCAGTTTTGCGCGACTGTGAACAATCGCCAGGGACATTAATCACTCCTTGATCAGGGGCGGCTTTCCAGCTCGGCTACGCGTTTCTCCAGTGCTTCCAGACGTTCGCGGGTGCGCAGCAGTACTGTCTGCTGGGTCTCGAATTCCTCGCGACTGACGACATCCAGGCGGGAGAGCGCACTCTGCAGCATGGCCTTGAGCTGTTTTTCCACATCCGCCACGGGCAGGCCGTGCTCGCTGCTGAGCAATCGGGCAGCCTGACTGCCGACGGTATCCATCAGAACCTTGTGCAACATGGGCTTTCCACTTCCGTTGACCGGTGGGCCCGGCAGAGCCGGTAAAGGAGGCCAGTCTACCACTGCAGCCGGTGGCGCCCAAAACGGTGCGGTCGCAAAAAACGGTGCGCCAGTGCACGTTACTGGCGCAGCCCGCTTGAGGCTATGCACCGATATGGTGCGCCATTGTGGAGCAGAGGACGGGCGGTCAGCTCGCGTTTCGTCATATCCCGCTGTTTTTGAAGGAAAAAACAAAGTTGGCAGGGTTTCTGCTATGTCTCGAATGCAAAGTCCGATTTTAAAAGGCTTTAACTCGGCATAGACTTGTCCTGTCCCCCAGGGCAGTCCATCAAACGGGAGTAAATCGATGAAATTAGTAACGGCTGTTATCAAGCCATTCAAGCTGGACGACGTTCGGGAAGCCCTCTCCGAAATAGGCGTTCAGGGGATCACCGTGACCGAGGTCAAGGGATTCGGCCGGCAGAAAGGGCACACCGAGCTGTACCGCGGTGCCGAGTACGTGGTGGATTTCCTGCCCAAGGTAAAACTCGAGGTGGCGATCGGCGACGACATGCTTGACCGTGTCATCGAAGCCATCAGCAAGGCGGCCAATACCGGCAAGATCGGCGACGGCAAGATCTTCGTCGTGTCGCTGGAGCAGGCCATCCGTATCCGAACAGGTGAGACCGGCACTGACGCCATCTGACGCCTCGTTTCATCTCATGTTGTAACAAGCCTAACTGGGGGGCTTAGTTATGGAAGATATCGTACAGATCAAGTACGCGCTTGATACGTTCTACTTTCTCGTGTGCGCCGTGCTGGTAATGTGGATGGCATGCGGTTTTGCCATGCTCGAAGCCGGCCTGGTCCGCACCAAGAGCACTACTGAAATTCTCGCCAAGAACATCGCCCTGTTCGGCATTGCCTCGATCATGTACCTGCTGGTGGGCTACTACATCATGTACTCCTCCGACGGTGCGATATTCCCGAGCCTGGGAATGCTGATCGGCAGCGAGAACACGCTGGCTGACGTCACTGCCGGTGGGGATGATGCGCCCTACTACTCCGCCCGTGCCGACTTCTTCTTCCAGATCGTCTTCGCCGGTGCCTGCATGTCGATCGTCTCCGGTGCGGTGGCCGAGCGCATGAAGCTGTGGGCCTTCCTCGGCTTTGCGGTGATCATGACCGGCTTCATCTACCCGATCCAGGGTGCCTGGAGCTGGGGTGGCGGCTGGCTGAGCGAGCTGGGCTACTCCGACTACGCCGGTTCCGGTATCGTCCACATGGCCGGTGCTGCTGCCGCTCTGGCTGGTGTACTGCTGCTCGGTCCGCGTCAGGGCAAGTACGGTGCCAACGGTCAGATCAATGCCATCCCCGGCAGCAACCTGCCGCTGTCCACCCTGGGTATCTTCATCCTGTGGATGGGCTGGTTCGGTTTCAACGGTGGCTCCGAGCTGAAGATCTCCGACGTGGCTTCGGCCAACAACGTTGCCCAGGTCATGGTCAACACCAACCTGGCTGCCGCCGGTGGTCTGCTGGCTGCGATGGCCACGGCCCGGGTCCTGTTCGGCAAGACCGATCTGACCATGGTGCTCAACGGCGCCCTGGCCGGCCTGGTCTCCATCACCGCTGACCCGCTGTCGCCGTCCGCCCTGAGCGCAGTGCTCATCGGTGGTGTGGGTGGCATCATCGTGGTGCTCAGCGTGCTGGGTCTGGACCGCCTGAAGATCGACGATCCGGCTGGTGCCATCTCCGCCCACGGTTCCGCCGGTATCTGGGGTGTGCTGGCCGTGCCGCTGACCAATGCCGAGGCCGCCTTCAGCTCGCAGCTGATCGGTGTGCTGGCCATCTTCGGCTGGATCTTCCTCGCCAGTCTGCTGGTGTGGGGCATCATCAAGCTGATCATCGGCATCCGCGTCTCCGCCGAGGAGGAGTACCTGGGTGTGGAT
Source organism: Halopseudomonas sp. Lyrl_26 (assembly GCF_051948695.1). Lineage (NCBI taxonomy): Bacteria > Pseudomonadati > Pseudomonadota > Gammaproteobacteria > Pseudomonadales > Pseudomonadaceae > Halopseudomonas > Halopseudomonas sp. Lyrl_26. The sequence continues at coordinate 80,775 of NZ_JAYJLH010000002.1, forward strand.
TCCGCCGAGTGTGGACTGGAAGCCTACCCCGAGTTCACCCTCAAGAAGTGATCCGCGGTTGCGGTAACGAAGGGCGCCCTCGGGCGCCCTTTGCATTTGCGGAAATACCAAACTTGCCCGGCAAGCGGCAGTCCAAGATTGCATCCACCCATCCACAGGGAGACACCGATGCAGACCGAAACCTACGACTACCTGCTGCAGTGGACCGGCGACCTGCACTCGATCATTGCCGACCGGCTCGAAGAGGCCATGACCCCGGAAACCGATCAGCGCACCCGCTGGCTGATGGAGTACATAGCCGGGCACGAGCGCGAGCTGGCTGCCACCGTGAGGCGCTACCGGGAACAGGCTGCCGAAGCCGCCAGCCGGACCTGGCTGTACGAACATATCGGCGAGGATGTGCCGCCCAACTCGCGCTGGGTGCTGCATTTCGACGGCATGGATGCGGAGCAGATCAGTGCGCGGGTCTTCGAACTGCATGGTCAGCTGATCGAGGTCTACACCTCGATGAAGGGGCGCGCGCCCATTCCCGCCGCGGAGGAGCTGATGGACAACATGCTCACTCTGGAGGAGGGCGCCACCCGGCGTCTGGCGGAACAGGCCGGGCGTTTGAACGAACTTTGATCGGCCCCCGGGCCGGGGATAAAAAAATCCTTCGCTACCTCTTTTCAAATCGCTCTGTTGCGCTATATATAGCCCGAGTTTTACGCGGAGGACTCGTATGAGCGAAGACGATATCGAAGATGATGATGACCTGCCGGAAGACGACCTCGACAACAGCAGTGTCGATGAAGTCGATGAGATGGAGGTTGAAGATGAACCGGCGGTGAAACCCCGCAAGAAGGCTGCTGCCCAGGAGGACCTCCTGGAAGGGATTTCACTGGAGGCCAAGCAGCGGGAGCGGGAGATGCTCGCCCGGCAGATGGAGGAGTTTCTTGCCCGCGGCGGGAAGGTCCAGCAGGTCGACAACAATGCGCTGGCCGATCCGCCGAAGAAGCCGGAGGGCAAGTACGGCAGTCGTCCTATCTGAGCTCAGAGCAGGGAGCGGCAGCGCTGGCTGCCCCTCCTCAACGGCCGGCAGGGAGTCCGGCCGCTGCTCCGCAGAGTGACCCGCATCAGCCCTGATAGGCTTTCAGCCAGTCGGGTATCTCGCTCAGGCAGCGCACTTCACCATGGGCGGGCTCCGCCCCGGTCCATTCCACCCCGAGCCGGTTGAACCACAGCGTATGCAGGCCGACCGCCCGTGCCCCGGCAACGTCATCCACCGGATGGTCACCGATATGCAGCGCCTGGGACGGCTCCACGCCGGCGCGCTCCAGGGCGGCAAGGAAGGGGGCAGGGTCGGGTTTGCTCAGACCCACCTCATCCGCTGACACTATCACCCGGAAGTACTTTTCCAGCCCCAGCCGCCGTACATCGGCATTGCCGTTGGAAATGGTCGCCAGCTGGTAGTGCCGGGCCAGCTCTTCCAGCAGGGGCTCGCAGTGGGGAAAGAAGGTCAGTGCATGGCGCGCCTCGAGGAACACCTCGAACCCGGCCAGGGCCAGTTCGCCGGCCTGCTCCGGGCTGTAGCCGGCCTTGCGCAGACCATGCTCCAGCACCGCAATGCGCAGGGCGGTTACCCGGTGACGCAATTCGGGGTTGACCGCCAGCACCTCTCCACGCAGGGCGCGACGCGCCTGCGCGTCGAACTGTCGGGTGAAACGGGGCGCATGGCGGTCCAGCCACTCCAGCAGGGTCTGCTCGGCGGCGGCCACCACCGGCTCGGTTTCCCACAGGGTATTGTCCAGATCGAAGGTCAACAGCTGGATCATGGTGCGGATCAGTCCTTGGTGCGGCGTCTGGCCCGGGGGTGCGCCTTGTCGTACACCTCGGCCAGATGCTGGAAGTTCAGATGAGTGTACACCTGGGTGGTGCTGATATCGCTGTGGCCGAGCAGCTCCTGCACGGCGCGCAGGTCTCCGGAGGATTCCAGCAGGTGACTGGCGAAGGAGTGGCGCAGCATGTGCGGGTGCAGATGCTGGCCGAGCTGCTCGATGCCGTAGCGGCGGACCCGCAGCTGGATGGCCCGGGTGGTCAGGCGTCGACCCTGCTGGCCGACAAACACCGGGTGCTCCGGTCCCGGCGTCTCCGGCCTCACCGCCAGCCAGCGTTGCAGGGCTTCGCGGGCCAGCCGACCAACCGGCAGAATGCGCGCCCGGCTGCCCTTGCCCATGACCCGCACCTCGCCCTGACGCAGGTCCAGCTGCGCCAGGTCCAGGCCCGCCAGCTCGGCCAGGCGCAGGCCGGAAGAGTAGAACAGCTCCAGCATCGCGTGGTCGCGCAGCGCCAGCCAGTCATCCTCCGCCGGCGGGCTGAGCAGCTGATTGGCCTGATCCACATCCAGCAGTCGCGGCAGGCGCTTGCCGACCTTGGGGGCACGCAGATCCAGCGCCGGGTTGTGGCGGCAGCAGCGTTCGCGGATGAGGAACTGGAACAGGGTGCGGATGGCGCTCAGCTCCCGTTGCAGGCTGCGTCCGGACAGGCCGCTCTGGTGCCGACTGGCGATGTACTGGCGCAGCAGGGCGTTGTCCACCCGGTTCCAGTCGTCGATCTGCCGCTCCTGGAGAAAGCGGCAGCAGCTGAGAAGGTCCCGCCGGTAGGCAGCAAGGGTATGCTCGGACAGCCGGCGCTCGCTGCGCAGATGGTCGAGAAAGCGCTCCAGTGCCGGCTGCAGCGGAGCGGTGGACATTATCGGGCCTGCAGCGCCGGTTGCGGCCGCTGGCGCATCAGGACACGGGCCAGGGCATCGGCGACATAGCTGAGGAACAGGGTGCCGGTGGCGCTGCGATACTGCTGCGGGTCACGGCTGCCCAGGGCCAGCACGCCGAGCAGTCCCTGATGCTGTATGGGAGCCAGAGCACAGGAGGTCACCTCGCTGCCCTGGTCGCCGAACAGGAACGCCAGCTCATGCTCGCGCAGCACCCCGCTCAGGGTCTTGCCGCTGTCCAGCAGGTGGCCGATGGCGCTGCGGGCTTCGGCGTGGGAAACGCAGCGGGTATTGCAGAAGCGCTGGGTCTCGGTGAACAGGATCAGGCTGACGAAGGGCACCTGGAAGTCGTCGCGCAGGCTGTCCTCGATGCTGGCGATCACCTCCTCGACGTCCGGCGCCTCGAGCAGGCGCAGGATCAGGCGGCGGCTCTTCTCGAACAGCCGGTCATTCTCCCGGGCCACGTCCATCAGTTCGCCCAGGCGGTGGCGCACATCGATGTTGCGCTCGCGCAGCAGCTTTACCTGACGCTCGACCAGTGACACGGCCTGCCCGGATTGGTGGGGGATCAGCAGATCGGCCAGCAGGTCGTCATGCTCAACGAAGAATGCCGGGTTCTGTCGCAGGTATTCGGCGACCTCGGCGGCGCTCAGTTGCGATGGGGAGGCTTTGCTCATACGCGTATCTGTCCTTCGTAGACCCGGCTGGCGGGGCCGGTCATCATCACCGGCTGACCCTCCCCAGCCCATTCGATTTTCAGGGTGCCACCGGGCAGGCGGATGTTGACCGGAGAGCGCAGCAGGCCCTGACGAATGCCGGCCACTGCGGCGGCGCAGGCGCCGGTACCACAGGCCAGGGTCTCGCCGGCCCCGCGCTCATGCACACGCAGCCGTGCGGTGTGGGCGTCGACCACCTGCAGGAAGCCCGCGTTGACCCGCTGGGGGAAGCGCGGGTGGTTCTCGATCAGCGGGCCGAGCTCCGGCACCGGGAAACTGTCCACATCATCGACCAGGGTGACGCAGTGCGGGTTGCCCATGGAGATGGCGGCCACCTCCAGAGTGCGGCCGTCCACTTCCAGCGGGTAGGTCAGGGCCTGAACCTCGGCCTGGAAGGGGATCTCCGCCGGTCTGAGCCGCGGCACGCCCATGTTCACCGTGACCTGACCATCCCGGCGCACATGCAGGGTGATGCGCCCGGCGGCGGTCTCCACCTCGATGCGCGACTTGGCCGTCAGGCGCTTGTCCTGGACGAAACGGGCGAAGCAACGGGCACCGTTGCCGCACTGCTCCACTTCGCTGCCATCGGCATTGAAGATGCGATAGCGGAAGTCCACATCCGGATCGCCCGGCGGCTCGACCACCAGCAACTGGTCGAAGCCCACGCCGAAGTGCCGGTCACTCCACTGACGTATCAGTTTCGGACTCAGCTGGGCGTGCTGGGTCACCAGGTCGATGACCATGAAGTCGTTGCCCAGCCCGTGCATCTTGGTGAAGCGCAGCAGCATCTCAGGCCTCGGGCAGCAGGGACTCGCCGGCAAACAGTTCCGCGACTGTCTCCCGACGGCGCACCAGATGGGTGACGGAATCCTCGACCATCACTTCGGTGGCGCGGGGGCGGGAGTTGTAGTTGGAACTCATCACGAAGCCGTAGGCGCCGGCCGAGCGTACCGCCAGCAGATCGCCCTCGGCCAGGGCCAGTTCCCGGTCCTTGCCGAGGAAGTCGCCGGTCTCGCATACCGGGCCGACCAGATCCCAGTTCAGGGTGGGCACATCGTCCCGCGGACGCACTGCGTCGATACCCATCCAGGCGCTGTAGAGCGCCGGGCGGATCAGGTCGTTCATGGCCGCGTCGATGATGGCGAAATTCTTGTGTCCGGTGGGCTTGAGCAGGTTGACCCGGGTCAGCAGCACGCCGGCATTGGCGACGATCGATCGGCCCGGCTCGAACAGCAGGGTCAGATCGCGCCCGGCAACCTTCTCGCGCACACGGCCCAGATATTCGCCGGGCGTCGGCGGTGTCTCGTTCTGATAGGTCACCCCCAGGCCGCCGCCCAGATCCAGATGGCGTACCTGAATGCCTTCCTCGGCCAGCTGATCGATCAGCACCAGCATGCGGTCCAGGGCGTCGAGCAGCGGGGTGTCATCGGTCAGCTGCGAGCCGATGTGGCAGTCCGCGCCCTGGATGTCCAGGTTGGGCAGGCTGGCAGCGCGGCGATAGATGGCAACGGCCTGGGCGATGTCGATGCCGAACTTGTTTTCCTTGAGCCCGGTGGAGATGTAGGGGTGGGTCATGGCGTCCACGTCGGGGTTGACGCGCAGGGACACCGGCGCCTTGACGCCCAGCTCGGCGGCCACCTTCTGCAGCCGCTCGAGCTCGGCGGCGGATTCCACGTTGAAGCACTTGATGCCCACCTGCAACGCCCGGCGCATCTCCTCCTCGGTCTTGCCCAGACCGGAGAACACCACCCGATCGGCCCGGCCACCGGCCGCCAGCACCCGTTCCAGCTCGCCCCCGGAGACGATATCGAAGCCGGCACCCAGGCGGGCGAGCACGTTCAGCACGCCCAGGTTGGAGTTGGCCTTGACCGCAAAGCACACCAGATGGGGTACGCCGTCCAGCGCCTGATCCCAGGCCAGGTAGGCCTGCTCTATGGCGCGGCGGGAGTAGACGTAGCAGGGAGTGCCGTATTGCGCGGCGATGCTGGACAGGGCAACGTTTTCGGCGTGCAGCTCGCCGTTGCGGTATTGGAATTCACTCATGCAGGCTTTCAGTTTTCCGTGGGTTGCTGAATCAGGGCTTCGCGCGCGGGATCAACCGGCTGGCCGTCTGTTTCTTCGGGCAGGTAGAGGGGGCCTTTCTGACCACAGCCAGCCAGCAACAGCAGCACAAGGAACGCTCCGAGGGATCGTTTCATGATGGAACTCCGGAAGATGAGCGGAAGATGCAGGCAGTATACCGAGCCTGACTGCCAGACGCATCTGCCGCGGACAGGGCATGACTGTCTGCTGCCGTGGGCAGCAGGGAAGTGATTGAAGCGTGGAGACCGGGGGCCGGAGCCCCGGTGCGGGTTCAGGTACGCAGTATGGTCAGCAGCGACTGGGCGTGCTCGGCGGCCTCCAGCCCCAGGCTGGTCAGATAGCCACCGTCTTCCATGGTGATCAGGCCGCGCTGGAAAAGGCGCTCGGCGGCGGCGACTACCTGGGGCGCAGCGCTGCCCTGGTGAATCTTGAGGCCCTCGTGGGTGTTGGCCAGATTGAACTGGGCCAGCAGGTTGATATCGTCAACATCATCGGCAGTCAGGGTCATTGAGGCGCCTCGCTGTGGTGGGAGTCCTGCTGGCAGTCTAGCCGCAAACCACAGCGAAGGGGCAAATGACAGCTTGTCGCACGGTGGCATATTCATCAGTGTGATGGACTGGAAATGGGGCGTCCCGCCGGGTGACACTGGCAGGCCCATGACAACGACAGAACAAGGAATCCATCCCATGCTGCGACTTCACGGCTTTGCGGTGAGCAACTACTTCAACATGGTCAAGCTGGCGCTGCTGGAAAAGGGCATCCCCTTCGAGATCAATACGGTGCGCGGCAACCAGAGCCCCGAGTTCCTGGCCATCAGCCCTCGGGGCAAGGTGCCCTGCCTGGAAACCGAGCAGGGTTTCATCAACGAAACCAACGTCATTCTGGAATACATCGAGGAAACCCAGGGTGGCAAGCCGCTGCTGCCGAGCGATCCCTACGAGCGGGCGCGGGTCCGGGCGCTGACCAAGGAAATCGAGCTGTACATCGAACTGCCGGCACGCACCTGCTATCCCGAGGTGTTCTTCGGTGGCAAGGTCGACCCCGCCATCCGGGAAAAGGCCCGGGAGGAACTGCTGGCCGGCGTCGCCGCCCTGCGCCGGCACGGCAGCTTCGCGCCCTATGTGGCCGGCAGCGAGATGACCATTGCCGATCTGATGTTCCTCTACAGCATCGACCTGGCCCGGGCGGTCGGCAAGAAGCTGTTCGGCGTGGATCTGCTGGGTGACTGGCCGGAGGCCAAGGCGCTGCTGGACCTGCTGGCGCAGAATCCCCATGTACAGCGTATCGAAGCGGACAAGAAGGCGGAAATGGCAGCCTTCATCGCCGCCATGGGAGACAAGGCCAGGGGCTGATCCCGGTACCGGGGCCGGGCGGGCAGAGCGCGCCGCCCAGCCCCCGGGTGATCATCAGTCGCGCATGTCGCCGAAGCGCTCGTCCTTGCGGAACACCAGCGGCTGGGTGAAGCCGGGAATGCTGATCTGCTCCGGGGTGATGCGGATCTGACTGTCGTCGATCATGTCGTTGCCGAAGTTGTAGATCACGTCCAGCTCTCCAAACATCGCCCGCTGCTCGTAGGCGGCGGCCACCTCGCGGGTATGCTCGCGGCGCCGCTGATAATCGGCGAAACGTTCTTCCCCGTAGCGGCGGCGCAGCATGCGCTCCACCGGCTGCGGTCCCAGTACCACGGCGCTGGCGTTGTTGCCGCCGAAGCCCTTGGAGTTGATGAAGCACACCTGCACCGGGTTGTCCGCGCGGGAAACGTCGGTGGTGCTGAAGCGCAGGTGCTGCTGGTAGACGTCATCGGCAATGCGGTCGATGGTCTTGATTCCCGGCAGCAGCTGGTAGCGGAAGCTGCCCAGGGCCGAGATCAGCTGGTCGGCGCTGGCGCTGGCCAGCGAGTGACCGACGAAGGCCTTGACCGCGACCACCGGCAGATCCTCGATGCCGAAGGCGTCGGCTACCTCATCCAGCAGCTGCGACTCGGTCACCCGGTTGGCCGGGGTACTGGAGCCGTGGGCATGCACGAAGCTGCCCCGGCGTACCGCATCGGGTCCGAGGATCTGCATGGCGCTGTGTACCGCACGGGCCATGGTCAGGTAGTTGCCCGGACCGGGGGCGGAGATGGATTTCTTGAAGCCGTCGGCGGAGACGAAGACGTCCGGCACGGCGCCATGGATGTCGGCACCCAGTTCCAGCGCCAGTTCATCGTCCATCAGCAGCACGAACTGGCCCGACTCGGCCAGGGTGAAGCCGCAGTTCTGACTGAAGGGGCGGCTGGCCCGGCGGAAGTCCACCTCATCCCGACCTTCGATCAGGCGCAGACCCTCCTCGGTGGCCAGGGCGCTCATGGCGCCGTAGCCCTCGATGCATTCCTGGGTGATGGGCGCTTCACTGCTGCCGACCAGGGCTACCCTGGCGCGGCCGCTGCCGATCATTTCGATACCCTTCTGCAGGTTGTACAGGAAGCTGGCGCAGGCGCCGGTGACCGCGCCCGTGGTGCCGACGCTGCCCAGTACATAGGCGTTGATGAAGTCGGCCGGCATGCTGTTCAGACCCAGCGCCAGCTGCTTGGCGCTGACCCTGTGGCCCTTGAGCCGGGACTGCATCATGCCGCCGAAGCTGAATTCGTCCAGCTGGCTCATGATGCTGCTGGAGAACACCGCCACCTCGTCGGGCTGCACCCGCTCCATGATCTGCTGCCAGGACAGGCCGCTGGAATGCAGGGCGTCGGCGGCGGCGACGATCGTCAGTTGCAGGCCCCGGGGGTGAAAACGCGAGTTGTAGTGCTCGCCCGGCTCGAAGCCGCTGGGCAGCTGGCCGGCGGACTTGACCGCCAGTTCGCGGTAGCTGTCGACCTTGATTTCACAGTGGGCGGCGATGCTCACCCGCACCTCGTTGCCCTCCAGCGGCTCGACGCTCCAGCCCTCGGGCAGGGGTTCGGGCAGCTGCCTGGCCAGGGTGGTGAAGGTCATCGGCGCTGCGCCCGGATCGACCGGAAGCACCTTGTGCCAGTGGGCGGCATCCACGTCCAGGTGGCGCTTTTCGATACGCCGCACCAGGGTGCTGTCGAGGATCTGCTGGCCGAAACGCTGCTCGATGTCGGCCGGGGTCAGGCTGGCACCGGCGTCATCCACATAGCGTCCGTCCTCGACCCGTACCAGCTTCATCAGCACAGCCAGACCGGTCAGGGTCTGCTGACGCTCCTCTGGGGAAAGGGATTCGATCACCGTGCGGCGGAAGGCATGGTGGAACGAACTGCGGCCGGCGGCATTGTAGCCGCCGAAACCGACGATGACCGGCAAACGCGACATCTCGCAAGACTCCTCGCTGGGTCCGCATGGCGGTGCTCCATGGCCCGCCATGACCAGAGCGGGCCCTCGGGCCCGCCGGACGTTATCCAAATTAGCTTAGCTGACGAGGAATGTAACCGACCGGTCACATGTAGACCATGCTGTCACCGTGATTTTTTATCGGTGACAGCAGGCAGTGCCAGTGATTATGCGGTCTGGCGCAGGGCGTTGCCGAGGATATCCACCAGCCGGTCGATCTGCTCGCGCTCTATGGTCAGGGGCGGTGACAGGGCAATGATGTCGCCGGTGCAGCGCACCATGAGGCCATCCCAGAAGCTGCGCTCGAACACCTCGTAGCCACGGCTGCCCGGGGCATTGTCCCGGCTGGCCAGATGCACGGCGCCGACCAGGCCGGTGTTGCGGATATCGATCACGTTGGGATGACCGGCCAGGCTGTGCAGTGCCTCCTGCCAGTAGGTTTCCAGCTCTGCGGCGCGGGTCAGCAGGCCCTCCCGGGCATAGATGTCCAGGGTCGCCAGCGCGGCGGCGGCGGCCACCGGGTGACCGGAGTAGGTGTAGCCGTGGAAGAATTCGATCTGACCCTCCGGGCCCTGCATCAGCGCTTCCTGCAGCTCCCCGTCGAGCAGCACGGCGCCCATGGGAATGGCGCCGTTGGTCAGACCCTTGGCGACGGTCATGAGGTCCGGCGTCACGCCCCAGCGCTGGGAAGCAAAGGGCGCGCCGACACGACCGAAGCCGGTGATCACCTCGTCGAAGATCAGCAGGATGCCATGTTTGCGGGTGATCTCCCGCAGCCGTTGCAGGTAGCCGACCGGCGGCAGGATGACACCGGCCGAGCCGGACATGGGCTCGACGATGACCGCAGCGATGTTCTCGGCGCCATGCAGGGTCACCAGCCGCTCCAGCTGATCCGCCAGCTCCGCACCCTGTGCCGGCAGTCCCCGGGTGAAGGCATTGTTCTGTACATCCAGGGTATGCGGCAGGTGGTCTACATGGGGCAGGGTGGTGTAGGCGCGGCGGTTGTTGGGAATGCCGCCGACCGAGATGCCGCCGAAGCCGACGCCGTGGTAGGCCAGCTCCCGGCCGATGAGCATGCGCCTTGTGCCCTCTCCCCGGGCGCGATGGTAGGCCAGGGCGATCTTCAGTGCGGTGTCCACCGACTCCGATCCGGAATTGGTGAAGAACACCCGGTTGAGTCCGGCCGGGGCTATTTCCGCGAGGCGTTCGGCCAGCTCGAAGGGCAGCGGGTGGCCCATCTGGAAGGTCGGGGCAAAATCCATCTGACTGATCTGGCGGCTTACCGCCTCGGCGATTTCCCGCCGCCCATGACCTGCATTGCAGCACCACAGCCCGGCCGTGCCATCGAGTATCTGCCGTCCCTGCACATCCGTGTAGTAGAGTCCTTCGGCACTCTGCAGCATGCGCGGACGTGCCTTGAACTGGCGGTTGGCGGTGAAGGGCATCCAGAAGCTGTCGAGATCGGCAGCCTGGGACAGCGGTTTGGTGGCCAGCGGGCTATTCATGATGACACCGTCCTGCGGTCTGTGTTTGTTATGTTTGACTGGCAGTCTATGTCAAATAAAACAAACAGGAAAGCCGGGTGCATGCCTCCCGTCGGCGTATCCGCAGTTGGGTAGGTAAAGCATAAGCAGGCTCGCATCCTGGCGGCCGATGGGACGCCGGCGCGAGAGCTTTTGGCTGTAAAATATATTGAATGTTTTTCCGGGCCGGCGTATGTTTTTCCGCCCTTGGTGAACGGAAGACGATCGATGCGTTGGAGTACCTACTGGATTGTGACCCTGGCAGTGGTGGTGGTCGGCCTGGCGATGGGCGTGACCCTGCCGCTGGTATCCCTGCGCCTGGACCACTGGGGTTACGATGCCTTCGCCATCGGGGTGATGGCCGCGATGCCGGCCATTGGCATCCTGCTCGGGGCGCGGCTGGCCGGGCGCCTGGCCGGCCGACTGGGCTCCGAACGCTGCATGCGGCTGATGCTGGTGATGGCGGCCTTCTCCGTCGGCCTGCTGACGGTGCTGCCCAACTACTGGGTCTGGCTGATTCTGCGGTTGCTGCTGGGCGGCAGCCTGACCATCATCTTCATTCTCGGCGAAAGCTGGATCAACCAGCTGGTGGTCGACCGTCTGCGTGGGCGGCTGGTGGCGGTGTATGGCAGCGCCTTTGCTGTCAGCCAGCTGTGCGGCCCCTTGATACTGGGTGTGCTGGGTACGGTTTCGGATGCGGGTTTCTGGCTGTCCATTACCCTGCTGTTGCTGGGTGTGGCGGTGCTCTGGCAGGTGGATGGCGCGCCCCAGATCAATGCCCGCAGCGCCTCGGGCGGCGGAGTGATGGGGTTTGTGCGCCGGATGCCCGCCGTGGCGTGGGCGGTGATGCTGTTTGCCTGCTTCGAGGCCATGACCCTGACCCTGTTGCCGGTCTATCTGATACGCGAGGGCTTTGCCCAGACCCTGGCGCTGCTGATGGTCAGCAGCGTGGTGCTGGGCGACGCCGTGCTGCAACTGCCGATCGGCTGGCTGGCCGACAAGGTGCAGCGCACTACCCTGTTCCGCTGTTGCGGGGTGGTGCTGCTGGTCAGCAGTCTGGCGATCCCGCTGGTGCTGCACAGCGTATTCATCTGGCCCGCTCTGGTACTGTTCGGCGCCAGCGCCGGCGGTCTGTATACCCTTTCACTGATTCTGGTGGGTCAGCGCTTCCGTGATGATGCGCTGGTGCGAGCCAATGCCCATATCGCGCTGTTGTGGGGGTTCGGCTGTCTGCTCGGGCCGTTCAGCACCGGTGCCGCCAGTCGCTGGCTGAGCAGCCATGCGCTGCCCTGGTTGATGGCCGGCATGGCGGTGGTGTTCCTGGTACTGGCGTTGCGGCGCGGCGCGTTCGATGCGGTGCTGGTGCGACGGGAGTAGGGCAGGGAGCGGGCGCCGCGCTAGCCAGTCCCTTCGCCCCGGGGTCGGGGCTCCCACAGTTGGTGGGGCGGGCCTCGGTTGGCTCAGCGCCACTGGTACTGCAGACCGAGGCCGACCAGCCAGTTGCGACCGGGAGCGGGTTCGTAATAGCGGTCGCCTGAGCCGTTGACGATCAGTGAGCCGATATAGTCCCGGTCGGTGAGGTTATCCAGCCGGGCAAAGGGTTCAAGGGTGACGTTGCCCAGGTTGTGCTGATAACCGGCCCGCCAGTTGAAAACCGTATAGCCCGAGGCCTTGTGCAGGTTGTTGTCGGTGGCATAGCGCTTGCTCATGCCCTGGGCCTCGATGGCGGTGTGAAAACCGGTGTTCTCCGGATGCCAGGCCAGTTCGGCAAAGAAACTGTGGCGGGGAATGCCGGGCAGGTGCCTGCCTGCGTGGCTGACCGGGGCCTGGGCCTGGTCCACGGTGTTGAAACGCTCGTATTGGGCGTGAAGGTAGCTGTAGGCCAGATAGGCGCTCAACCCGTGGTCGAACTGCTGCTCCAGGCTCAGCTCGATGCCGCGGCGGGTCGAGCGGCCGGCGTTGGTATAGAAATTCCGGTTGACAAAGTTTTCATCGATTTGGATACGGCCGCCGGTGACTATCTCATCCTTGACCCGGCTCTCGAACAGTGCCAGATCCACACGGGTGCGCTCGGTACGCCATTTCAGCCCGACCTCGGCGTTGCGTGACACGCTGGGCTTGAGCGACGGGTTCATCCCTGCGCCGTCCGGGCGATAGGCCAGCTCCTGAAAGGTCGGCGTCTCGAACCCCTGACCCAGTGCCGCGTACAGGCTCAGCTGCGGGGTCCAGTTCCAGTTCAGGCCGATCGCCGGGTTGGCCCTCTGACTGCGGGTGTGGCCGCTGTCATCCTGACCGTCGGCCAGAAAGTCATCGTCGGAGTCGAACTCGACCCTGGTGTGGCGCAGCCCGGCAACCAGCTCCCAGCGCGGCGCCAGTTGCCAGGTGCTGATCAGATAGGCTTCCTGGCTGTCCACGGCGTTGAACTCGTTGCGCATCAGTCCGCCCTTGAGTCCCTGTTCGTTGACGAAGCCTTTGCGCTGCTCGCCCTGATAGTGGTAGGCGATGCCGGCGGCCAGGGTGACCGGCAGATCGAACAGTCGGGTGTCGCGCTGCCAGCCCAGCTCACCGCCACCGAAGCGGCGGTCCAGCTCGATCACGCCGCCGCCGGCACCGGGGTTGCCGCCGGAGAAGCCGAGGAACTGCTGCATGTCCCGCTCGCCGCCGTAGACCATCAGCGTGAGCAGGTCGTCATTGCCCAGGCGCCGCTGGTAGTTGATACCCGCCTGGTTATGGGTGACGGATTTGCGGGTGTCGAAGGTCTCTGCCTGCGGCGGTGCCTGGCGCCGGTCCTGGCGCAGCTGGTCCCGGGTCAGTCCGAGGGGGTCCTGGGTGCCGGGCTGGTGCAGGCTGTTGATCAGCAGGGTCAGGCTGGAGGCATCGTCCAGATCCCAGCCCAGGCGCAGGTTGGCTATGTCACGGCGGGTCTCGCTGTGATCGCGATAACCGTCGGTTTCCAGCCGTGACACATTGGCGCTGATGTTCAGATCGCCATGCTGGCCGCCATAGCGCAGGCGGGAGCGCCACAGGCCGTCGCTGCCGATCAGGGTGCGGGTATCCAGGGTGGGGCGAAAGGGTGCCTCGCCGGTGTAGCCCTGGATGATGCCGCCCGAGGCATTGCCGTACAGGGTAGTGAGCGGGCCGCGCAGTACCTCGATGCGCTGCAGGCCGTCCAGATCGAACAGCGCAGGCTGCCCCTGGCCGTCAGGCATGGTCAGCGGGATGCCGTCCTGCACCAGGCGCACGCCGCGCACCCCGAACTGGGAGCGGGCGCCGAAGCCGCGGGAGGAGATCTGCAGGTCCTGGGCGTAATTCTGACGATTCAGGGCAACCAGTCCGGGCACCCGCTGCAGCGGTTCCGACAGGTTGGCCCCGGCATTGGCGGCGTGGATGCGCTCGCTGTCGATGGTGTGCCGGGCCAGCGGCAAACCCAGGTCCTGGCCGTCATTACCGCCGCCGAGTATGGTCTGGGCGGGCAGGCTCAGGGGCTCGGCCGCATGGAGAAGGCCGCTCAGCAGACTGAGGCTGGCGGCGGACAGGGTGTGGTACAGCCGGGGCATGGCACTCTCTCAGCATGCCGAGGATGATCGGCGGGAATCGGGGCTGCCCCGGCCTGGATGGATGGGCCAGCCATGGTGGCACGAGCTTAGTTTTCGTCCCTGCTGCAGGCAAATATCTGCTCCAGCGGCGGCAGCGGCGTCTCGCTGGACGAAGGCATGTCAGCGTCGGTCTGCAGCTGGAAATGTTCCAGCGGGGCGTTATCCCGGTCGTCCTGTTCGAATACCGGCGGGCTGAACACGTAGGAGATCAGCAGCCGGGTCAGGGCCTCGAGACTGTCCCTGTGGGTGCGTTCGTAGCCGTGGGTGGCGTCGGTACCGAAGGCAATCAATGCCACACGGGTGTCGTTACCGGCGCGCACCGCGGATTCGGCATCGCTGTGGTAGTAGCGGAACAGGTCCCGGCGTACCGGTATCTGCTCACGCTGGCACAGGTGCAGCAGGTGGCGGCTCAGGTGGTAGTCATAGGGTCCGCTGGAATCCTGCATGCACAGGGTCACCGCATGCTCGGTCGAGGACTGGCCGGGGGCAACCGGGGCGATGTCCACGCCGACGAACTCGCTGACATCCCAGGGCAGGGCGCCGGCGGCGCCGGAGCCGGTTTCCTCGGTGATGGTGAACAGCGGATGGCAGTCCATGGGCAGGGTGCGGCCGCTGTCGACCACATACTTGATGGCGGTGAGCATGGCCGCCGCCCCGGCCTTGTTGTCCAAGTGGCGGGCGCTGATGTAACCGTTGTCGGTGAACTCCGGCAGCGGATCGAAGGCGACGAAGTCACCCACGCCTATGCCCTGGGCTTCGGTCTCGGCCCGGCTGTTGCTGAGGATGTCCAGCCGCAGCTCGACCGTATCCCAGCTCACCGGCAGGCTGTCGACCTCGGTGTTGAAGGCATGCCCGGAGGCCATCAGCGGCAGCACGCTGCCTCGCCAGCAGCCGCTTTCGCTGAACACGCTGACCCGGCTGCCCTCGGCGAAGCGGCTCGACCAGCAGCCCACCGGGGCCAGTTTGAGACGGCCGTTATCCTTGACCTCGCTGACCATGGCGCCGACGGTGTCCAGATGACTGGCGATGGCCCGGTCCGGGCTGTTCTGGCGACCGGCCAGGGTGGCGCGAATGGTGCCGCGGCGGGTCAGTTCATAGGGCACGCCGAGGGTGTCCAGATGTTCGGCGACATAGCGCACTATGCCGTCGGTGAAGCCGGTGGGACAGGGGATGGCGAGCATTTCCAGCAGTACCTGACGCAGGTACTGCATGTCGGGGCCGTGTTCACTGGGCATGATTAACCTCCCTGGGTAGCTCAGACTGCCTGGCTGAGCGGAAACAGCAGATCGATAAAGCATTCGGCGGTGGGTTGGGGCTCGTGGTTGGCCAGGCCGGGGCGCTCGTTGGCCTCGATGATGACGTAGTCCGGCTGGTCCGCCGCGGGCACCAGCAGGTCCATGCCGACCACCGGGATCTCCAGCGCCCGTGCGGCCTGGATCGCCGCCTCGGCCAGGTCAGGGTGCAGCTCTGAGGTGACATCCACCAGTACGCCGCCGGTATGCAGATTGGCGGTGCGCCGTACCTGCAGAACCTGGTTGGCCGGCAGCACCGAGTCGAAGTCGTAGCCGGCCTCCTCGACGGTGCGGCGGGTTTCCTCGTCCAGCGGTATGCGGCTTTCGCCATGGGTGCTGGCCTGCCGTCGGCGGCTCTGCTTCTCGATCAGCTGCCGTACGGTCTTGCGTCCATCGCCGCAGATCTGCGCCGGCTGGCGGATGGCCGCTGCCACGACCTGATAGTTGATCACCACCACCCTCAGGTCCTGGCCTGGGTGATAGCTTTCCAGCAGCACCTGGCTGTCGTATTGCCGCGCCTCGGCGATGGCCCGTTCCAGGCTGTCGGCATCACGCAGATTGACCGCAACGCCATTGCCCTGCTCGCCGTTGTCCGGCTTGACGACCAAAGCGCCGTGTTCGGCGAGGAAGGCAGCGTTATCTTCCGGGGTACCCGCCAGCCGCCAGTGGGGCGTGTTCAGGCCATGGCGCTGCAGCAGCCGGTGGGTCAGCTGCTTCTGCTGGCACAGGGTCATGCTCACGGCACTGGTCAGATCGCTCAGGGATTCGCGGCAGCGGATGCTGCGCCCGCCCTGGGTCAGGGTGAAGAGGCCGGCCTCGGCGTCATTGATGGTGACCTCGATGCCCTTGCGCCGGGCCGCGCGGGTGATGATGCGGGCATAGGGATTGAGCCCCTTGTCCTGCTCGGGCCCGAGGAACAGCGCCTGGTTGATGCTGTTCTTGCGCTTGATGGTGAAGGTGCGCAGCTGGCGGAAGCCGAGCTTGCGATACAGCGTCTTGGCCTGGCGATTGTCGTGCAGTACCGACAGGTCGAGGTAACTGCTGCCGCGGCTCATGAAGTACTCCACCAGATGGCGTACCAGCATCTCGCCCACGCCGAACCGCTGGGTCTGGCCGTCTGCGGCCAGGCACCAGAGGCTGGAGCCCTTGTCCGGATCATCGTAGGCGCGGGCATGGTTGAGCCCCATCACGGTGCCTATGACCTGACCGCTGTCGGCATCCTCGGCCAGCCAGAACTCCGGCCCGCCGGCCTCCCGGGGTGTCAGCCGCTGGGGATTGACCTGCACCATGCCGGCGGCCAGATACAGGTTGTTGATTGCCTGCCAGTCCTCCTCGCACTGCGGACGGCGGATATGAAAGCCGCGCATGGGGTCGTGGGCCGGCCGGTAGTCGGTGAACCACAGGCGCATGGTGTCCGATGGGTCGAGAAACAGCTGCTGCGGGGCGAAGGACAGCACTACATGGGGGTCGGCCACGTAGAGGGCGATGTCGCGCTCGCCGGGGGTTTCCTGCAGCAGACTGTCGGCCAGCCGCTGCGGGTCGCGGAAGGTGTGGCCGATCAGCAGCCGCCCCCAGCCGCAGTCGAGGGTGACCTCGGTCAGGCTGTCCTGCGGCTGCTGGCCCTGCTGGGCATGGCTGGCCTGCAGACGTTCCCAGGTGGGGGTCTGGCCGCGGCGCAGGCGTTGCTGATCGGGGGGAAGAATTCGGCTCATCAGGGGGTGACTCCGTGGGTATCCAGCCAGAGTTCGAGAACGGCCAGCTGCCACAGTCGCGAGCCCCGCAGCGGCGTGATATGGGCGGCGGGGTCCTGCAGCAGCCGATCGACATAGTCGGGATTGAACAGGCCGCGGGCCCGGGCATTGCTGCCGGTGAGGCTGTCGCGCACCCATTCCAGGGTCTGGCCCTGCAGGTACTTGAGGCCGGGGACCGGGAAGTAGCCCTTGGGCCGGTCGATGACCTCCGCCGGCAGCATGCTGCGCGCAGCCTGCTTGAGTACGTACTTGCCCTGTTCCGGCAGCTTGAAGCGCCCGGGAATCCGCGCCGCCAGTTCCACCAGCTCGTGGTCGAGGAAGGGCACCCGTGCCTCCAGACCCCAGGCCATGGTCATGTTGTCCACGCGCTTGACCGGGTCCTCCACCAGCATCACGGTGGCGTCGAGGCGCAGGGCCTTGTCCAGCCCGGCCTCTGCACCGGGGCGGGCGAAGTGCTCGCGGATGAACTCGCCGGCGTAATCCTCGCGTACCCAGGCCGGCTGCACCATGCTCCGGTAGGTATCGAAATCCTGATCCATGAAGGCCTGCTGGTAGGCGGCCAGCGGGTCGCTGGCCTCGGCTACGGTCGGATACCAGTGGTAGCCGGCGAAGATCTCGTCCGCGCCCTGGCCGCTCTGCACCACCTTGCAATGGCGGGACACCTCCCGGGACAGCAGATAGAAGGCGATGCAGTCATGGCTGACCATGGGCTCGCTCATGGCGGCCAGCGCATCGGGCAGGTGGCGCAGGATGTCCTGCTCGGGGATCATCAGCTGGTGATGATCGGTACCGTACTGACGGGCGATCAGGTCGGAATAGGGGAATTCGTTGCCGGCCTCGCCACCGACATCGGCAAAGCCGATGGTGAAAGTTTTGAGATTGCGTGCGCCGGCCTCGTCCAGCAGGGCCACCAGCAGGCTGGAATCCACCCCGCCGGAGAGCAGGACGCCAACGTCCACCGCTGCCAGGTTGCGTCGCTTGACGGCATTGCGCAGGGCATCCAGCACCGACTCCTGCCAGTGCGAAAGGGGCAGATCCTGCTCGCCCTCGGCCGGGCCGTAGTCCAGCGTCCACCAGCGTTGCAGCTGGCGCTCGCCATTGGCTTCCACGCGCATCCAGTGCCCGGGGGGCAGCTTGGTCACGCCGTTGATCAGGGTCTGGGGCGCCGGCACCACCGAGTGGAAGGACAGGTACTGGTTCAGCGCCGCCGGGTTGAGCGAGGTATCCAGATCTCCACCCCGCAGCAGCGCCGGCAGGCTCGAGGCAAAGCGCAGGCGCTGGGGCGTGTGGGACAGATACAGGGGCTTGATGCCCAGCCGGTCCCGGGCCAGGAACAGACGGCGGCTGTCCCGTTCCCAGATCGCCAGGGCGAACATGCCGTTCAGGCGTTCGAGCATCTGCTCGCCCCAGGCATGGTAGGCCTTGAGTATCACCTCGGTATCGCCATCGGAGAAGAACTGATAGCCGAGGATTTCCAGCTCGCCGCGCAGCGCGGGGTAGTTGTAGATGGCCCCGTTGAACACCAGGGTCAGCCCCAGCTGATTGTCGAACATGGGCTGACCCGAGGCCTCGGCCAGGTCCATGATCTTCAGGCGGCGGTGGGCCAGGGCCACCGGCCCGCTGGCCCAGAGCCCTGCGGCGTCAGGGCCGCGGTTGACCATCTGTCCGCTGATGCGGCTCAGGGCCTCCAGATCGGCCAGTTGTCCATCGAAGCGCAATTCCCCTGCCAGTCCACACATCTACTTCTCCCTCGGGCGCCTGCGCGCCTGTTTCCAAACGATTGATTTCACATCTAAGGTTGCAGCAGGCTGCATGGGCACCCTGCTATCTTCCTTGGACGGCAGCATGGCTGTTTGGTTTAGGGATTTTTGCGTTTCGCTCGATTGAAGGTTCTTTCTGCTGTAACGAAACGCTGGTGCAAGGGCACGGGGTTCAGCCGGCGCGCTGGCAACAGGCGCTGATCTGCTCTGTTTGTGGCAGAATGCCTGGCATTCAGCTGGTTTGCGGGAGCACTACATTCATGATGCACGACCTGTATCTGGCCTTGCGGCGTCTGCAGCGAGCCACCGAGATTCACGCCAAGCGGCTCGGGCGCCACAGCGGCCTGACGCCCATTCAGCTGCTGATTCTGCACAGTATTCAGGCGACCGGCGAGGGCACCCTGGGTACCCTGGCCAAACAGGTCAGCGTGTCCCAGGCGACCCTGAGTACCATCATCGACCGCCTGGAAAGTCGCGATCTGCTCAAGCGGGTGCGCAGCCAGAGCGACAAACGCAAGGTGCATCTGACCCTGACCGAAAAGGGCGAAGCGGTGATACAGGCCGAACCGGCGTTGCTGCCCAGCGCCTTTCTCGAGCGTTTCGGCCAGCTTGCCGATTGGGAGCAGTTGATGTTGCTGGCCAGTCTGCAGCGGGTAGCCGGGCTGTTCGAGGAGGGCCAGCAAACCTCCCATGTACTGATGGATGATGAGCCGCTGGTGTAGCGGACGCGTTATCTGTTTGTGGGAATGGAAAATGGCGGGCAGGCTGAGGCACTCAACTACCAGCTGTCAAAGGGGATTTCGTGAGTGTCGAGATAGCGCTGGGCATGTTCGCTGGGAGGTCGATAATATAATCCGCCGGACGTCCCCTCATAAGGCCCTTCAGGATGAATGGTGCCGACAAAACGACCGATTTCGATAGGTTCAAGACAGGCGCCTGTCAGCCAGGCCTTGGCGATACCACCTGGAGCCAGGCCCACGGTGACGGTGCGACGATAGAGGGTATGGTATTGGCCATCCAGGCGGCAGAAGGCGGAATGCGAGGTAACCAGCTCCTGGCGTGCCCATTCGGGTATATCGATTCGCACACGATAGGTCTGCGGTTCGGCCAGGGATTGCCAGCGTACGAAGACGATTTCGGGCAGGTCGATCCCGGTCATCGGGCGGGTGGCTCCGACACCTGGTCTGGCTGGCCAGCCTCTCGGGTCGCCACGGTTGTCGGGAGGATTCTGGATGGATGAAACGCCGCCATGTACCCGGTAATAACCGATCCCCCGCTGATCCAGTACATCCACGCTCTCCACCCAGACTTCCATATAGTTGGGAGCCAGCAAGCCTATTTGCCAGGTGCGGTAGGGCAGGTCCGGTGGTGGCGGGCGCAGCGGGTCTTGAACGGGTTGGCCGGTGCAGCCGGCCAGGAAAATCAGCAGACTGAAAGCCAGCAGTAACGCCTTCATACCGGATAGCCTCGTTGTGGCTGGTCTTCATACACCGCACGTTGGTTCTGGCTGCGCGGTTTGTTCAGCATAAAGCCGTAGGTCGATGTCCAGTTGGCCGAGCTGTGGATATAGCGGCCATGCAGAAAGCGCTTTTCCGTTGTACTCAATACTGCACTTTGTCCAGCCATGGCTGAGCTGATGACTTTATCGGCGATGGGCTTTAAATCAGAAGGAATTGAAAAGCGCTCATCCCGCTCGCTGAGTACATCAAGGGGTGCCCCATTCTGGATTGCCTTGGCATGCATTACCCGCAATGCAACCCGTGACAGCTCACCCCGCACCGTCCTCTTCAGCCCCAGGGCCAACAGCATGTCCTTGGCCTGTCGGTATCCATGGTCGCTCGCTGGACTCAGGCCAATATTTTCAGGAATGAGTTCACCCTGACCAGGCAAGCCCCTGGCGAGCAGCTCCTGTTTTTCTGCCTCCCGGGCGCGCCATGCCCGTGACTGCTCCAGTCTGGCTTGGTCAATGCTGTCCATCGAATAGTAGGCCGCACGACACAGGCGTGGACGGCCGATCAGTAGACGCTCGTGCACCACGGTCGGATAGCCGCCCCCGAGGTTGGAATGCACGCCGGGCAGTGCCAGCTCCTCATGGCTGGTATGTACCCGATTGAGGCTGAAGTTGTGCCGGTGCTCATCGGCAGCAGTCAGGTGCACCACCTTCCTGGCGCAGCCGGGCGGCAGATGCAGATTGACGCCGGGGTTGCGACTGCCGCTCACGCTGAGATTGGCGCGCAGGGGATCGGCAATGGCGGCGACGGTATCGAACAGGCCGATAAAGTTGATGCTGGCATGGGTTGACCAGTCGAAACCGGGAGCCAGTGCCGGCAGGGTGTGGTTCAACCGATCGGCCAGTACACCGCCGGTGGGCTTGAGCACTTCATTGGCAAAGTGCCTGGCAGCGGCGGCACCCCGGCTGAAGCCGAAGATATCGAATTCGATTTTCTCTATCAGCAGTTGAGGGTTGTTGCTCGTCAGTTCCTGTAATTTTTCCATTATCAAGACGGGGCTTTCGCTGACCCTGGCAACCACACCTGTTCCGCCTTTCCCTGTCCCCATGCTCCAGGCCGAATCCTCACTGCCGCCCGTGGTACCTATTCCATCGACATAGACCTTCAAGCTTGCTGTCTTGTCAGTCTCTTCCACCACCCCATCAGCCTGGTCCTCATACAGGTCGTACAACAACGCCACATTGCTCAACGCGTTGCCATAGCTGCCGTTGGGTATCTGGTCATACAACCCATCGTCATTGGTATCCCGGTAGCCATAGGTCTCGCAGAACTGGCGGATATGCTTCAGGGTCTGCTCGTCGAACTCCTGCAGGTCCTGGCGACGGCATTCTTCTGTCAGGGCGGCGTTGCCCAGGTTATTGCCGGTGCCATCGAAGAACATGCCCAGGCGCAGGGTGATGCGCTGTTGTACCGGCAACGCCCGTTCCTCTTCCTCTTCTTCCTCCTCAAGGGAATGGGGCAGGTCGTCACCCGGCATATCCTGGCGGAACTGCATGGCAGGAGGGGCATCGGAGGCAGATGCTCGCAGGCTGGAGGCGCCTGCTGTGGCGTTGGTTAGAGCTACCGCGGCGAGGCTGGTTGCCCGGCCGGCCCCGGCCCCCATGGAACCCTCGCTGCCGATAAAAACACTCCCCTCTGCCAACAGGCTGTTCGAGCCGGGAGGACAGCCGCAGGCGACGTAATCGCCGGCGCGCGCCGCAGGGCCGGCAGGCAAGGTGACCGTTCGGGGGCCAACGGCGACAATGGGACCGATGCCTTTCTTGCATTTCGGGCAGGTAGCCTGGTGGCCGACCGAACTGGCCACAAGGCCATTGAACAGGACGCCCTGGTTGCCATCGATCACAGTCCCGCCGGTGCTCGTCCTTGAGCCAATGCCTATGGTGTTCATTACTGTTCTTCTGCAATCCGGTTTCGATTGGGCTGGTAACGATCCCAGTCAGGCAGCAAGGGGGCAAAGTGTTTGTTGCCAGCTTGAGAGATGGGTCACAGCGCACTGCCATTTCTGCTCGCTACGGCTCCGATCAGCAGTGGCACGCCGTCCCCACAGCTATTTTTTGTCTGGTCTGCTTGTCTGGATTCTCCCGGCGACATAGCATGTTCGAAATATCAAACGCGGCCGTGGCAAATGCGTGACGCCACCGCACAGCAGGAGGATCCCATGGAACTGCAAGCCCCCGAACTGTTCCGCCAGCAGGCCTTTATAGACGGTATCTGGTGCGAGGCCGACCAGGGCCGGAGAACCGATATCTTCAACCCCGCCAACGGCGAGAAGCTGGGCAGCGTGCCTGACATGGGAGCGGAGGAAACCCGTCGCGCCATCGAGGCGGCTCAGGCTGCACAACCGGCCTGGCGCAAACGTACCGCCAAGGAGCGCGCTGCCATACTGCGCCGCTGGTTCGAGCTGATCATGCGCCATCAGGAGGATCTGGCGAAAATCATGACTGCCGAGCAGGGCAAGCCGCTGGCCGAAGCACGGGGGGAGATCGCCTACGCGGCCTCCTTCATCGAATGGTTCGCCGAGGAAGCCAAACGGGTCTACGGCGATATCATCCCGGGGCATCAGGGTGACAAGCGCATCCTGGTGCAGAAGGAACCTGTCGGTGTGACTGCCGCCATCACCCCCTGGAATTTCCCCGCGGCGATGATCACCCGCAAGGCCGGTCCGGCACTGGCCGCCGGCTGCGCCATGGTGCTCAAGCCTGCGCCGCAGACGCCGTTCTCCGCGCTGGCGCTGGCCCATCTGGCCGAGCAGGCGGGTCTGCCCGCCGGGCTGCTGAGCGTGATCACGGCGGATGTGGACAGCTCCCGGGAGGTCGGCGCCGAGCTGTGTGCCAATCCGGTGGTGCGCAAGCTGTCCTTCACCGGCTCCACCGCGGTGGGCGTCAAGCTGATGGAGCAGTGTGCGCCGAGCATCAAGAAGCTGTCCCTGGAGCTGGGCGGCAACGCACCCTTCATCGTCTTCGAGGATGCCGATCTGGATGCGGCGGTGGAGGGAGCGATGATCTCCAAGTACCGCAACGCCGGGCAGACCTGCGTCTGCGCCAACCGCATCTATGTGCAGGATGCCGTCTACGACGCCTTCGCCGAGAAGCTGGCGGCGGCTGTGCGTCATCTGGAGGTTGGGGACGGCATGCGCGAGGGCGTGACCACAGGACCGCTGATCAATGCCGAGGCGGTGCAGAAGGTCGAGCGGCACATCAGCGATGCGGTCGCCGGCGGCGCCACCCTGCTGGCCGGCGGCAAGCCCCACGCCCTGGGCGGCCTGTTCTTCGAGCCGACCATACTCACCGATGTGAACGCCAGCATGCTGGTGGCACGGGAGGAAACCTTCGGCCCGGTCGCGCCGCTGTTCCGCTTCACCGACGAGGCGGACGTGATCCGTCAGGCCAACGATACCGAGTATGGCCTGGCCGCCTACTTCTACGCCCGGGATCTGGGGCGGGTGTTCCGTGTCGCCGAGGCGCTGGAGTACGGCATGGTCGGCATCAACACCGGGCTGATCTCCACCGAGGTGGCGCCCTTCGGCGGCATGAAGTCCTCCGGGCTGGGCCGCGAAGGCTCCAGATACGGCATCGAAGAGTATCTGGAAATCAAATATCTGTGTCTGGGCGGCATCTGACCGCTGAACGCAAGGAGTATTGCCATGACCGAGAACAACGCCTCCATGATGTTGCGCCGGGAGCGGGCGGTGCCCAGGGGTGTCGGGCAGATCCATCCGGTCTTCATCAAGCGGGCCGACAATGCGGTGATCTGTGATGTGGAGGGCAACCTGTTCATCGACTTTGCCGGTGGCATCGCGGTGCTCAATACCGGGCACCGGCATCCGAAGGTGATCGAAGCGGTCAAGCGTCAGCTGGATCTGTACACCCATACCTGCTTCCAGGTGGTGGCGTACGAACCCTATGTGGCCCTGTGCGAGAAGATCAACAGTCTGGTGCCGGGGGACTTTCCGAAGAAGACCCTGCTGGTGACCACCGGCTCCGAGGCGGTGGAGAACGCGGTGAAGATCGCCCGCGCCGCCACCGGACGGGCGGGGGTGATCGCCTTTGCCGGCGGATACCACGGCCGCACCATGATGACCCTGGCCATGACCGGCAAGGTCATGCCCTATTCCTCGGGCATGGGACTGATGCCCGGCAACGTGTTCCGCGCCCGCTTCCCCGATGCCCTGCACGGGGTCAGCGAGGATGACGCCATCGCCAGCATCGAGCAGATCTTCAAGACCGACGCCGAACCCAGGGATATCGCCGCCCTGGTGGTCGAGCCGGTGCAGGGCGAGGGTGGCTTCCGCGTCGCCTCGCCGCAATTCATGCAGCGCCTGCGGGCACTCTGTGATCTGCACGGTATCCTGCTGATCGCCGACGAGGTGCAGACCGGCGCCGGTCGTACCGGTACCTTCTTCGCCATGGAGCAGATGGGCGTTATTGCCGACCTGACCACCTTCGCCAAGTCGGTGGCCGGCGGCTTCCCGCTGGCCGGGGTATGCGGCCGGGCCGAGGTCATGGACGCCATCGCCCCCGGCGGGCTGGGCGGTACCTACGCCGGCAACCCGGTGTCCTGTGCCGCGGCACTGGCGGTGCTGGAGGTCTTCGAGGAAGAGAACCTGCTGACCCGGGCGCGCACCCTGGGGGATATGCTGATGGAGCGACTGCAGAATCTGGCAGAGAAGGATGCGCGCATCGCCGAGGTACGGGGTCTGGGCGCCATGGTCGCCTTCGAACTCTTCACCGCGGCTGGCCATCCCGACCCCGAGCTGGCCAGCCGGCTGGTGATCAGCGCTCGGGAGCGCGGTCTGTTGCTGCTGTCCTGCGGCCAGTATGCCAACGTCATCCGCATCCTGGTGCCCCTGACCGCCTCCGATGTCGAGGTGGACGAGGGCATGAAGATCATCGAGGCCTGTCTGGCGGGGCTGTAACACTCTGCGGGTCGAGCGGGGCCACGCTCCGCTCGCGCCGCCCTCTGCCTCAGAAGGTGGACAGGCCGCTGGCCTCCATCACCCGGTACAGGCCGTAACGCAACTGGCTGTGGTCGGCAAAGGCCTCGTAGTCCAGGCTGTAGGACACCCCCTCGGCGTTGCTCCACAGGCGTTCGAACTCTTCCCGGGCCTGAGCCATGGGGTGATAGTCCCGGTGGGCGTGCAGCTGCACATCGGTTTCCAGATTCAGATCATCCAGATTGCGCCGGGTGAAGTTGGCCGAGCCGCTGATCAGCTCGCTGCTGCCGTCGGCGCGGTCCAGCCTCAGCCATTTGCGATGGCACTGTTCACCACTGGTATTGCACCAGCGCACCGGGATGCCGGCGCGGTGCAGGTCCCAGGCGGCCTGGCGGTTGGGGATGCCGTTCTTCTCCCGACCGAAGGCGTCGCGGTTGGGGTCCAGCAGCACGCGCAGTTCCACACCCCGCTGCCGTGCGCTGATCAGCGCCTTGAGCAGCGGGCGGTGCGACAGATAGAACACCTCCAGATCCAGCCGGTCGCCGGGCCGGGCGTCATTGACCGTCTCCAGCAGTGCCCGCTTGATGGCGCCCTCGGTGAGGATGCGCAGGCGCGGGCCGGTGACCGGCTCCTCGGCCGGTGGTGTTGGCCAGTGACGCGTGTCCAGAGAGGCCATGCGGGTAACCGCCTGTTCGCTGTACAGCAGGTCCAGCGCTGCCGGGCCGTCGAAACGCAGCGCCTGGTTGCTGTGCCGGCTGCTGGCGTCGTGGGGATTGCCCGAGGTCACCAGCGCGGTCCAGCCGTCGCCGGCATCGGCAATCAGGGTCTTGCGGTGATTGGCGCGGAAGTTGATCAGGTGCAGATAGCTGCGCAGGGTAACCTTGCCCGGTCCCACCGGGTTGGGCAGCCAGCCGCCCTCGGTGCTGTTGCCGAGGAACTGGCAGCACAGCGCCCATAGCCCGGTCCACAGCGGATTGGACGCCGGCAGGCGCTCCAGGGGCGTTGTCACTACCGTGATACCTGCCGCCTGCAGGGCATCCAGATGCGGGTTGCGCACCCCGCCATAGAGGGTGTTGAACGGGTCGGTAATCAGCACTACTTCGAGATCCGGGTGATTCTCGCGGGCGCGGATCAGCGCGCCAGCCAGCTCGGACGACAGGGGCCGGTAGCCGTGCTGCCCGGCGAACTCGTTGAACAGGAACATGTCCAGGACCACCAGCCTGCGGGCCTGGTCGATGATCTCCAGCACCTGATCGAAGATCTGCTGTCGGCTCAGACGCTCCCCCGATGCCGTCTGCCAGGTCTGATCGGAGAGCCATTGCAGGTTCTGTGCAGGTCGCCAGGGCAGGCTCAGGGACAGTTGATCGGGCAGGGCACGACCGGCCTGATACAGGGCCATACCGAACCAGGCAAGCAACAGCAGCGTAACCAGGCTATTGATACGGCGGAGAATGTCCATACTTCTGCCCCGTCAGATGGTGGAGCCTGCATGCTACCCTTGATGCCGGATGCTTGTCTGCAGGGGGACCTTGGCCGATGCGCAGAGTGGCGGGCCTGATCACGCTGGCGGTGCTGATATTGCTGTTGCTGACGCTGCTGGCCGGGCAGTGGTTGCAGCGCAGCCTGCATGGCGCCGGCGTGCAGCAGCTGGACTGGGAACACTGGCGCTGGGCCGAGGGCAGCCTGCAGATTGGCGGACTCAGCGGCGTGCACGCCGGTGAGCAGGGCCGGCTCGGCTTTCGGGTCGAGGGGCTGGTGCTGCGACCGATATGGGACGGCCGCCCGCGTCTGCAGCAGGTACGGGCAGAGCTGGTACAGCTGGTGTGGCAGCCCGCCGCGCAGCTGCCGGCCAGCGCGCCGGATGAGGCCTGGAGCCTGCCGGCGCTGGAGGACCTGGCCGCGCCCCTGGGCTGGCTGCCAGGGGAGTTGCAGGTAGATCGGCTGCTGGTGCAGCTGCCCTGTGATGAGGCCTTCTGCGATCTGCAGGGCAGTCTTCAGCTGCGCAGCCAGCCACAGCCGCTGGCGCTGGATGTCCGCCTGGACCTGCTCCAGCAGGAGCAGTGGCTGCAGGGCCGGATGCAGTTGCAGCAACAGCAGGACAGCTATCTGACCCGGGCTGAGCTGAAGGTGCCCGAACCCCTGCCTCTGCCCGGCATCGGGCTGCTCAGCGGGGCGATGACGCTGGACCTGGAGAACCGGGGAGCGCTATGGATACTGAACGAGGGGCAGGCCCAATGGCGCCTGGAGCAGCCCTTCTCCGATGACCTGACGGCCGTGCCCGAGGACTGGCGTCCCCGGGTCCTGTCACTGGAAATCACCCCTGATCCCGGCAGTATTGCCGACTGGCAGCAGCGCCTTGAGCTGGCGGTCCGGGCGCGGCTTGAGGGGGGCATCGAAGGCGGTCTGGAGGGGCGTCTGCTGTTGGCCCGCGCCGCCGCCGGCTGGGAGGCGGAACTGGATGGGGCGCTGCTGCAGCTGGCCGCTGACCGCCTGCGGCTGCCAGACCTCGAAGTCCGCGGTCTGGCGCTGGACTGGCCGCTGCAGGGGCGCTTTGCCGAAGGGCAGCTGACCCTGACCCTCGGTGAACAGGCCAGCCTGGCTGCCAGCAAAGTGACGCTGGCGGCCGCGGAACTCGCGGTGACCGGCCTCGACGCCCGGATGGGTGGAGCCCGTCTGGCCGTGCCGCTGGAACACCCCGACCAGCTCGTACTGCACAGTGCGCTGCAGCTGGGCATGCAGCAGTTGCAGCATCCGGCGCTGACTCCCCAGGGCTGGACGCTGAATGGCGAGCTGCAGCACTCTTCCGGTGTACTGGGGTTGAGCGGGCGGCTTGCCGGTCAGGGCGGCCTGAGCGCGGATCTGAGCCTGGACTGGCCCGCGCAGGCCGACTGGCGTCTGCAGCTGACCCTGGGTGAGATGTTCCTGCGGGCGGCCAACCCGCTGGCGGCGACCTTTGCCGATTGGCCGGAACTGCTGAGCTTTTCCAGCGGCCGGCTCAGCGGGCAGCTGCAGGCCCGTGGCAGGGATGGTCTGGACCAGCTGAGCGGTCGACTGCAGCTGAGCGGAGGCCAGGGTATCTATGATCGCGCCAGTTTCTCCGGGCTGTCGGTCCCCCTGGAGCTGGGTCTGCGCAATGACCGCCTGCAGCTGGCTACCGAAGGCCTGGTGCTGGAGACGGTGGATCCCGGTCTGCCCCTGGGCCCCCTGCGTCTGCGCGGCAGTTACACGGCCGAGCTGGCGCATCTGGACAAGGGGTTGCTGCAGCTGGAGGCGGCCAGTATCGGCGTGCTGGAGGGGCAGGTCCGACTGGAGCCGGCGCGGGTGGACCTGAGCCAGTCACGCCAGAGTCTGGTAGCCCTGGTGGAGGGCGTCGAACTGGCGCGGCTGTTCGAGGTCTATCCCGCCGAAGGCCTGAGCGGTCGCGGCACACTGGACGGGCGCTTCCCGGTCAGCCTGGTGGATGGCAAACTGCTGGTCGACGGCGGGCGTCTGCAGGCCCGGGAACCGGGTGGCGTGCTGCGCTACCGTGCCGCCCAGCTGAGCGACATGGCGGCCGGCAACCCCGGGCTGGAACAGCTGGCCGCAGCGCTGGACGACTTCCGCTACCGGGTGCTGGCCAGCGATGTGTCCTATGATGAGCAGGGCAAGCTCCTGCTCGGGCTGCGTCTGGAGGGCAGCAACCCGACATTCCAGCAGGGCCGCCAGGTCAATCTGAACATACAGCTGGAAGAGGATATTCCCGCGCTGCTGACCAGTTTGCAGCTGAGCGGGCAAGTGAACGAGATCATCAGGAAACGGATCGAGCAGCGGTATCTGCAGCGCAGTCCATGACAGGAGAAGACCATGTGGCGTCTGACAATCATAGCGGTGGCCGTGGCGGTGATCAGCGCCTGCACGCCGACAGTGCAGCTGGCCGCCCCCAGCGACCCCATCAACATCAACCTGAATGTGAAGATTCAGCACGAGATCTACATCAAGGTCGACAAGGAGCTGGACTCGCTGTTCAGCGAATCCAGTGGACTGTTCTAGGAGAGATATCATGCGTACACCCGTTCGAATATTCGGTCTGCTGCTGGCCCTGCTGCTGAGCGCTCCGGTGCTGGCAATGAACCTGAACGAGGCCATGTCAGCTTTGCCGGCGGCCAAGGCGGCAGGGCTGTTGGGGGAGCAGCCTGATGGCTATCTGGGTGTGGTCAGCCCGGGTGGCAATGCACAGGAGATTGCCCGGCAGATCAACGAGGCCCGGCGCCAGGAGTACCAGCGCCTGGCCCGGGAGAACAACATCCAGCTGCGGGATGTGGAGTCCATGGCCGGCAAGAAGGCGCTGGAGAAGACGACCTCGGGCCAGTACATCATGCTCAACGGCGTGTGGATGAAGAAGTGATCCTCAGTTGATCAACCGCAGCCGTTCGTTGGCGGTGAACTGCTCCTCCAGCAGGGCGTTCACCGCCGCCCGGCGGTCACTCTCGGCCAGCCCCGGCTGACTCAGAATGCGTTCGCGCTCCTGCTGGAAGGCCTCGACCCGCTCACGCCACTCGGCGCGGCTGCGATCCAGCTCCTCCAGCCGCTCGGTCGCCTCCGGGCCCAGCATCCCCATGCGCAACTGCCGTATCCGGCCTTCGTCGGCCCCGGCGGCGCGCAGGGCCAGGGTCTGCTCGCGCAGGTCGTTGTGGATCTGCGGCACCAGCAGCTGCTGCATCTCCTCGGGCAGATTTTCGCGCAGGGCCTCTATGGCCAGCCCCTTTTCCCTGTCGCTCAGGGACGGGTCCTGCTGGATCGTCAGGCGCTCAAGGGTGAAATTGTTGTAGATCTCCTCGCCGGCAAAGAACGCCTCGTGGGCCTCGCGGCTGAACAGGCGGGCACGCAGCTGCTGTACTGCCTGCTCGCGGGCCAGCAGGTCCTCCAGACGCTCTGCGACGGGGAAACGCGCTTCCAGATCCACCAGTTGGTACTGATAGTCCAGATAGGTTTCCAGCAGTTCCAGCGCCTGGCTGCGGGCGGGCTCGTCGAGCTGGGCGGTGAGATGATCGCGGATGCGCTGCCGGGCCTGCTGGCTGGATTCCTCACCGATCAGGCTGAGGAAATAATCGAACAGATGGCGCACCTGGCTGGTCAGCACCAGGTTGCCACGGGCATCCACCAGCAGCTCGCCGTCTACCTCAGTGCCGCGCAGACTGGTCGGCTCCTGCGCAGCCGGCGTCAGCCGGGCAGGAGCGCTCGGCGGCGGCAGCGACGGCGGTGCGCTGATCCTGCTGTCCTGTGCTGTCACGGCAGGCGCCGGGGCAGGAGTGGGCGCCTCATTGCCGGAAGACAGATACCAGCCCAGCAGCAGCGCGCTGGTCAGCAGCGGGAGATAGATGATGAGTTTCATGGGGATCCTCCCTGGATAACGAGCGGCGGACCCGGTGCCGGGCCCGCCCGCACATCACAGACCGGCATTCTTCAGACGGTTGGCCTGCTGCCGGTAGACGGTCACCGGATCGGTTTCCAGAATGCTGGTCAGACCGAAGAACTGGTTGACCTCATCCAGGTGGTTCATCCGGTAGTTGTCGCGGATCACCATGCCCAGGCGCGAGCTGCAGCGGCCGACCATGCCGTCATTGGCCTCGCCCTTGGGAAAGGTCTTTGAGGCCACTGCCATCATCAGGTCCGATGGATCCAGCAGGTTGGTTGAAGGACTGGTGCCGCTCCAGGAGTAGTAGCGCACGCCATTGACCTGATAGGCCCCCTCGCCACAGGCGGTGGTGGGCAGACCCTGGGGATACAGGGCGTTGAACCGGGCCGCGCCCTCGGAATTCAGCGACTCCAGGGAGCCCAGGGAATTCATCGGGCTGCTGATCGGGCTGCGCGAGAGGAAGTTGATCATGCGGCCCACGGCGTTCACCAGCTCGGACAGGACCTTCTCACCGGTCGAGCCCTCGGGGATCCTGCGCAGGAAGTCGGCCAGGGCCGAGCCCTTGTGCGGTGCCCCTATGCTGGTAACCGAGGCGACCAGATCCGGACGCACCGCCGCCACATAACGTATGGTCGGCCCGCCGTGGCTGTGACCGAACAGATTGACCTTGCCCTTGCCGGAGATCGCCACAATCTCCTCCACCTGCTCCAGCAACTGCTCGCCCCTGGCCTGGGAGGTATCCAGCTGACTGACCTGGGTGACGTAGACGGTGGCGCCGTCCTTGCGCAGGGCCTGGGGAATGCCGTACCAATAGTCGATGCCCAGCATGCTGTCCCAGCCGAGCATGCCGTGGCTCAGGACTATGGGGTAGCGTGTCTGGGTGTAGTTGGAGGAGCTGCTGAACCAGGAAGCCTGAGCCTGTGCGGACAATCCCGCGGCCAGCAGCAGTCCGGCTGTCATCAGCGTGAGGTGCGATTTCTTCATTCGGATCTACCTTCGGTTTCTTGTCGTTGTTATCGCTCCGACCGCAAACAGAGCCCTGTGCAGCTTACTACAGCGGTCGGCATCGCGGCGAGCGGGACCCCGGGGCCGGGAGCCGACTGATGGGGCGTCCGCTCTGGCCCGCGGCCATTCATGCAATCAATCCGACGAACGGCTCCCAGACCCTCTCCGGCGGTGGGCGAGCAAATGCGCCTGCCTTCACAAATGGAGCCAGTCGTGCCGCTTTCGGCCCAGCTATCTGGTAGTCTGCAGGCAGGATCAGGCGGCATGCAGAGAGGGGTTACCTATGTTGGTTGGAAGTTTTCTGAGTGGTTACGCTTTCTGGTTGCTGCTCGGCCTGGCATTGCTGATTTCCGAGTTCTTCGTACCCGGGGTGGTCGCGGTGTTCTTCGGCATCGGCGCCCTCGCGGTGGGATTGCTGACCCTGGCCGGGGTGATCGAGAGCCTGCCGGTACAGCTGCTGTGGTTTGCCCTGATCAGCCTGGTAGCTCTGTTTGGCCTGCGCCGGCATTGCACGCGCTGGCTCAAGGGGATGGTCGGCGGGCAGGCGCAACAGGATCTGGACAGCGCCGGGCTGCTGGATCAGCGCGTCACCGTACTGACCGATTTTGTTGACGGCGTCGGCGATGTCCTGCTCAACGGGGCCAAGTGGGATGCCGAGGCCAGCGAGCCGCTGCGTGCCGGCGATACCGCCTGGGTGACCGGCTTCAGCGGGATTGTGCTCAGGGTCAGCAGCCGGCCGGGCAGCAGCCGGGCGCAATAACAACAATCCGATTCGACTTTAAGGGGAGCAAACATGGAAACCGCAACCATCATCGCCCTGGCGTTCCTGGTGCTGATCATCATCACCATCGCCAAGACCGCACAGATTGTGCCGCAGCGCTCGGCCTACGTGGTCGAGCGGCTGGGCAAGTACGTCAAGACACTGGAGGCGGGCTTTCACCTGCTGATTCCCTTCGTCGACCGCATTGCCTATCGCCACACCATGAAGGAAGAGGCCATCGACGTGGACCGCCAGGCCTGTGTCACCAAGGACAACATCCAGGTGGTGGTCAACGGCGTGATCTACCTGCAGGTGGTGGATCCCAAGGCCGCCAGCTACGGCATTGCCGACTACCGCTATGCCGCCACCCAGCTGGCGCAGACTACCCTGCGTTCGGTGATCGGCAAGATCGATCTGGACAAGACCTTCGAGGAGCGCGAGGCGATCAACAACCATGTGGTCGATGCACTGGACGAGGCGGCCCGGCCCTGGGGTGTCAAGGTCATGCGCTACGAGATCGCCGATATCGAACTGCCGGCGACCATCCTCGACGCCCTGGAGAAGCAAATGCGCGCCGAGCGGGAGCGCCGCGCCGTGGTCGCCCAGTCCGAAGGGGAGCGGGAGGCCAAGATCAACGTCTCCGAAGGTATCAAGCAGGAGACCATCAACCTGTCGATCGCCGACAAGGAACGGCAGATCAACGAGGCTGAAGGCAAGGCGCGGCAGATCGAGCTGGTGGCCAAGGCCACGGCCGATGGTCTGCGCATGGTGGCCGAGGCGATCAACACCGCCGGCGGCAAGGATGCCGTGGCCCTGCGGGTAGCCGAGCAGTACGTGACCGAGTTCGGCAAGCTGGCCAAGACCAACAACACCATGATACTGCCGGCGGAGCTGAGCAATGTCGGGGCCGCGGTCGCGGCCATTACCAAGACCCTGGAGACGGCGAAGAGCTGAGCTGTCATCGCCCGGTAACCTGTTGCTGGCAGTCTGCAGCAACAGGTTGATCGGAACCGGGGAAAGCAGTAAGGTAAATGCCAGATCAACGGAGAACACCATGACTCACCCGACATCCATGTCACATCAGCTCAGCCCGGTTTGCACCGTGGCCGCGTCTGCGTGCATGCCGGAAGCTGGTGTTTCCGCTTATTTTTACGGGTATTGGTTTAGCCAAGGGCTGGCCTGATCCCGTCAGGCGGCCCACTCAGCACCGGCCGCCCACCGCAAGAATCAAGAAACCCCCGGTCGGCCACCCGATCGGGGGTTTTGTTTTTCAGGCCCAGAGCCAATGAGTCGAGAGGAAAGAGACATGCGCAATGACTACCAGGGTTACCGTTACTGCAGCTGGCGATTTAGTGGTCGCGCCCAGAACCCACGAACATTGCAACGACTGACACGATAGAACGCCACGCGGAATGAACCGCGTGGCTGAGGAAACATGATGAATTCTTCCGTATCCGCCCTGCCGCTCTCCCTGGTGTCCAATATGGCCCAGGCCTCCAGTCCTGTTCAGGACAACGTTCGTCACACGCGCCCGCTGCCAACCCCGGCTGTACTTCGCCAGCGCCTGCCCCTGAGTGACCTGTTGGCACAACAGGTGTCCGCCCAGCGCCAGGCCGTTCGCGACATACTGCATGGCGATGACCCCCGCCTGCTGGTGGTGGTGGGCCCCTGTTCCATCCATGATGCCGACGCGGCCCTGGACTATGCCCGCCGCCTGGCGGATCTGGCCCCCGAGGTGGCAGACCAGATGCTGCTGGTGATGCGAGCCTACATCGAGAAGCCGCGCACCACGGTCGGCTGGAAGGGGGTGGTCTATGACCCGCAGCTGGATGGCAGTGGCGACATGGCCCGGGGGCTGGAACTGTCGCGCCGGCTGATGCTGCAGATGATCGAGTTCGGCCTGCCGCTGGCCAGCGAACTGCTGCAACCGCTGGTGGCCGGTTATGTGGACGACCTGCTGGGCTGGGCCGCCATAGGTGCCCGCACCAGCGAATCGCAGATCCACCGGGAGCTGGTCAGCGGCCTGGGCATGGCGGTGGGGTTCAAGAACGGCACCGACGGCAGCATGGGCATCGCCATCGATGCCATGCGCTCGGCGGCCGCCGCCCACCAGCATTTCGGCCTGGACGAGCTGGGCCGCCCGGCGCTGGTCGAGACCCGGGGCAACCCGGACACCCACCTGGTGCTGCGTGGCGGCAACCAGGGGCCGAACTTCGACGCCGCCAGCGTGGCCGCCGCGCGGTCAGCGCTGGATCAGGCCGGGGTGGATGCGGCCATCATGGTCGACTGCAGCCACGCCAACAGCGGCAAGGATCCCCTGCGTCAGCCCGCGGTGCTGCATGAGGTGATCGACCAGCGTCTGGCGGGAAATGACCGCCTGCGGGCGGTGATGCTCGAGAGTCACCTGTTCGACGGCAATCAGCCGTTGTCCGGCGAACTGCGGTATGGGGTGTCCATTACCGATGGTTGCCTGGGCTGGGCCGGGACCGAGCAGCTGTTGCTGGAGGCAGCGCAGCGGTTGCGGGGCTGAGCTGGGGCGCCGTGCTCCGGCTCGAGTCCTTCGCGCCGGGGGCGGCGCTCCTACAAAACCGAGCCATGGAGCACATTCACTGTGCGAGTGCCTTGGCGGGGAAAAAATACCAGCCCCCAGGCCAGAGCCTGCCAGCCGGCAGGCTCCCTCAGTAGTGATACCAGCGCAGCTGCAGCATCACCTCGTTGCGCGGCGTATCCAGCTGGCTGAACTGGCGCCGGGCGCTCAGGCGCAGGCCCAGATTGCGGTCCAGCTCCAGCTGCTGGGTCAGGCCGATATGGCGGCGGATCTCGCCGTTGTGAAAGTAGTCGGCGCTGGCCTCCAGCAGCAGGTTGCCAGCGCCATTGCGCCACAAGAGCCCCGCGTCAAAACCGGCGGCCGGGCTCAGGGCAGCAGCAAAATCCTGATGATGCTCGACCCGCAGGGTAGCCAGACTGTAGGCGAGCAGCTCGTCGTTCAGCCTCCAGCTGAAGCCTCCGCCACCATTAAGATGGCCCACCAGGCGCTGTCTGCCGTCCTTGCCGGCTACCCGCTCGAGCCCGGTTTCCACCTGCCATGACCAGGGCTTGAGCAGGGCGTGGCGCGGGGTCAGGGAGCGGATGCTGATCAGCCCGAGCTCCTGCAGTTGCCAGTGGTTGCCCTCGTACTGGCGAACCCGCAGTTTGCCCAGCTCGATCTGGGCCCCTAGCGGGAAGCCATCCAGATTGTCGTTGAGATCATGGTAGGCCATGCGCAGGCCGTACTCGGCAAAGTCCCGGCCATCCAGGCTGCCCAGTGCCAGTTGCCAGGTGCGTGACTCGTGACCGTCCTCGGGCAGCGGTGGGGTGGGGATCTCCAGTCGCGGCGGCGGGTTGCGGTTGATCGCCTGCAGCAGCTGGTAGCTGCGCGCCGCGTTATCCGAATCGCGCTCGCGGTTGACCGCCTGATAGCGCAGCAGCCGATAGCTGGTTTCCTGAATCAGCGCCTGCCGCTCGGCGGGCAGTTGCTGAAAGGCCGGGTCCTCCAGCAGCGCGGTATCCGCCGCCAGCTCCCGGGCCAGTACCAGCTCGCGGGATGACAGCGGCTGGGCCCGGGCCAGCAGTTCCTTTTCCCGGGAGGGACGGTAGTTCACGCTGCTGATCATGCCGGCGTCCTTCACTGCGCGTACCGTGTCGGCGGGAATGGCAGTGAGCGGGAACTGATCGATCAGCCGCAGCCCCGGCCGGGCGATTTCCAGCAGCTCCAGCAGCCGGTAGGAGCAGTTCTCGTCGAAGAAGAAATAGTCGAAGCGGATCTGCCGCAGTTCCCAGACATGCTCGACCAGGCGGCCGGTCTCCTCCGGGGTGAGATCGAGCCGGTATTCCCAGAGGTCGCGGTTCTCCAGGCTGCTGTATTCGCTGATCTTGTCCCGGTACGGCAGCAGCGAGAACTGGCCGGGATAACCGCCGGCCAGTCCCTTCCAGGCGTACAGCATGCTGTTGTCCATCTGCTCGACCATGGCGCCGAAATTCAGCGCATAGCTCAGCAGGGCGGTGCCGTTGTCCTGCATGTCGGGCGAGTCGATACGCAGCAGGGTATGCCCGAACATGGAGGAGGGGCTGTTCAGATAGGCGTCGGGAAACACCAGCACGGTACTGTGCGGGTCGATATCGGCATACCAGGCCGCATACTCGGCGCAGGTCACCGCGGGCAGCTCGGTCAGTGCCAGTTGTTCGCGCAGCCAGCGGGTGCGCGATGGGTAACGGCACTGGGCATGCTGGTCAGCCAGGCCAGGGTCGGCATGAAGCGCCTCCAGCGTGGCCTCGAGCTCCGCCAGTGGAGAATGTTCGCCCTGGTCAGAAAGGAAGAAGTCGGGGTCATCCACATAGCTGCGCCAGCCGCCGATCAGGGGCTTTTCATAGTGCCCCAGGGCAATCCAGTAGGGGTGTTCGGCAAGGGACCGCAAAGTGGCCGGGTCGGGATGGGGATTGGCCTGTGCGATGAGACTGCCAAAGGCCAGCAACAGGGAAAACAGGGCTCTGAACATGCGCACCGCTGAAAAACAGGAGGGGGCATCATGGCCCCGGACGGCCCTGCCCGTACTGCAGGCAGGGCGCAGGCGGGCCGATCAGGCCTGGTCGGCGTACTTGGCCAGAACCTCGTCACGCTCCATCACGGCCAGGGTGGCAGTGTAAACCTGCTCGGCGGTGACGTCGGCGGAGCTGAAGATCTCGTTGAAGTGCTCGCTGGTCACGGCGGCAAAGCGAGCGCGATCCTCGGCGGCTACACCCATGACGACGGCGTAGGTGGTCAGTGCTTCACCCTCACCGCGGGCCATGTCCTCGGACAGCTCGTTCATGATGCTGCTCAGTACCAGCATGGACTTGCCGTGGTAGGCCAGCTTGCCGCTGGTGTCACAGCCGTTGGTGCCGGAGGTCATGCCGAAGGTGGCGTTACCGGAGGTACCGTTGGTGATGGAAGCCACCAGGTGCGAGGGCAGGCCGCTCTGACCTTCGAACAGCATGTTACCCCAGCCGCAACCCGGGCCGCCCGGGGCGGTAGCGAAGGCGTTGAGGGAAGCGGCAGCCAGCAGAGATCCAATGAGAAGGCGTTTCATGACAGTTATCCATCTGTAGGGAAGAAGTCCAGAATCTAGCAACGCGCTTCGCTTATTGCAATTTGATTGCCGTCGTATGTGACAGGGCGGTCGGCAGCACCCCGGCTTCTGTGAAATGGATCACGTAGTGCCACCCTGCGATTTGTCTATGACGGCGCATACGGCTACTGGATTGCGCTTTGCTGATCGCGCTGGGAGAGTTAGGGTCAGGCTATCAATAACAACAATGAATCACCTGGAGGCGTGGTATGGCCGAGACTGCTCATCTACCCTGGCTGGACTCCTACCCCGAGAGCCTGCGCTGGGATACCGAACTGGCCACGGGGCCGGTGAACGAACTGCTGGACCAGAGCGCCCAGCGCTTCGCCGACAACCCCGCGATCGATTTTCTGGGCCACAAGATCAGCTACCGCGAGCTGGACCGACTGGTCAGCCGGGCCGCTGCCGGCCTGCAGCGACTGGGCGTCGGGCCGGGGGTGCATGTGGGTCTGTTCCTGCCCAATTCCCCGCACTACTTCATCGGCTTTTTCGGCGTGCTGCGCGCCGGTGGCACCGTGGTCAACTATTCCCCGCTGGACGCCGAGCGCACCCTGGCGCACAAGATCGAGGACAGCGAAACCGACATCATGCTGACGCTGGATCTGGAGTCGCTGTATCCGCGCATGGCCGGCATGCTGGGGAGCAGCCGCCTGCGGCATCTGGTGGTCGGTCAGCTTACCGAGTTCTGCGGCCCGGTCAGCGCGGCGGCGGCCGGTCAGCTCGGCCCGTCGGTGCCGGTGGCCATGGATGCGCAGACCCTGTCCTTTGCCAGCCTGCTGGACAATGACGGCGACTACCGGGCGCATCCCCAGGGGGATCCGGCGTCCAGCCTGGCGGTGCTGCAGTACACCGGCGGTACCACCGGGGTGCCCAAGGGCGCCATGCTGACCCACGCCAACATCACCGCCTCCTGCTCGCAGCTGGAAGCCATTCTGCGTGATGCACTGGAGCCGGGGCGCGAGCGGGTTCTGGCCGTGCTGCCACCTTTCCATATCTACGCGCTGATGGTGAACATGATCTTCGGCGTACGCATGGGGTCCGAGGTTTACCTGCATCCGCGTTTCGATGCGGAAAGCGTGCTGCGCGAGATCCATGACAACCGCATCACCACCTTCCCCGGGGTGCCGACCATGTTCATCGGGCTGGCGGCGCATCCGCTCACCGAGCAGCTGGACCTGACCTCGCTGAAACTGTGCAACTCGGGCGGCGCGCCCCTGCCGCTGGAAGTGCAGCAGCGCTACTCACAGATGGCCGGTTGCGCACTGCGCGAGGGCTGGGGCATGACCGAGACCACCACAGCGGGCACCTTCACCCCGCGCGATGGCGAACCGCGCCCCGGCTCCTGCGGCCTGCCGATCCCCGGCGCGATCATCCGCATCGCGCCGCTGGACGGCTCCCCCGGCAGCCTGCCGCCGGGCGAGTGCGGCGAGGTCTGCATCGCCGGCCCCAACGTCACTCCCGGCTACTGGAAACGGCCGGATGCCACCGCCGAGGCCATGACCGAGGACGGTTTCCTGCGCACCGGTGACGTCGGCTACATGGACGAGAAGGGCTGGGTCTATATCGTCGACCGCACCAAGGACATGATCCTGTGCAGTGGCTACAACGTGTATCCGCGGGTCATCGAGGAAGCCATCTACGAGCACCCCTCGGTGGAGGAGGTGGCGGTCATCGGGGTGGATGATCCCTGGCGCGGCCAGTCGCCCAAGGCCTTCATCAAGCTGCGCAGCGGTGCGCCCCGGCTGAGCTTCGAGGAGCTGCAGCGTTTCCTCGAAGGGCGTCTGGGCAAGCATGAGCGCCTGTCGGCCATGGAGCTGCGCGATGCCCTGCCACGCACGCCGGTGGGCAAGCTGTCGAAGAAGGATCTGGTGGAGGAAGAGCGGGCCCGCGCCAAGGCCAGCTGAGCGTTGGGGTGGGGCGGACTGACCGCTGATCCGGCGTATCGGTGAATGCGATCAGCTGCGGTATAATGTCGCAACTGATCGCCCTCCCGGTCCGGGCGACAGGCAGCTACAGAGTCAGGAATCACCCATGCTCGCCCAGCAGTCGGTACAACACATACCCTTTGCGCCCGGCCCCCTGCTCATTTCCCGATGCTTCGAGGAAGCGGCGGCCACGCTCAACGGCAACCTGTCGGAGTCACGTACCGTGCGTCCGCAGCGCCGTGGCGCCCATGCGGATATCCGCTTCACCCTGCGCCACCTGCCGAACATCAAGCTGTTCGGCGCCTACTGGGGCGAGGAGGCGGTGGCCGTCAGCTCGACACCGCTGAGTTCCTGGCACGGCATACTGCCGCTGGCCGGCGGCATCCGCGATCTGCACAGCGGGCAGCAGGTCAAGGCCGGTGAGATGGTCCTGTTCACCCCCGGCCATGAGATCGATATCGTCTGGGCGCCCGGCACCAAGGCCATCGTTGCCTCGCTGGAAGACCAGTTGCTGCGTAATCACGTCGAGTCCGCCTATGACATGAGCATGCCGACCCTGCCGGAGCGGGTGCTGCGCATCGAGCAGGAGCATCCGGCGCTGGTGAGCATGGACAACCTGCTGCGTCTGACCGATGCGGAATTTCGCCAGGGCGGTGGTCTGTTCGGCCTGCCGGTGGCGCAGCAGCAGTTGCAGTCGCTGTTCTGCGAGAACCTCCTGCAGCTGCTGCCGGTGCATCATCGGCTGAACGAGCGTCGTCTGCTGCCCCGCGCCCTGAAGCGGGCACTGGAATACATCCACGAGCATCTGGAACAGCCCTGGTCGATGGAGGAGCTGGTGCAGGCCAGCGGCGTGAGTCGCCGCAGTCTGGAGCAGGCCTTCCGCGACAATCTGCAGACCAGTCTGCTGCGCTATCTGCAGCAGTGCCGTCTGGAGCTGGCACGCGACTGTCTGCGCCGCGCCCGCCCGGGTGACCTGCAGCTGGTGGATCTGGCGCACCGCCTGGGCTTTGCCCAGCCCAGTCATTTCACCACCGCCTATAAGCAGGCCTTCGGCGAACTGCCCTCGGAAACGCTGGCACGCTGGTGATACCGTCCTGACCGTGTTGGTAATACGGAAAAACCTCGTTTTTTGGCGGTTCAGTGCCGGCCTCTGCG
Source organism: Halopseudomonas sp. Lyrl_26 (assembly GCF_051948695.1). Taxonomy (NCBI): domain Bacteria; kingdom Pseudomonadati; phylum Pseudomonadota; class Gammaproteobacteria; order Pseudomonadales; family Pseudomonadaceae; genus Halopseudomonas; species Halopseudomonas sp. Lyrl_26. The sequence continues at coordinate 121,401 of NZ_JAYJLH010000002.1, forward strand.
TCGATACGCCCCTGCCACGACACGCCGTGAACCCATCCATGGGGGCTCGTTGATGTCATCCCTGACATCAAACGGTCGTGTCAGGGGCGTCTCAACGCAACGGCGGAAACTTCTGAGTTGCTGTAAGAAAAAACCATCAGCGGCTCAGAAGTTTCCAGGCGGTCTGGGGTGCAGGGTTGTGCCGACCGTCGGTTTTCAGGGATGAAAACCGCGAGCCTACATGGAAGTATTCACGGCGTGTCGGCACGGCCCTGCACCCCAGCAAGCCCTCCCCAGTCTCTCAACATAACTGACACACCAGCGGCGCTTTGCAATAAACGCGCAAAAGAAAAGGGCTGGCCGGTGACCCGGACAGCCCTTTCTGGTCACCGCGCGCTGGATGTCTTACTTGAAGCAGCGGTCGTACAGGCAGGTGTCGAAGCCGTAGCGCAGATCGAACTCGCCCATCAGCACGTTGTTGCGTGCCACGTAGGCTTCCCAGTCCTTGAGCAGCTCGGCCAGCTTCTCCGGATGCCTGGCAGCCAGGTCGCGGCTCTCGGTCGGATCCTCGGCCAGGTTGTACAGCTGCCACTGGGCGGTGCCGTAGGGCGGGTTCATGTTGGCGATCTTCCAATCACCCTTGCGCAGTGCCTTGCGGCCGAACAGTTCCCAGCCGATGGCGCGCTCGGGCATGGCCTTGCCCTCGAGGATCGGGCGCATCGAGATACCTTCGATGGCAGCCACTTCCCGGCCGTTGAATGTGCCGGAGGGCTGCTCGATGCCGGCCAGTTCGAGGAAGGTCGGCATCACGTCCATGACGTGGGCCACTTCATGGGTGATGGTGCCGGGCTGGCTGACCTGCGGAGCGCGGATGATCGCCGGTACCTGGATACCACCCTGGCTGGTCAGGCCCTTGAAGAAGGGGAAGGGTGCGGTGCTGACCTGGGCCCACTGGGGACCGTAGGCGATGTAGGAGCCGCGGCGGCCCATGTTCTCCAGGCTGTTGTCGAAGTTTTCCTTCATCCACACATCGTTGCCGGGCAGGTCCTCGGGGTTGTTGCCGTCGGCGCCGTTGTCGGAGAAGAACAGGATGAAGGTGTTGTCGTATTCGCCGGTCTTCTTCAGGTAGTCGATGACCCGACCGATATGGTGGTCCATGTTATCGACCATGGAAGCGTAGAGCTCCATGCTGCGTGCTTCACGACGCTTCTGTTCGTCGGTCAGCTGATCCCAGCTGGGCAGGGCGCCGTCCATCGGTACGTTGGCCTCGACATTGGCCGGCAGCAGGCCCATTTCCTTCATGCGCGCCAGACGCTCCTGGCGGATGGCCTCGTAGCCGGCGGCGTAGCGGCCTTCGTACTTGTCCAGCCACTCGTCCGGCACATGCAGCGGCCAGTGGGGAGCGGTGTAGGACAGCAGGGCGAAGAAGGGCTTGCCGTTGCTGCGGCCCTGTTCGATGTACTCGAGCATGGTGTCGGTGTAGAACTGGCTGGAGAAGAAGCCCTCGGGTGCGCTGACCTGCTTGCCGTTCTCGCGGTAGATCGCCTTGGGATCGTTGCCGATGATGGCGAACTGGTCGTCGAAGTGGCTGGCGCCGCCCTGAACCAGGATGTAGGAGCGGTCGAAGCCACGGGCGGCGGGGCTGGTTTCCTCGGTGCGGCCCAGATGCCACTTGCCCACGGTATAGGTGTTGTAGCCACCGTCACGCAGGACCTCGGCCAGGGAGGCCACGCGCTCGTTGAGGTAGCCTTCGTAGCCCGGCTGGTTGCGCTGGAAGGGCTGGATCAGCTCACCCATGTTGCCCAGACCGGCCATGTGGCTGTCGGTACCGGACATCAGCATGGAGCGGGTCGGCGAGCAGGTCGGTGCCGCGTGGAAGTTGGTCAGCCGCACGCCCTCGCTGGCCAGGCTGTCGATGTTCGGGGTGTTGATCTCACCGCCGAAGCTGGTGATGTCGCTGTAGCCCAGGTCGTCGGCCAGGATGATCAGGAAGTTGGGCTGTTTGTCCTCGGCCTGGACGGCGGTGCCGACCAGGGCAGAGAGGCACAGGGCCCAGCTGAGTCGTCTGATGTTCATGGTTGTTTCCTCAGTTGCTGTATCAGATCGGCGGTACATGGCCGCCGGTGGCTGTTGTTGTTCAGAAGCGCATCGCGGTGCGCACTACCAGGGTGTTGTTGTCATGCCCGCCGGCGCGGGTGATCGCCCGTCCTGCTGCCAGGTGCATGGCATGCAGGTCGATGTTGAAGTTGGCGGTCGGCTGCCAGCGACCGGTGAACTGGTAGGTGGTGCCGATTTCCCGCGCCGAATTGTTCAGGGTGCCGGCCAGCGGACGCACGCCGGGGAGATAGACGTAATCATCGGTGGCATGCCGCCAGGTCTGCAGGATCGAGGAGTACACCTCGATGGTGCGCGCCGGCTTGAAGTTGAATGAGGGGCCGGCCAGGATCAGGTTCGACATGGTGGTCAGGTTGGCCTCCCCATAGGTGCCGTTGCGCGGGTAGAGGGCATCGAAGGTGCGGCTCTGCGAGGCGGACAGCGGATCGCCGCCGCTGGCCACATCCAGATGCAGGCCGAGCCGCGGGCGCAGACGGTTATCAAAGGTATAGCCGCTGTCGCTGCGGATAGCCCAGGCGCGGATATCCCGACCGGCATGTTCGCCGCCCTGCAGCATCAGGTCCCAGTTCCAGTCCAGCTGCTGCTGGCGGCCGAACAGGCGGGTGCCGAGGGTGTAACGCTCCTCCCGGCCGACGAAGCCCTGGAAGTTGCGCTCGTCCATGTCCCGGGCGAAGGCATAGAGATCCACGCCGCGCTGCGGGGCGAGATTCAGGCTGGCATAGAGGCCGAGCAGGCGGGTGTTGTTGTCGCTGCTGTCATCGAAGTTGTCTCTGTCGTAGAGGATCGGTCGCAGGGCCAGCAGGTCCACCTGGTGCTTGCCGGGCGTGGTCAGGCGCAGTATCGCGCCGTCGAAGGCCTGACGGATGTTCGGCTGCTCGCCGATATTGAGCAGCGCGCCCTGGCCGTACTGGATCTCCTGGCGACCGATACGGGTGGTTGCCTGCAGCGGGCCGAGGTCGAAGCGGGTATCGATGAAGGCCTGGGCCACATCGTTGCGGCTGCCGTCACGGGGCGCGGGAAACTGCTGATTCCAGCTGCGGGTGTTCTGCAGCTGGACGAAGGTGCGCACCCGGTTGTCCCACAGATGCAGGCTGGCATGGGCCTGGGCACGCTGCTGGATGTAATCGTCGTCGCCCTGGCCGCTGAGGTCGAAGGTGACGTTGTCCGCATGGGTAAAGGCGTAACGCAGTTCGCCCCCCAGCTGTAGCCAGGCGCTGTCGCCAAGGCGGTGGTAACGCAGCTCGTCGAGCGGATCGGTACGCCGGGCCGGGTCGTCGAGGAAGCGGTAATCCTCCAGTTGCCGCGAGGGGCCGGCCGGGAAGGGTCTGCTGTGCTCCATCGGGTTGGCGGACGGAGTATGGGCGTGACTGGCCGGGCTGATAGCAGAGGTGATCAGCAGGGCGGGCAGTGTCAGGGCTGTGATCAGTGTGCGCATGGGACAAACCGAGGTTGTTGTTATTGGCAGGCCAGTATCCGCAGACCAATGCAGCGACCGGTATCGGTATAGCGCAGGGGCTTGTGTGACAGCGCAGATTTTTCTGCGCCCGGGGTCGAAACCGCGGTGTCAGCCGACGAAATGCGGTAGGGTCGGGAATATTTCCCGAGCAGCGCAGCGTTGCTTCTGCCGGGATCGGGCCTTAAAGTCGCCGATAACCTTGTAGCCTGGCGCTGCGTCCCTACCCCGACAATAACTGGATCTGAACATGGCGGTACCCGGAAATGCCCCCCGCAGACGCTGGCGCTGGTTTGCGCTTGCCGTCGTGTTGCTGCTGGCTGCGGTGGTCGGCCTGCTGATCAGCCAACAGCCCCCGGGGCCGCCGGCGGCTCCTGCGCCCACCCCCCAGATATCGACGCCGGCACGACCGGCACCGCCGGTGACCGCCGGGTTTGTCGGCAGTGACAGTTGTGCCGGCTGCCACAGCGAGCAGCACAGCGCCTGGCGCCAGTCCCAGCACCATCACGCCATGGCCCATGCCGGCCCGGATACCGTGCTCGGCGACTTCGAGGACGCCCGCTTCGACTACGCTGGCGTGACCACCCTCTTTACCCGGCGCGGCGAGCGCTATTTCGTCACCACCGATGGCCCGGACGGCGAACTCGAGGAATTCGAGGTGCTCTACACCTTCGGGCTGGATCCCATGCAGCAGTACCTGGTGGATCTGGGCCAGGGCCGGCTTCAGGCGCTGTCGATCGTCTGGGATACCCGCCCGGCGGAGCAGGGTGGCCAGCGCTGGTTCCATCTGTACCCGGATGACGAGATCGGCCATGGCGACCCCCTGCACTGGACGGGCGCGGCGCAGAACTGGAACTTCATGTGCGCCGACTGCCATGTGACCGACTACCGCAAGGGTTTTGACGCAGACAAGGGCAGCTTCTCCCCGGCCTGGTCGGAGCTGGGCGTCGGCTGCGAGGCCTGCCATGGCCCCGGCAGCCAGCATCTGGCCTGGGCCGAGGGTGAGCACGGTCTGGCAGACAGGGGCCTGACGGTGTTGCTCGATGAGCGCCGCGGCATGCACTGGCTGCACGAGCTGGAGCGGGTCACTGCCCGGCGCAGCGAGCCGCTGCTCAGTGACCGGGAACAGCAGGTCTGTGCCCAGTGCCATTCCCTGCGCAGCGCCGTTGCCGAGGGCTATCACGCCGGGCTGCCGCTGCTGGACTTCTACCGGCCCGAGCTGCTCAGCGACCCGCTGTACTTCGCCGATGGTCAGCAGCGCGAGGAGGTCTTCATCACCGGCAACTTCGCCCAGAGCCGCATGCATGCGGCGGGGGTCACCTGCAGCGACTGCCATGAACCGCACAGTCAGGCCCTGCGGGCCAAGGGTAACGCCCTGTGTGGCAGCTGCCATCTGCCCAGCAACTTCGATCGCCCGGAACACCATCAGCATCCGGCAGGCTCCAGCGGCGCCCAGTGCGTCAACTGCCACATGCCGGAGCGCACCTACATGGTGATCGACCCCCGGCGGGACCACGGCATCAGCATTCCCCGTCCCGATCTGGGGCAGGCGCTGGGCATACCCGATGCCTGCAGCAGCTGTCACAGCGACCGGAGTGCCGACTGGGCGGCGCAGCAGGTCGCGGACTGGTTTCCCCAGGGCCGCTGGCGCCAGCCCTCCCACGCGAGTGTCATCGCCGCAGCGGATCAGGGCCAGCCGGCGGCGCAGCAGGATCTGGTCAAGCTGCTGGCGCAACCTGAGCTGGCGGCCATCGTGCGTGGCAGCGCGGCACAGCGACTGAACCCGGCGTTCGGGCCGGACCAGTTGCGCGCACTGGGGCAGGGATTGGCTGACAAGGATCCGCTGGTGCGTCTGGGCAGCCTGCGTGCCTTCGAGGACGCGGCACCTGAGCTGCGTGCCCGTTTCCTGGCCCCCCTGCTGGAGGACCCCCTGCGCAGCATCCGCAGCATGGCGGCCAGTCAGCTGGCGGATGTCACCCTGCCGGCCGAGCAGCAGCCGGCCTTTCAGCGCGCGCTGGAGGAATACGAAGCGGAGCTGGCGCTGCATGCCGACCGTGCCAGTCATCTGGGTCAGCTGGGGCTGCTGCGGCTGCGCCAGGGGCGGGTCGGGGAAGCCGAACAGGCCTGGGACAGGGCCATCCGTGCGGAACCTCGGGCCTCCGGCAACTATCTCAATCTGGCCGATCTGTACCGCCTGCAGGGACGAGAGAAGGCCGCCGAACGGTTGCTGCGTGATGCGCTGGAGCTGATGCCCGGCGACGGCATGCTGCATCACGCGCTGGGCCTGTCGCTGATCAGGCAGCAGCAGCGCGACGCTGCACTGGAGCACCTGCGTCGAGCCTGGGAGTTGCAACCGGAGAACCCCCGCACCGGCTATGTACTGGCCGTGGCGCTGGAGCCGAGCGCACCGCAGCAGGCCCTGGAGACACTGCGCAGCGGCATGGACCTGCACCCCCAGGATCGGGATCTGCTGTGGGCCGGCGCCAGCTTCGCCATCCGTCACGGCCAGCTCGAGCTGGCCACGGAGTTTGTCGATGCGCTGCTGCGCCGGGATCCCGTTGACCGGGAAGCGCGGCAGTTGCATGAACAACTCGGTCAGGCGGTCCGCTGATCAGCAAGGGCCGCAGGCGATGCACCGACCCGCCTGTCGGTCGCTTGCCCTGGCGCGGTGATTTTGCCGCTTCAGCGTCCGCGGGCATCTGGCTCCGGAAATGACTTTCACCCATACTGTGCGACCTGATCAGATTCGCTACTGCAGACACCAGTCCAGGAGATCATCCGAACACCATGAACGACGCTCTGTCCCAGACTCCGCAGCACAAGCCCCGCCCCTTCGTCGACCTGCTGGTCAGTATCGTGATCCCCTCGGTCATCCTGATGAAGTTCAGCGGCGAGGCCCACCTGGGGCCGCATCAGGCGCTGATCATGGCACTGGCCTTCCCGCTGGGCTGGGGGCTGTTCGAGCTGATCCGCTACCGCAAGTACAACTTCATCGCAGTGCTGGGCGTGGTCAGCGTCTTCCTCACCGGCGGCATCGGCCTGCTGCAGCTGGACCCGCAGTGGCTGGCGGTCAAGGAGGCAGCGGTGCCGGGGGTGATAGGGCTGGGGGTGCTGTTTTCCACCCGCACGCGCTTCCCGCTGATCCGCACGTTGCTGTACAACGAGAAGGTGCTTAACGTGAAGCGCATCGATGAGCGGCTGAAGGAGCGGGGTGTCAGCGAGGTGTTCGAACAGCGGCTGCTCAGGGCCACCTATTTCCTGGCCGGCACCTTCTTCTTTTCTTCCTTCATGAACTACATCATCGCCAAGTGGATAGTGGTCAGTCCCGCCGGTACCGAGGCCTTCAATGCGGAGCTCGGGCGCATGACCCTGGTCAGCTACCCGATGATCGCCATCCCCTCGATGATCATGATGATGGGCATACTCTTCTATCTGTGGCGGACCATCCATGGTCTGACCGGGCTGAAGATGGAAGAGATAGTCGCCCAGCCGCCGAAACAGGACTGAGGTGCTGCCCGGCCGGGCAGCGGTTCAGGCGGGCAGTGTCTGCAGTGCGTCACGCAGCCGCTGTACTGCGCCCTCCACGTCCATCAGCTTGTCCAGGCCGAACAGGCCGATCCTGAAGGTCTTGAAACCATCCGGCTCGTCGCACATCAGCGGCACGCCGCTGGCGGTCTGCAGCCCCTGCGCGGCGAAGGCGCGGCCGCTGTGGATGCCATCATCGGCGGTATAGCTGACGACCACGCCGGGGGCCTGGAAGCCGGGCGCCGCCACGCTGGCGAAGCCACGCTCCTGCAGCAGGTTGCGCACCGCCTGACCCAGTGCCAGCTGCTGCTGGCGCAGGCGTTCGAAGCCGTAATCCGCGGTTTCCCGCATGGTGTCGCGGAAGCGCTTGAGCGAGTCGGTGGGCAGGGTGGCATGGTAGGCGTGGCCGCCGTCTTCGTAGGCGCGCATGATCTGCAGCCACTTCCTGAGGTCGCAGGCGAAGCTGTTGCTGCTGGTATGTTCGATGCGCTCCAGAGCCAGAGTGCTGAACATCACCAGGGCGCACCCGGGTGAGGCGCTCCAGCCCTTCTGCGGCGCGCTGATGAGCACATCCACGCCGCAGGCCTGCATGTCCACCCAGAGCGCGCCGGAGGCGACACAGTCGAGAACAAAGAGGCCGCCCACCCCGTGCACGGCATCGGCCACCGCGCGCAGGTAATCGTCGGGCAGCAGGATGCCGGAGGCGGTTTCCACATGGGGAGCGAAGACCACGGCCGGCTTCTGCGTGCGTATGCTGGCGACCACCTCCTCGATGGGCGCGGGGGTGTAGGGTGCCTGGGCGCCGGGGCCGGTCGGACGGGCCTTGAGCACCAGCTCCTCGCTCGGCAGCTCTGCCATCTCGAAGATCTGCGACCAGCGATAGCTGAACCATCCGTTGCGCAGCACCATGCAGCGTTGGCCCCGGGCGAACTGGCGGGCTACCGCCTCCATGCCGTAGGTCCCACCGCCCGGCACCAGTGCCACGCCATCGGCGCCATAAACCTGGCGCAGGGTGGCGGAGAGGTCGCGCATGACCTGCTGGAACTCGACGGACATGTGATTCAGCGAGCGGTCGGTGAACACCACCGAGTATTCATACAGACCTTCGGGATCGATACTGGGAACCAGGCGGGACACGGGCAACTCCTCGGCAGAAAAGGGCATCGCCGGGCGAGCCGGCGATCTTATGGAACCCTACCCCAACGCCCCGGGAAAGCAAGTAGCTTCACTGGCGCTGCAGGTAGAAGACGTTGTGACCCTTCGTTTAACTGGTTGATGAAACACGGCACCCCGAAGGGTGCCGCAGGTTCAGGCCGGTGTGCGCTGGCGGCTGGTTTCTTCCGGTGGCGGCAGCTGACTGCGCTTGTCGGCGCGCCGGAAGATGAACCACACCAGCAGGGTAAATATGGACACAGCGAACAGGATGACACTGGCGATGGCGTTGATCTCGGGCTTCACGCCCAGGCGCACCGCTGAGAAGATCTCCATCGGCAGGGTGGTCGAGCCGGGCCCGGAGACAAAGCTGGCCAGTACCAGGTCATCCAGCGACAGGGTAAAGGACAGCAGCCAGCCCGCCACGATCGACGGCGCGATCATCGGCACGGTGATCAGCAGGAAGGTCTTCCACGGCGGGGCGCCCAGATCCATGGCTGCCTCTTCGATGGACTGATCCAGCTCGCCCAGGCGGCTGCTGACAACGATCGCCACATAGGCCACCGAGAAGGTGGTGTGGGCAATCCAGATGGTCAGCATGCCGCGGTCGAAGGTAACGCCGAGGAAGAACTCCAGTACCTGGGCCAGCGCCACGAACAGCAGCAGCAGTGACAGGCCGGTGATCACCTCGGGCATCACCAGCGGCGCGGTGACCATCCCCGAGAACAGGGTGCGACCGCGGAACTGCTGGATGCGGGTCATGGCAAAGGCCGCCAGGGTGCCCAGCGCCACCGCCGCGGTGGCGGTGTAGAAGGCGATCTGCAGACTGCGTTTGACCGCATTCATCAGCTGGGTGTTGTCCAGCAGACCCAGATACCAGTGGATCGACCAGCCACCCCATACCGTCACCAGCCGCGAGGCATTGAAGGAGTAGATGACCAGGATGACCATCGGCAGGTAGATGAACAGCAGGCCCAGCCACAGGACGACGCTGGAGAAATCGGGACGTCTCATCACTTCTTCTCCATCTCGCGAGCCTGGTTGTAGTGGAACAGCGTGATGGGGATCAGCAGTATGGCCAGCATCACGATTGCCAGCGCCGAGGCCACCGGCCAGTCGCGGTTGTTGAAGAACTCCTGCCACAGCACCTTGCCGATCATCAGGGTTTCCGGGCCGCCGAGCAGTTCGGGCACGACGAACTCGCCGACCACGGGAATGAACACCAGCATGGAGCCGGCGACGATACCGGCACGCGACAGCGGTACCGTCACTTTCCAGAATGCCTTGATGCGGCCGGCGCCGAGATCCTGCGCCGCTTCCAGCAGGGTCGGATCATGCTTGACCAGGTTGGCGTACAGCGGCAGCACCATGAAGGGCAGGTAGGCGTAGACCAGGCCGATATAGACCGCGGTATTGGTGTTGAGAATCTGCAGCGGCGTGCTGATCAGTCCGAGCGACATCAGCGTCGAGTTGAGCAGGCCGTTGGCGCTGAGAATGCCCATCCAGGCGTAGACGCGGATGAGGATCGCCGTCCAGGTCGGCATCATGATCAGCAGCAGATAGATCAGCTGGCGGTCCCGCGGCGCACGGGCGATGGCGTAGGCCATGGGGTAGCCCAGCAGCAGGCACACCAGGGTGGTGATCAGGGCGATCTTCAGCGACCCGAGGTAGGCAGCGTAGTAGAGGCTGTCCTGGGTCAGGAAGATGTAGTTGCCCATGTTCAGCACTATGGTCAGTGCCTGGTTGCTGTACTCGAACAGCCGCTCGTAGGGCGGGATGGCAATGGCCGCCTGGGAGAAGCTGATCTTCAGGACGATGACGAAGGGCAACAGGAAGAACAGGAACATCCACAGGTAGGGGATGCTGATGACCAGTGTCTTGCCGTTGGGCAGGGGCAGGCGTCTTCTCATGTCGGCAGTACCACGCCCCCGTCGTCATCCCAGCTGATGTAGACCTGATCTTCCCAGGTCGGGCGGGGCAGACGACGTTCCGAGTTGGCGAAGAAGGCCTGGACTATCTTGCCGCTGTCCAGCTTGATGTAATACATCGAATGGCCGCCCAGGTAGGCGATGTCGTGCACCACGCCGTGGGCCCAGTTGTATTCCTGTTCCGGCTGTTCGGTGGTGACGAAGACCTTTTCCGGGCGTACCGCGAAGATGGTGCTCTTGTCCTCGGCGCGGGTAGAGACCCCGTGGCCGATGTAGATATGCCGACCCAGCTGCGGACATTCGATGATTACATGGTCTTCCATGTCGGTGATGATCTGGCCCTCGAAGATGTTCACGCTGCCGACGAATTCAGCGACGTGGCGGTTGACCGGGCTCTCGTAGATGTCCATCGGCGTGCCGACCTGGACGATCCAGCCCTGATCCATGATGGCGATGCGCTGGGCCATGGTCATGGCCTCTTCCTGATCGTGGGTGACCATGATGCAGGTCACGCCGACCCGCTCGATGATCTCCACCAGCTCCAACTGCATCTGCGAGCGCAGCTTCTTGTCCAGGGCGCCCATGGGCTCGTCGAGCAGCAGCAGCTTGGGCCGCTTGGCCAGGGAGCGGGCCAGGGCCACGCGCTGCCGCTGGCCACCGGACAGCTGGTGCGGCTTGCGCTTGGCAAACTTGCTCATGTGCACCAGCTTGAGCATCTCGGCAACGCGCTCGGTGATTTCCTGCTTGCTGAGCTTGTCCTGTTTCAGTCCGAAGGCAATGTTCTGTTCCACCGTCATGTGCGGGAACAGGGCGTAGGACTGGAACATCATGTTGATCGGCCGCTTGTGCGGCGGCAGGTCGGTAATGTTCTGCCCATCCAGCAGGACCCGACCCTCGGTGGGTTTCTCGAAACCGGCGAGGATCCGCAGCAGGGTGGACTTACCCGAGCCGGACCCGCCGAGCAGGGCAAAGATCTCGCCCCGGTTGATGGTGAGGGTGACGTCATCCACGGCGACCGCATCATCAAACTGCTTGCTGACGCGCTCGATCTTGACGAACTCCACCTGCTCCTTCTTGGCCATGGCCTGCTTCATGGCCCCTGCTGCACCCACCATAATTCACTCCCCGGCAAAAGAGGGGCTGCAGTGCAGCCCCCGGTAAGGTTCAACGGCCCGACTTGATCCTGTTCCAGGCGCGGGTGATGATCCGTTGAGATGCCAGCGGGCGGGGTTTGGCCACATAGAGCTTGGCCATGACCTCGTCGGTGGGGTAGATCGCCGGGTCGTTCAGCACCTCGGGGTCAACAAACTCGTTGGCCGCCAGGTTCGGGTTGGCGTAGGCCACGTAGTCGGTGATCGGCGCTACCACCTCAGGACGCAGTATGTAGTTGATGAAGGTGTGGGCGTTGTCCGCGTTCGGCGCATCCTTCGGAATGGCCATCATGTCGAACCACAGGGCGGTACCTTCCTTGGGAATGGTGTAGCCGATGTTCACGCCATTCTCCGCTTCCTCGGCGCGGGCGGCAGCCTGGAACACGTCACCGGAGTAACCGGCGGCGACACAGATCTCACCGTTGGCCAGGTCGGAGATGTAGCGCGAGGAGTGGAAGTAGGCCACATGACCGCGCACGCTCATCAGCAGCTCTTCGGCCTTCTTCAGGTCATCGGCATCGTTGCTGTTGGGGTCCAGGCCCAGATACTGCAGGGCGGAGGTCAGCATCTCATCGCCGGAGTCGAGCATGGAGATACCGCAGCTGGCCAGCTTGGCCGCCACTTCCGGGTCGAACATCAGGTCCCAGGAGTCCAGCGGCGCGTCATCGCCGAGGATCGCCTGCACCTTGTCGATGTTGTAGCCGATGCCGTTGGTGCCCCACATGTAGGGGATGGAGTACTGGCTGCCCGGATCGATGCTTTCCATGTCATCCATCAACTCGGGGTTGAGGTTCTTCATGTTCGGCAGCTTGCTGTGGTCCAGCTTCTGGTACACGCCCGCTTCGATCTGCTTGGTCAGGTAGTGGTTGGAGGGCACCACGATGTCGAAGCCGGAGCGGCCGGTCAGCAGCTTGGCGTCCAGTACCTCGTTGGAATCGTAGACGTCATAGGTCACCTTGATGCCGGTTTCCTTCTCGAAATTGGCAATGGTGTCCTCGGCAATGTAGTCGGACCAGTTGTAGATTTTCAGCTCGCCCGCTGCATGGGCAGCTCCAGCGAACAGTCCGGTAACGGCCAAAGCCAGCAGAGTCTTGTGCAATGTCGGTTTCATGCGTTCTCCTTACGAACACCGTCCAGGGTGGACCGGTCAGTTCTCAATCGGGCCGATCGGACCGGCCGTTATCGGTGGATCAAACAACTTCCGGAAATATCCGGCATATCACTGGGAACCTTCCTTGCAGACGCTGGTTCGCCAGCGCCTAGTGTATTCAAGCTGTGTTCGCGCGGATAGGGGTACGGACCCCAATCAGCGCAGCTCTTCGGCAGCCATGTTCAGGGTGCGCCAGGCCTTGTCGAACAGCTCATCGATTTCCTGCGGTTGAATGACCAGCGGCGGTGACATGATCAGGGTGTCACCCACCGCTCGCATGACCAGACCGTTGCGGATGCACAGGTCGCGGCACAGGGTGCCGGCGGCGCCCTTGCCGGGAAAACGCTCGCGGGTGCGCTTGTCGCGCACCAGCTCCAGGGCGCCGAGCATGCCGACGCCGCGGACCTGACCCACCAGCGGGTGCTCGGCCAGGGCGGCGATCTTCTGCTGCAGATAGGGCGCGGCCTGTTCCCGGGCGTAGTCGACGATCCCTTCCTCGCGCAGGATGCGCAGGTTCTCCAGCCCCACGGCGGCGGCGACCGGGTGGCCGGAATAGGTATAGCCGTGGAAGAATTCGCCGCCCTGATCGATCAGGCAGGAGGCGACCCTGTCGCCGACGATCACCCCGCCCATCGGCAGGTAGCCGGAGGTCATGCCCTTGGCGATGGGCATCAGGTCCGGGCGGATGCCGTAGTACTGGCTGCCGAACCATTCGCCGGTACGGCCGAAGCCGCAGATCACCTCGTCGACCACCAGCAGGATGCCGTACTGATCGACGATGCGCTGGATCTCCGGCCAGTAGGTGGCCGGGGGCACTATCACGCCGCCGGCACCCTGGATGGGTTCGGCGATAAAGGCTGCAACCCTGTCCGCACCCAGCTCGAGGATCTTCTGCTCCAGCTGGCGCGCGGCCCAGAGGCCGAACTCGCCCTCTTCCATGTCGCCGCCCTCGCCGTACCAGTAGGGCTGGGGGATATGGACGATACCGGGAATCGGCAGGTCGCCCTGTTCGTGCATGGCGCTCATGCCGCCGAGGCTGGCCCCGGCGACGGTGGAACCATGGTAGCCGTTGATGCGGCTGATCACCGTCTTGCGCCGGGGCTGGCCCTGCAGGTCCCAGTAGCGGCGCACCATGCGCAGCACGGTATCGTTGGCTTCCGAGCCGGAGCCGGTGAAGAACACCCGGTTCATGTGTGCCGGCGCCTGTTCGGCGATGGCGCTGGCCAGCTCCACCGCCGGGGGATGGGTGCACTGGAAGAAGCTGTTGTAATAGGGCAGCTCGAGCATCTGCCGATGGGCCGCGTCGGCCAGCTCCCGCCGGCCGTAGCCGATATTCACGCACCAGAGCCCGGCCATGCCATCGAGCAGTTTGTTGCCCTCACTGTCCCACAGGTAGACGCCGGAGGCGCGCTCTATGATGCGGGTGCCGCGCCCCCCCAGGTCCCGGTGATCGGTGAAGGGGTGCAGGTGGTGGGCTGCGTCCAGCGCCTGCAATTGGGCCGTGTTGCGTTTGCCTGCTGTCATGCTCGGTACTCCCATGATCCGCGCCCCCGGGGGCGATGCCTAGACGGTGAGCAAAAGGAACTCCCGCTCCCAGGAGCTGATTACTCGCTTGTAGTTCTCGTTCTCCACCCGCTTGACCGCGATATAGCCGCGGCAGAACTTCTCGCCCAGCACCTCTTGGACATCCCGGCACTGTTCCATCCGCTCCAGCGCCGACTCGAGGGAGAAGGGCAGGCGCAGGTTGCGGCGCTCGTAGGCGCGGCCCTGCACCGGGGCGGAGGGGGCGATGCGCTTGACCATTCCCAGATAGCCGCACAACAGGCTGGCGGCAATGGCAATGTAGGGGTTGGCATCGGCGCCGGGCAGACGGTTCTCCAGGCGCATGTTTTGCGGCGTGGAATCGGGCACCCGCAGTCCGGCGGTGCGGTTTTCCACGCCCCATTCGACGTTGACCGGTGCCGAGGTGTCAGGCAGGAAGCGACGGAAGGAGTTCACGTTGGGAGCGAACATCGGCAGTACTTCCGGGATATAGCGCTGCAGCCCGCCGATATGGTTGAGGAACAGCTCGCTCATGCTGCCGTCGGGGTTGGAGAAGGTGTTCTCCCCGGTCCTGGCATCGACGATGCTCTGGTGCAGGTGCATGGCGCTGCCCGGCTCGTTGGTGATGGGCTTGGCCATGAAAGTGGCGGTCACGTCGTGCTTGAGCGCCGCTTCGCGCATGGTGCGCTTGAATACCAGTACCTGGTCGGCCAGGTGCAGCGGATCACCGTGACGGAAGTTGATCTCCATCTGCGCAGTGCCTTCCTCGTGGATCAGGGTATCCAGATCCAGTCCCTGGGCCTCGCTCCAGTCATACATATCCTCGAACAGCGGATCGAACTCGTTGGCAGCATCGATGGAGAAGGACTGGCGCCCGGTCTCCTGGCGCCCGGAACGACCGACCGGCGGCTGCAGCGGCAGGTCGGGATCGTCGTTGCGCTTGGTCAGATAGAACTCCATCTCCGGTGCCACCAGGGGCTTCCAGCCCTTTTCGGCGTACAGCCGCAGCACCTTCTTCAGCAGATTGCGTGGTGACATCTCGATCGGCACGCCGTGCTTGTCGTAGCAGTCGTGGATGATCTGGGCGGTGGGCTCGATGGCCCAGGGCACCAGGTAGATGCCGTCATCATCGGGCTTGCAGATCATGTCGATGTCCGCCGGGTCCAGCAGGTCGTAGTAGACATCATCATCGACATAGTCGCCGGTTACCGACTGCAGCAGGATGCTCTCGGGCAGGCGCATGCCCTTTTCCGACATGAACTTGGCGGTGGGCGCGATCTTGCCCCGGGCAATACCGGTGAGGTCGCTGACCATGCACTCGACCTCGGTGATCCTGTGTTCCTTCAGAAAGGCTTCAATCTTGTTCATACGGTCCTCTTGGGCCGGGCAGCGCGTGCCCGGCAGGCGTCACCAAACGCCTTGAATATACTCAGGTAGAACGGGTTTTCCATCACCTTCCATTCCGGGTGCCACTGCACGCCGAGGGCAAAGGTGCTCGCTGCCGACACGGAAAACGCCTCGATCAGTCCGTCGGGCGCCACGGCTTCGGGCTGCAACCCGGTGGCCAGACGATCCACGCCCTGATTGTGCAGGGAGTTGACCATTGCCGAGCTGCAGCCGGTAGCGCGATCGAGCAGGCCTCCAGGTTCGATGCGCACCTCATGGGCTGGCCCGTACTGCACCGGCAACGGCTGACTGGTGTCCTCCCGGTGCTCGAGCAGTCCGGGCACCTCGTTCAGGCGCTGGTGCAGGGTGCCGCCGAAGGCCACGTTCATTTCCTGGAAGCCGCGGCAGATCCCCAGCAGGGGTACCCCCAGCTTCACGGCGCGGCGGATCAGCGGCAGGGTGGTGGCATCTCGCCCGGGATCATGCTGGGTGCCGGGTGCACTGGCCGGGCCGGTGTAGTGATGGGGTTCCACGTTGGAGGGTGAGCCGGTCAGCAGCAGTCCGTCGAGCTGTTCCAGCAGGGCGTCCATGGGGATATGAGCGCCCACGGCGGGAATCAGCAGGGGGATGCCCCCGGCCCCCTGCAGGGCGCCAAGGATGTATTTCTCGCCGGCCATGTGGAAAGGATGCGGGCCAACGGTGGTGGTACAGCAGGAGATGCCGATCAACGGCTGACGGGTCTCGGACATGGTCTCGTCTGTGCGGTCACAGCTGCAGGGTCTTGTTCAATTTTTCATACAATAGCAGCAAAAAATCCCTATCACCAACTGCCGCCCCGCTGAGCCGCAGGGGGAATTCCGGAGCCGGTAAGCAGAGCCTTCGTCGGGCCAGTGCTGCCGGGCTTCGGGGCTCTATTGACTCGCCGGGGCCTTTCGGGATTTACTCTCAATCGTGAGAGTGATGGTTGATATATTTTACAAATAACAGGTGAAGAACATGCACTCCCCAGCCGATGTTCCGAGCGTCGGTAGCGAACCCGCCAAGGTGGTGAACCTTGACGCCGACGTGACCGCTCCCCATCCTCTGCATGAGCCGGAGAGCTTCCTAGCAACCTATCCTGACGTTCACTTCATCGACCTGCTGATTGCTGACATGAACGGCATCGTCCGGGGCAAGCGCATCGACCGTTCGGCGCTGACCCGTGCCTTCGAGAGGGGCATCGCGCTGCCGGCATCGCTCTTCGCCCTCAATATCCAGGGCACCACAGTGGAAGAGACCGGTCTGGGGATGGAAATCGGCGATGCCGACCGCATCTGCCTGCCGATCCCCGGCACCCTGTGCCTGGAACCCTGGCAGAAGCGCCCTACCGGGCAGCTGCTGATGACCATGTACGAGCTGGATCGCAAGACCCCCTTCTTCGCCGACCCGCGCTATGTCCTGCAGCGGGTGGTCGAGCGTTTCCGCGAACTGGGCCTCAAGCCGGTCTCGGCCTTCGAGCTTGAGTTCTTCCTGATCGACCAGGAAAACATCACCGGGCGCCCGCAGCCGCCGCGCTCGCCGATTTCCGGCAAGCGGCCGGCCTCGGTTCAGGTCTACTCGATGGATGATCTGGACGAATACGCCGAGTTTCTCGAGGACGTCATCGAAGCTGCCCACGAGCAGGGCATCCCCGCTGACGCCATCGTCGCCGAATCCGCGCCCGGCCAGTTCGAGGTCAACCTCCATCACGTGGAGGACCCGGTCAAGGCCTGCGACTATGCGGTACTGCTCAAGCGGGTGATCAAGAACGTGGCCTATGACCATGAGATGGACACCACCTTCATGGCCAAGCCCTACCATGATCAGGCCGGCAACGGCATGCATGTGCATATCAGTCTGGAGCGCGACGGCCACAACGCCTTCGCCCCGGATGAACAGGGCAATCTGTCGGACCACCTGCGCTGGGCCATCGGCGGGCTGCTGGAGGTGCTGCCCCAGTACATGGCCTTCCTCTGTCCCAACGTCAACTCCTACCGCCGGTTCAGTCCCAACTTCTATGTTCCCTGTTCTCCGACCTGGGGTATCGACAACCGCACGGTGGCGGTGCGGGTACCCGGCGGCGATGCCGAGAACATGCGGATCGAACACCGGCTGGCTGGCGCCGACGCCAACCCCTACCTGCTGATGGCAGCACTGCTGTCGGCCATCCACTACGGCATCACCAACCGCATCGAGCCGCCGCCAATGACCGAGGGCAATGCCTATGAACAGCACGAGCCATCGCTGCCTACCAACCTGCGCGACGCCCTGCGTCAGCTGGAAGGGTCGGAGATGATGAAGGACTACATCGGCGAGGAGTATCTGGACGTCTTCGTGCTGTGCAAGGAAAACGAGCTGGAGGAGTTCGAGCGCACCATCTCCGATCTGGAGTACATGTGGTATCTGCACACCGTATAGCAGGTAGCGATAACCCGGGATGGAGTCAGGCCATTGATGATGCGGTCGCGTTTGTCCGATTGTTGAAGGTGCGCCGATAGTTGGACGGGGAGGTGCCGAGCTGCGCTGCGAACTGCTGACGGAGCGCCAGGGGCGTACCGAAACCCACCGCCGAGGTGATGCGCTCGATCGACAGGTCGGTGGTCTCCAGCAGCTGCTGGGCTCGGGTTACCCGCTCGGCGTTCAGCCATTTGGTGACGGTAGTCCCGGTAGCCTCCCGGAAGCGCCGGGTAAAGGTGCGCCGACTCATTTTTGCCACCTCGGCGAGGGCGTCGACGGATAGCGGCTGCGCCAGATTTGCCCGCGCCCATTCCAGCACTCCCGGCAGCCGGTTGTCGTTGGCACACCGCGGTACCGGCCGCTCGATATATTGCGCCTGACCGCCGTCCCGGTGCGGAGGGGTGACCAGCAGGCGCGCCACATGGTTGGCCGCCTCGGATCCATGGCGCTCGCGCAGCAGGGCCAGGCAACAGTCGATGGCGGCCACCGTGCCAGCCGATGTGACGATATTGCTGTCGGCGACATACAGCACATCGGGGCGGAACAGGGTGCGCGGGAAGCGTTCGGCAAACATCTCGCGCGATGCCCAGTGTGTCGTGGCAGCGCGGCCGTCCAGCAAGCCCGCATGGCCCAACGCAAAGGCACCCAGACACAGACCAACGATCAATTTACCCTGCCCATTGGCCTGTTGCAGTGCCGCAGTGAGTTCGGAGGAGGTGGGCTCTCGGGGATCGCTCCAGGCCGGCACTATGATGATGTCGGCCGCGGCCATGGCATCGAGACCATGCTTCACTTCGATCATCATGCCTTGATCGCTGCGGATCAGGCCCGGCTCCTGTGCGCAGTACAGTACTTCATAGCGAGGCAGGGCGGTGCCATCATCCGCACCGAAAACCATGCCGGGTACGGAAAGGTGGAACAGGCTTACACCATCAAAAGTCAGAACGACTACGCGAATAGGGGGCATGGACTTACCTCATAGGTGAAGCACAAGCGCGGAATGCTTGGGTTGCCCAAATTTATCCTATAGGGTGTATTGGGTCAAAGTGCTGCTTCCTACGGTTACTGCAGGGTTGGCCCGTTTATATCGAATATTGTCGTATAGGCCACTTTTTCGGGGGGGCTGCGGGGGCCGACAATGGCGCTCACGTTCATTGGCTATTCCCCTGGAGAAACTCATGACCATCAAAACCTTAGCCAGCTCGCTTGCTGTGGCCCTGAGCCTGGGCATCGCTGCCGCATTTGCCCAGGCGCAACCGGCAAGCGCACCTGATACAGCCGACGCTACCGAAGCCGTGCAACTGCAGCAGATCCGTAATGCCACGGTGAAGATCACCTACGGCGACACCACCTTTCTCGTCGACCCCATGCTGTCGAAAAAAGGCAGCTATCCAGGGTTTGAAGGTACCTATCGCAGTAACCTGCGCAATCCGCTGGTGGATCTGCCCATGTCCGAGAAGGAGGTTATTGCCGGCGTCGATGCGGTGATCGTCACCCATACCCATCTCGATCACTGGGACGAGGCTGCCCAGCAGTTGCTGCCGAAGGACATCCCGTTGTTCGTGCAGAACCTGGCAGATGCGCTGATGATCCGCGGGCAGGGCTTTACCAACGTGCGCGTCCTTTCCAAAGCCGAGTTCCAGGGCGTGACCCTGAGCCAGATCGGCGGCCAGCATGGCACTGATGAAATGTATGCCGTGGCGGAAGTTGCTGCCGCCCTCGGCGAAGCCATGGGTGTGGTATTCCAGTCACCAGGTCATGACACATTGTACCTGGTAGGCGACACTATCTGGCGCGATGAAGTCGATATGGCGCTGGCGGACTACGCGCCGCAGATCGTCCTGATCAACGCTGGCTATGCGGTGATGGATGGTTTTGATGGGTCGATCATCATGGGCAAGGAAGATGTACTGCGGGCGACCAAGGCGGTGCCGGATGCCACCATCGTTGCCACGCATATGGATGCCATCAACCACATGGCGCTGACCCGCGAAGAGCTGAAAGACTATGTGCAGCAGAAGGGTATCGCGGATCGGGTTGAAATCCCGGAAGATGGCGCGACGCTCAGTTTCTGAGGGTGGAAAAGCCAAGATCAAGCCCGGCTGCCTAACGCAGCTGGGCTTTTCTTGTGCTTGGGCTCCGCTGGCGCCCGGGTGCCGAACAGCATGCTATTGTGATGCCGAAACATCACAGGAGAACCGACATTTCCAAGACAGGTTCGGGTTGGTGGCAGCGCCTGCGTCACTGGCGCGAAGACCGCCGGCTGCGTCGGCTGGACATCACCGCCGGGCAATGGCAGCAGGCGCTGGGCAATTGGGGTGTCTATCAGCGTTATACCCCGGCGCAGCAGCGACGGATCCATGAGCTGGCCCTGCGGCTGCTGCTGCGCAAGCATCTGGTCCCGGTCAACGGCGCGGAGCTGGACGATATCCTGCGCCTGCGCATTGCCGGTATGGCCGTGGTTCCGGTGCTGGAGCTGGGGCTGGACTGGTACGACCGCTGGCAGACGCTGATCCTGTACGAAGGCCCCTTCGTTGCTGAGCACAGCTGGGAAGATGAGTTCGGTATCGTCCATCACGAGGTCAGCGAGCGCAGCGGGGAAGCCTGGGAGCGTGGCCCGGTGGTGCTGTCACTGGAGGATGTGCGGCACTCGGGGCGAGGCGATGGTTACAACGTGGTCATTCATGAACTGGCGCATACCCTGGACATGCGCGACGCCAGCGCCAATGGCGCGCCACCGCTGCATCCGGGCATGGACGCCAGGGCCTGGCAGCAAGACATGCAGGACGCCTGGGATGACCTGGCCCAGCGCGCTGAGCTTGGTCAGCCGCTGCCAGTGGATGAATACGCGCTGGAAGATCCGGCGGAGTTCTTTGCCGTGCTGTCGGAGACCTTTTTCGAACGGCCTGAACCGTTGCGGGAGGCGTGGCCGAAGGTGTATGGGCATCTGGCGGGGTTCTATCGGCAGGATCTGTTGCTTGGGGAGTGAGTCGCAAACCCGTCGAATTCCACGGGTTTAATTTCCGGTGATATCCAAACCCATCGAATTCGATGGGTTTGGATCGATAGGGTATGCTCTAGCTACACCCGACCACCGGAGAATGCCATGCCCCGCCTCGTTACCGTCGCCGCCACCCAGATGAGCTGCAGCTGGGATCGCCAGGCCAATATTGCCAAGGCTGAACAGCTGGTGCGCCAGGCTGCCGCGCAGGGTGCGCAGATCATTCTGATTCAGGAACTGTTCGAGACGCCGTATTTCTGCCAGAAGCCCAATCCTGAATATCTGCAGATGGCGACGCCTACGGATGAAAACCCGGCCATCAAGCATTTCCAGGCAATTGCCAGGGAGCTGCAGGTGGTGCTGCCGATCAGCTTCTTCGAGCTGGCCGGTCGGGCCCGCTTCAACAGTATCGCCATCATCGACGCCGACGGCAGCAATCTGGGTGTCTATCGCAAGAGCCATATCCCCGACGGCCCCGGTTACCACGAGAAGTATTACTTCAACCCCGGCGATACCGGTTTCAAGGTGTGGAAGACTCGTTTCGCCACCATTGGGGTGGGTATCTGCTGGGATCAGTGGTTCCCGGAGTGCGCCCGGGCGATGGCGCTGCAGGGGGCGGAGATTCTCTTCTATCCCACCGCCATCGGCAGCGAGCCCCATGATGCGTCCATTACTTCCAAGGATCACTGGCAGCGGGTGCAGCAGGGCCATGCTGGGGCCAACCTGATGCCGCTGGTGGCCAGCAACCGGGTAGGGCGGGAGGAGCAGGATGGCTACGACATCACCTTCTACGGCGCCTCCTTTATCGCCGATCAGTTCGGCGAGAAGGTCCAGGAGGCCAACGGCACCGACGAGACGGTGCTGGTGCAGCAGTTCGATCTGGACCAGCTGGAGCATATTCGCGCTGCCTGGGGCGTATTCCGCGATCGCCGGCCGAACCTGTACGGTCCGCTGAAAACCCTGGATGGTTCGCTGGAGTCCTGATTCATGTACACCCTGCACAGCACGCCCCGCGCCGACGGTTTCTACATGCCCGCGGAGTGGGCGCCCCACAGTCAGACCTGGATGCTCTGGCCCGAGCGGCCGGACAACTGGCGCCTTGCAGGCAAGCCGGCGCAGTCCGCTTTTGCCGAGGTGGCCCGGGCGATCGCCGGCTTCGAGCCGGTGACCGTCGGAGTCTCGGCCGCGCAGTACGCCAATGCCAGTGCGCAGCTGGATCATCCGGCGATCCGGGTAGTGGAAATCAGCAGCAATGATGCCTGGGTTCGGGATACCGGGCCGACCTTCGTCATCAACGGCCAAGGTGGGCTGCGTGGTGTGGACTGGATGTTCAACGCCTGGGGTGGTCTGGACGGCGGCCTGTATTCCCCCTGGGATCTGGATGATCAGGTAGCCGACAAGGTGCTCAGCATGGAGCGTTGCCCGCGTTACCGCACCGAAGGCTTCGTCCTCGAAGGCGGGGCTATCCATGTGGACGGCGAGGGCACCCTGATCACTACCGAGGAGTGTCTGCTCAACCCCAACCGCAACCCGCACCTGCACCGGCACGAGATCGAGCAGACGTTGCGCGACCATCTCGGGGTGGAGCGTATCATCTGGCTGCCCCAGGGGCTCTACAGCGACGAGACCGATGGCCATGTGGACAACTTCTGCTGTTTCGTGAAGCCCGGGGAGGTGCTGCTGGCGTGGACCGATGACACGGATGATCCCAACCATGCTCGCTGCCAGGCGGCCTTGAGCGTGCTGGAGCAGGCCACCGACGTCCGGGGGCGATCGTTGACGGTGCACCGCATTCCACTTCCCGGCCCCATCAGCGCCACCGCGGAGGAGTGTGCAGGGGTAGAGCCGGTGCCGGGCACCCAACCGCGCAGTCCGGAGATTCGTCTGGCCGGCTCCTACGTGAACTTCCTGATCGTCAACGGCGGCATCATCGCCCCGGCGTTCGGTGATCCGCAGGATGACAGCGCCCGGCAGGCTCTAGAGCGGCTGTTCCCCGATCGTCGCGTGGTGATGGTGCCTGGGCGGGAGATACTGCTTGGCGGGGGCAATATCCACTGCATCACCCAGCAGCAACCGGCGGTGTGAATCAAGCCTGCGCAAGGGGAACAATTCGTAATATAGTCTGTCGGCTGGCTCGTCGATCTTTGATGTTCCGGGCAAGCATCCCCTATTACGAGCAAAAAAGGATTCTTCATGCGCATCACCCCTCGTGCGATAGCCCTGCCCCTGGCAGGCGTGGTGATTCTCCTGTCTGGCTGTAACGAACCGGGTGCTACGGCTTCCAGTGCCCCGGTCAAGGATATGCCCGCAACCCTGACCGGTGAGCTGACCAGTCAGAGCGCGGTCAACCTCAATGACGGCTCCCGCAACCAGAGCTTCGATCTGCAGCTCAAGGGCGGCACTCTGTATCGGGTGACCAGCAGCGGCAGTCTGCAGCAGCCGAAGCTCGCCCTGCTGTCCGGCGACAATCAGCTGATTGACGGCCCGCGAACCGAGCAGCTGTTCCTGCAACCGGAACAGGACGGCGTCTACCGTCTGGCGATCAGTGCAGGCAGCGCCAAGGACTTCGGTCCTTTCCGTCTGGAGCTGAGCACTGCCGAAGCGGTGAATGACGGCGAGCTGGAGTCCGGGGCGGACATTCTCGGTCAGCTGCAGCCCAAGACCAGCAGTGGCGGCAACCGCTACACCTTCAAGGTGAGCGAGAGCGGGCCGTATGAAATTGTCCTGCGTTCCGGTGAGTTCGACGCCGTGCTCAAGCTGCGCGGCAAGGACGTCAACCAGACCGATGACGACAGCGGCGGCGGTACCGATGCGCGGCTGCTCGCCACCCTGCAGGAAGGCAGCTACCAGCTGATCGCGGGCGGTATCGACTCGGCTGATGAGGGTGTCTACAGTCTCAGCATCAAGCCCTTGGAGCTGCCGGAGGGCGTCAACCTCGCCGATGGCGCCGAACTGACGCCGGGTGAGGAGTACACCGGCATGATGATGGGCCAGCCCCAGACCTATACCCTGACCGTGGCGCAACGCGGGCTGCTGCGCCTGAGCATGCGCTCTGGTGACCTGGACAGCATGCTGGAGCTGAGTGGACCGGGTACCAGCGTCAGTGACGATGACAGCGGTGGCGGTCTGGATGCCCTTATCAGCACCGTGGTCGAGCCGGGTACCTACCGGATCAAGGCCAACAGTTACAGCAGAGGGGAAGGGATGTTCACCCTGCAGGCCGAACTCGGCGAGGCGCAGATGCTCGAAGGCAACATTGCTCCCGGTGAAAGCCGCATCGGTCGGCTGACCTCGGGCGACTCGGTCACCAGCGTGCTGTCCATCAGCGAGCCCGGCCATTATCGTGTCACCCTCAGTTCTTCCCAGTTTGACGCTCTGCTGAGCCTGGCGGGGCAGGGGCTGGAGGAGCAGGATGACGACAGCGCCGGTGGAACCAATGCGCAGCTGGAGTTATGGCTGGAGGCCGGCGACTATCAGTTGACCAGCGGTAGTTACGCCGATCAGGGTGCCGGCAGCTTCGAGCTGTCGGTCAGTTCGGCGCTGTAGTTTTCCGCCGGGTCATGTTCATCCTGTGCCAGCTCATCCAGTTGGCACAGGGTGCAGTCACCTCGCTCGGGGTGACTGGTTTCCACATAGCGCACCCGGCGCACCGCCGACCGGCGGTCGGCGCTGACACGATAACGGGGGCGTTGTACAGGCTGGCTCATGGTCAGTTGCCCAGCAATTCCCGACCGCGCTGCACCGCAGCCCGTACCTGAGCAGGGGCGGTACCCCCGATGTGGTCACGGGCATTGACCGAACCTTCCAGCGTCAACACCTCGAACACATCCTGCTCGATCTGATCACTGAAGCGGCGCAGCTCCTCCAGGCTCATTTCGGCCAGGTCCTTGCCGCTGTCCACGCCGTACTTCACCGCGTGGCCGACGATTTCGTGGCAGTCGCGGAACGGCAGGCCCTTGCGCACTAGGTAGTCGGCCAAGTCAGTGGCGGTGGAGAAGCCGCGGCGGGCGGCCTCGCGCATCACCTCAACCCGCGGCTGGATCGCCGGAATCATGTCGGCGAAGGCACGCAGACTGTCGCGCAGGGTATCGGCGGCGTCGAACAGCGGCTCCTTGTCTTCCTGGTTGTCCTTGTTGTAGGCCAGCGGCTGGCTCTTCATCAGGGTCAGCAGCCCCATCAGGTGGCCGTATACCCGGCCGGACTTGCCGCGCACCAGTTCGGGCACGTCCGGGTTCTTCTTCTGCGGCATGATGGAGGAGCCGGTGCAGAAGCGGTCGGGCAGCTCGATGAAGTTGAACTGGGCGCTGGTCCACAGCACCAGTTCTTCCGAGAAGCGCGACAGGTGCATCATGGCCAGCGAGGCCGCCGCACAGAATTCGATAGCAAAGTCGCGGTCGGACACGCCGTCCAGCGAGTTGCCAGACACCGCCTCGAAGCCCAGCAGCTCACAGGTCAGCTGGCGATCGATGGGGTAGGTGGTACCGGCCAGAGCCGCCGAGCCCAGCGGCATGCGGTTGACCCGCTTGCGGCAGTCCAGCAGACGCTCGCGGTCGCGGCAGAGCATCTCGAACCAGGCCAGCAGGTGATGACCGAAGGTCACCGGCTGGGCGGTCTGCAGGTGGGTGAAACCGGGCATGATCACGTCCGCATGCTGTTCGGCCTGATCCAGCAGGCCGCGCTGCAGGCGCTCCAGCTCGGCGACGATGATGTCGATCTCCTCGCGCAGCCACAGGCGGATGTCGGTGGCCACCTGATCATTGCGCGAACGGCCGGTGTGCAGCTTCTTGCCGGTGATGCCGATGCGCTCGGTCAGTCGCGCCTCGATGTTCATGTGCACGTCTTCCAGATCCACCCGCCAGTCGAACTGGCCGGCCTCGATCTCGCCCTGGATGGCGCGCAGGCCATCGATGATGCTGTCGCGCTCGGCATCGTTCAGCACGCCGACCCTGGCCAGCATGGTGGCATGGGCAATGGAGCCCTGGATGTCGTGCTTGTACAAGCGCTTGTCGAAGTCGACCGAAGCAGTGAACCGGGCAACAAAGGCGTCCACCGGCTCGCTGAAACGGCCGCCCCAGGATTGGTTGGTAGTCTGATCTTGGCTCATGGGTCGGTCGGTCCGCTGCAGTAATCTGAAAAGGCGCATAGCATAGCATCTTCATACTTGCATGATGGCGCCCGGCTGACGGAGACTGCAGCAATGAAGAATGGATTCTGGTCATTACTGAGCAAGCCGCAGGAGGGGGAGGACTTCTTTCTCCCGGATCTGTGCTCCTCCGTCGCGGTGTTCACCCTGGTGGTGCTGGCCGAGCTCATGGTGCTGGTCTGGGTGCTCGCGCAGCCGGCAGCCGAGGGATTCGACTGGCTGCAGCTGGCGCTGGCGTCGCTGTTCGTGCAATGGATAGTGCTGCTGTCCGCGGGCCTGCTGTGCCGACTGCGCCCCTGGATGCAGGCCCGTCCGCTGGGCCTGGCAATCGCCTGCTGCTACGCGGTGGTGGTGGGGCTGACCTTGGTGTTTACCGTCCTCGCCGAATGGGTGCTCTACCAGGGCATGGCCGAACGTTTCCTGCTGCCGAGTGATCCGCTGCTGCGCCACGGTCTGATCGCCCTGATCATGACCAGCCTGCTGCTGCGCTATTTCTACCTGCAGCAGCAGTGGCAGCTGCATAACCAGGCCGCCCTGCAGGCGCGGCTGCAGTCGTTGCAGTCGCGCATCCGCCCACATTTCCTGTTCAACAGTCTCAACAGCATTGTCAGCCTGATAGGCACCCAGCCGGACAAGGCCGAGAACGCCGTGCTGGACCTGGCAGACCTGTTTCGAGCCAATCTCGGCGAGGCCGATGCCGTGGCGACCTGGGCAGATGAGTATCGGCTGTGCCAGGGGTATCTGCGGATCGAGCAGTATCGTCTGGGGGATCGCCTGCGCGTGACATGGCAAGTGGACGAACTGCCGCCGAACCTGCCCATGCCGCTGCTGACCCTGCAGCCGCTGCTGGAAAATGCCATCCTCCACGGGCTGCAGCCCAGCGTCAGCGGGGGCGATATACAGGTGGTCGGCCACTATCGGGAGGGGCGCGTTGAACTGCTGGTGTCCAACAGCTGTCCACAGCAGTCCGAGCACCGTGGAGCCTGCATGGCGCTGAACAACATCCGCGCCCGCCTGGCGGCTCTGTTCGGGGCTTCAGCGCGGGTAGAAGCCTGGCAGGAAGGGACGCGCTACTTCAGCAGGCTGGTCTATCCTTGTAAGCAACCTTCCACATAACGCACAGGAAGTCATTCAGGCATGAAAGTACTGATCGCCGATGATGAACCTCTTGCCCGGGAGCGACTGGCCAGACTGGTGTCAGCGCTGCCCGGCCATACAGTCCTGCCGGAGATGGCAGCCACAGGCCAGGAGGCGCTGGAGCTGGTGGAGAAGCTGCATCCCGACATTGTCCTGCTGGATATCCGCATGCCCGGCATGGACGGTCTTCAGGCTGCCGCCCGCCTCTGCGAGATGTCCGACGCTCCGGCCGTGATCTTCTGCACCGCCCACGGGGAATACGCGCTGGAGGCCTTCGACGTCAGCGCTGTGGGCTACCTGCTCAAACCGGTACGCAGCGAGGACCTGGCCAGTGCCCTGGGCAAGGCCCAGAAACTCAACCGGGTACAGCTGGCCAGTCTCGGCAAGGCCGGCATTGCCAGCGAGACCCAGCAGGCGCGCAGCCATATCAGCGCACGAACCCGCAAGGGCGTGGAGCTGGTGCCGATCGAGGATGTGCTCTATTTCATCGCCGACCACAAGTACGTGACCCTGCGTCACACCGGTGGCGAGCTGCTGCTGGATGAGCCGCTGAAGGCGCTGGAAGACGAGTTCGGTGACCATTTCGTGCGCATTCACCGTAATGCGCTGGTGGCCCGGGACCGGATCGGCCGTCTGCAGCGCACCTCCATGGGGCATTTCCACCTGTACCTCAAGGGCCTCGCGGATGAGGCGCTGACCGTCAGCCGCCGCCATGTGCCCGGGCTGCGCCGGCTGATGGAGGAGCTCTAGAATCCGCCGCCGGAGGGCTGCCGCCGACGGCCGGTGGCGCGGCCCGGGCCGGACTGACGCATGGATGATAACCGGGGCATGGCGTATCATGCCGGTTGGAACAGGATGAGAAACCCATGAGTCGACATCTGCGAATCGCCACCCGCAAGAGCGCATTGGCCCTGTGGCAGGCCGAGTATGTAAAGGCGCGTCTTGAACAGTTGCATCCCGGGCTGCAGGTCAGCCTGGTACCCATGGTCAGCCGCGGTGACAAGCTGCTCGACGCGCCCCTGGCCAAGATCGGCGGCAAGGGGCTGTTCGTCAAGGAGCTGGAAGCGGCGCTGCTGGCCAACGAGGCGGACCTGGCCGTGCACTCCATGAAGGATGTGCCGATGCACTTTCCCGAAGGCCTCGGTCTCTACGTGATCTGCGAACGCGAGGATCCCCGCGACGCCTTCGTGTCCAATACCCATGAATCCATAGATGCGCTGCCCCCGGGCAGCGTGGTCGGCACCTCCAGTCTGCGCCGCCAGGCCCAGCTCATGGCCCGCCGCCCGGATCTGCAGATCCGCTTCCTGCGTGGCAACGTCAATACCCGCCTGGCCAAGCTGGATGCCGGCGAATACGACGCCATCATTCTCGCCGCTGCCGGTCTCAAACGCCTCGGCTTCGATGACCGCATCCGCAGTGCCATCGCCCCCGAGCTGAGCCTGCCCGCCGGTGGCCAGGGCGCGGTAGGCATCGAGTGCCGGACCGATGATACCGAGCTGCACCAGCTGCTGGCGCCGCTGAACGATCTGGACAGCGCCCTGCGGGTGCGCGCCGAGCGGGCGCTGAACAACCACCTCAATGGTGGCTGTCAGGTGCCTATCGCCTGTTACGCCGAGCGCAGCAACGGAGAACTCTGGCTGCGTGGCCTGGTCGGTGAGCCAGACGGCAGCAGGCTGCTGACCGCGGAAGCCCGCGGCCCCGAGGCCGAGCCCGAGCAGCTGGGTGTGGCGGTGGCCGAGGATCTGCTGCGTCAGGGGGCTCGGGAGATTCTCGAGGCGGTGTACCGGGAGGCCGACGGCCAGTGAGTCGGGTGCTGCTGACGCGCTCGGAGGAGGACAACCGGCGTCTGGGCAGCCGCCTGCAGCAACTGGGCATGAAGGCCTGCAGTCTGCCGCTGCTGCAGATCGAGCCGCTGGAGGAGACGCCCCAGCAGCGCAGCATGATGCTGGATCTGGACCGCTACCATGCGGTGATGACGGTCAGCCCCATCGCCGCCCGGCTGGGCCTGCAGCGGTTGGATGAGTACTGGCCCCAGCCGCCGGTGGGGTTGCACTGGTTTGCGGTGGGCGCAGGTACAGCTGCGGTACTGGAAGATTACGGGTTGTCCGTGCAGTACCCCCGCGACGGCCAGGACAGCGAAGCGCTGTTGCGTTTGCCGATCTGGGATGAGCTGCTGAGCCTGCCCGATCTGCGGGTACTGATCTGGCGGGGGCTGGGCGGTCGGGAACACCTGTCCTCCACCATCCGCCAGGCCGGTGGCCGGGTGGATCTGCTGGAGCTGTATCGCCGGGGGCAGCCCCCGGGTCTGGCTGACGCTCTGGCGGCGCTGGCCGGGGATTGTCGGGGAATAGTCATACTCAGTGGTCAGGCACTGCAGCACTGGCGTCAGGCCGCCGGAGCCGCCTGGGAGCAGCAGCGGCACTGGCGCTGCTGGGTGCCGGGAACGAGGGTGGCGGCGCTTGCCGCAGAGCTGGGCTGCACCGACGTCGTGATCTGTGATGGTGCCGATGACGACAGCGTGCTCGCCGCGATAGGCGCGCACCCAATCACGCCATAAGGGGAAAAGCGTGGAATCGAAAAACGATAACAACCAGAACACCAGCCCGGAAGACAGTGCACCGGCCGCCAGCGCGGCAGTGACCCCGGGCGCGGAGCACAAAGCTGCCGCAGCGGACAAGAACACCGCCTCCCGTACGCGGAACAAACCACGCAATGCCGGCGGTGGCCGTGGACCGGCCCTGCTGGCGCTGGTAGTTGCCGTCGCTGCGCTGGGGCTGTCGGGCTGGCAGTGGTACCAGGGCCAGCAGCAGGTCGGCGCCGGACAGAGCACACTCAGCCAGCTGGAAAACCGCATCACCGAGCTGGCCAATGCCCAGCGCCAGAACCAGAACACTCTGGGACAACGTCTCGATGGGCTGCCCTCGGCCGATCAGTGGCAGCAGGAGCAGCGCCTGATCGCCGACCTGCAGCGCAGTCAGCAGGCCCTGGGCCAGCGGCTGGCGGATCTGCAGGGTGACGCCCGGGCAGACTGGAAGCTGGCCGAGGCCGAGTACCTGCTGCGCCTGGCCTCTCTGCGTCTGCTCGCGGCCCAGGACGTACGCTCGGCCCGGGAGCTGCTGGAGGCGGTGGACGGTATCCTGCAGGAGCAGCCCGATAGTGGCGTCTTTGCCGTGCGCGAGCAGCTGGCGCGTTATCAGGCCCAGCTGGATGCGCTGCCCGTGGTCGACCGTGCCGGCATCTACCTGAAACTGGCTGCGCTGCACGGCCAGGTGGCTGATCTGGTCGCCCTGCCGGTGCCGGTATTCGATCCCGACGAGGTCACCCCGGAGGAGGAGTTCGAGGACAGGCTGGCCCGACGCACCCGCGGCGAACGCATGCTGATGCGTCTGGAGCGCTATGTGCGGGTCGACTTCCAGCGTGGCAAGGTGATCACGCCCCTGCTCGACGAGGCGGAGATGCAGCGGGTGCGCCGCACTCTGCAGCTGACCCTGGAGCAGGCCCAGTGGGCGGTATTACGCAGCGAGGGTGAGGTGTACCGGGTGAGCATCGAGCGGGCCGCCGACATGCTCGAGCAGTTCTTCGAGATGGACAATCCCCAGGTTCAGGCCATGCGCACTCGGCTGAACCAGCTCGCCGGCGAGCGCGTGACCCTGGTCCCGCCGGACCTGGCGCCGCTGCAGCAGAGCCTGACGGCCTACATCCAGAGTCGCCAGCACCGAGCCCCTGCGGCGAGCACGGGGGAAAGCAGCGATGAGTAAGAGCTATATCGCGGTACTGGTGGTTCTGCTGATCGCCGCCCTGCTCGGCATGGCGGTGGCCGAAGACCCCGGTTACCTGCTGATTGCCTGGCGCAACGTGTCGGTGGAAACCAGCATCTGGGTCGGTCTGGCCTTCCTGCTGGCGCTGTGGTTGCTGGTTGCCCTGCTGCGCGCCGTGGTGCGCCTGATCAACGCCTCCAGCCGCCGGGTCAATCCCTGGTCCCGGCGCAATCGCGCCCGCCGCGCCAGCCAGGTCACCACCCGGGGCCTGCTGGAGTTCGCCGAGGGGCACTGGGCCAATGCCCAGCGCCTGCTGCGCCGTGCGGCGCCCCATGCCGAGCAGCCGCTGATCAACTACCTGGCCGCCGCCCGCGCCGCCCATGAGCAGGGAGAGTACCGCGAGTCCGACGACCTGCTGCGCGAAGCCTATGAAACCACCCCGGATGCGGATGTCGCCATTGCCGTGACTCAGGCCCAGCTGCAGATCTCCCGCGGCCAGCTGGAACAGGCCCTGGCTACCCTGACCCGGGTACGCAAGGAACATCCCCGGCATCTCTATGCGCTCAAGCTCATGGGCCAGCTCTACCTGCGGCTGGAGGACTGGGAGCGACTCGAGCAACTGCTGCCGGAGCTGCGCCGCCACCATCTGCACACGGAAACCGAACAGCTCGAGCTGGAACGCCGGGTCTACGGCGCCCTGCTGGTGCAGGCGGGGCAACGGGCCCAGGGGGTGGAGCCGGGCGCGGCCAATCCGGTGACCGGCACCTGGGAGCGAGTGCCCAGGCAGCTCAGGCAGGACCCCGCCCTGGTGGAGACCTACGCGCTGCAACTGCGCGCCGCAGGGGCCGAATCCCACGCGGAGAAGGTCCTGCGCGAGGCGCTTGGACATGCCTTCAATGATCGGCTGGTGCACATCTACGGACTGGTCCGTGGTTCCGACCCGGCACGCCAGCTGGCGACTGCCGAACGCTGGCTGGACGGCCATCCCCACGACGCTACCCTGCTGCTGGCCCTGGGACGCCTGTCGCTGCGCAACGAGCTGTGGGGCAAGGCACGGGAATACCTGGAGGCGAGCTACGCCAACCGGCGGGATATCCAGACCTGCGCCGAGCTGGTGCGGCTGCTGGAGCACATGGATGAGCAGGCGGCGGCGCAGAAGGTGCTGCGCCAGGGCTTTGGTCTGATGGTCAACGACCTGCCGGAGCTGCCGCAGCCGCGCAGGCACTGAGGGCGGGCGAGCGTCAGCTCGCCGGCGGCCTACACCCCGTCCCGCGGCGCGTAGGCGAAGACGTCGGAGTGGACCTGCTCCTGCACCGCGCCTGCTGCCAGCAGCGCGTCCAGGGTGGCGTAGACCATGGGTGGTGAGCCGCACAGGTAGATTTCGTAGTCCGCCAGACTGGTCAGGTCCTCGCAGACCGCTTCGCAGAGCATACCCTGACGTCCTTCCCATTCCGGCGTATCGCTGACCACCTGATGCAGATAGACCTGGGGCTCCTGCTGCCACTGCTGCCAGTGCGGCGCCCGGTAGAAATCATCGGGGTGGCGTACGCCCCAGTACAGGTGCAGGGGCAGGCTGAAGCCCTCGTGCAGGCAGAATTGCGCCATGCTCTGCATCTGCGCCAGTCCGGTGCCGGCGGCAATCATTACCAGCGGTCGCTCCGGCACGCGGGGCAGGCAGCAGTCGCCCAGCGGCGCACGCACCCGGGCCAGGCGCTGGGTGCGCAAATGCTCCACCAGCTCCCGGGGGCTCGGCTCCCGGGTCAGGATATGCAGCTCCAGCAGGCGCTCCTCATGGGGCGCCGAAGCGATGGAGAAGGCCGACAGCTCGCCGTCCGGCCGCTCCAGCAGCAGGTACTGGCCGGCGTGGTAACGCAGGGGCTTGCCGGCGGGGGTACGCAGCAGCACCCGGCAGACGTCGCCGCCGACGTCCTCGATGTCGGTCACCTGGCAGGCCAGCTGGCGCAGCGGCAGCTCATCCGGGGCCAGCACCCCCTGCCATTCCACCTCGCAATCCTCCAGCGGTTCGGCGATACAGGTAAACAGCTCGCCGCGACTGCGTTCGGTGCCATGTTGCAGCACCCGACCGCTGATCAGGTTGGCTGCACAGATATGGCAGTTGCCGTTGCGACAGCTCTGGGGCGCGTCGTAACCCAGGCGTCGCACCGCATCGATGATGCGCTCGCCGGGCAACAGCTCGATGATATGCCCGGAAGGCTGCAGGGTTACCTTCATCAGTCGATTCCCAGCTCGGACCAGATGGCGTCGATGCGCTGCTGCACCGCCGGGTCCTGAGTGATGGCGGTACCCCACTCGCGGCTGGTTTCGCCCGGCCACTTGTTGGTCGCATCCAGGCCCATCTTGCTGCCCAGACCGGAAACCGGCGAGGCAAAGTCCAGATAGTCGATCGGTGTGTTGTCGATCATCACGGTATCGCGCTTGGGGTCCATGCGCGTGGTGATGGCCCAGATGACGTCATTCCAGTCCCGGGTGTTGATGTCGTCGTCGACCACGATGACGAACTTGGTGTACATGAACTGGCGCAGAAAGCTCCACACCCCCAGCATCACGCGCTTGGCATGGCCCGGGTACTGCTTCTTCATCGACACCACGGCCATGCGGTAGGAGCAGCCCTCCGGGGGCAGATAGAAGTCGGTGATTTCCGGGAACTGCTTCTGCAGGATGGGCACGAACACTTCGTTCAGGGCCACGCCCAGCACCGCCGGTTCATCCGGCGGACGGCCGGTGTAGGTGCTGTGGTAGATGGGTTTTTCCCGCTGGGTAATGCGCTCGATGGTGAATACCGGAAAGCGGTCGACCTCGTTGTAGTAGCCGGTGTGATCGCCGAAGGGGCCCTCATCGGCCATCTCGCCCGGGTGGATCACCCCCTCCAGCACTATCTCGGCACTGGCCGGCACCTGCAGCTCGGAACCACGGCACTTCACCAGTTCGGTGCGCTGGCCGCGCAGCAGCCCGGCAAAGGCGTATTCGGACAGGGTGTCAGGTACCGGGGTAACGGCTCCCAGGATGGTGGCCGGGTCGGCGCCCAGCGCCACGGCAACCGGGAAGGGCTCGCCTGGGTGCTTCTCGCACCACTCACGGAAGTCCAGGGCGCCGCCGCGGTGGCTGAGCCAGCGCATGATCACCTTGTTGCGGCCGATCACCTGCTGGCGATAGATACCCAGATTCTGGCGATCCTTGTTCGGTCCACGGGTGATCACCAGCCCCCAGGTGATCAGCGGGCCGGCATCGCCGGGCCAGCAGGTCTGTACCGGGATGCGCGACAGGTCAACATCGTCGCCCTCGATGACGGTGGCCTGGCAGGGCGCATCGCGCACCACCTTCGGCGCCATGGAGATCACCTTCTTCACCAGTGGCAGCTTGGACCAGGCGTCCTTGAGCCCCTTCGGCGGGTCGGGTTCCTTGAGGTAGGCCAACAGTTTGCCGATCTCGCGCAGCTGACTGACGCTCTCGGCACCCATGCCCATGGCGACCCGCTCCGGAGTGCCGAACAGGTTGCCCAGCACCGGCATGTCGTATCCGGTGGGGTTCTCGAACAGCAGTGCCGGGCCGCCCCGGCGCAGGGTGCGGTCGCAGACTTCGGTCATTTCCAGCACGGGGGAGACGGGGGTCTGGATGCGCTTGAGTTCACCGCGCTGTTCCAGTCCCTTGATGAAATCGCGAAGATCGGAATATTGCATCTGAGCTTCAAGCCTCAAGCAGCAAGCTGTAAGCAATCGGAGGAATGCCGCAGCTCGAATGTCTGGTCAGAAGCGGTGCCGACAGCGGCTTGCCCCGCAGGACAGTCTGATCGCCATAAGCTGCAAGCAGTATCGAACTGCCTGCAGCTTGCCGCTTCCGGCTGGGGGTCAGTTCTTGGCGCGCTTCATCGACTGGAAGAATTCGTCGTTGGTCTTGGTGTCCTTCAGACGATCCAGCAGGAATTCGATGGCGGCGATCTCGTCCATGGAGTGCAGGATCTTGCGCAGGATCCACATCCGCTGCAACTCATCCTCGCTGGTCAGCAGCTCTTCACGACGGGTGCCGGAGCGGTTGATGTTGATTGCCGGGAATACGCGCTTCTCGGCAATCTTGCGATCCAGGTGGATCTCCATGTTGCCGGTGCCCTTGAATTCCTCGTAGATCACTTCGTCCATCTTCGAGCCGGTATCGACCAGCGCGGTGGCGATGATGGTCAGGCTGCCGCCTTCCTCGATGTTCCGCGCAGCACCGAAGAAACGCTTGGGCTTCTCCAGGGCGTGGGCGTCGACACCACCGGTCAGCACCTTGCCGGAGCTGGGGATCACGGTGTTGTAGGCACGGGCCAGACGGGTGATGGAGTCGAGCAGGATGACCACGTCCTTCTTGTGTTCGACCAGGCGCTTGGCCTTCTCGATCACCATCTCGGCTACCTGCACGTGGCGGGCCGGCGGCTCGTCGAAGGTCGAGGCTACCACTTCGCCGCGCACGGTGCGCTGCATCTCGGTCACTTCTTCGGGGCGTTCATCGATCAGCAGGACAATCAGGTGGCATTCGGGGTTGTTGCGGGCAATGTTGGAGGCGACGTTCTGCAGCATCAGGGTCTTGCCGGCCTTGGGCGGTGCCACCAGCAGGCCGCGCTGGCCCTTGCCGATTGGGGCACACAGGTCGATGATGCGTGCGGTCAGATCCTCGGTGGAGCCGTTGCCGGCTTCCATCACCAGGCGCTCGTCGGGGAACAGCGGGGTGAGGTTTTCGAAGAGGATCTTGTTCTTGGTGTTCTCGGGGCGGTCGAAGTTGATCGAATCGACCTTCAGCAGGGCAAAGTAGCGTTCCCCATCCTTCGGGGGCCGGATCTTGCCGGAGATGGTATCGCCGGTGCGCAGGTTGAAGCGGCGGATCTGGCTGGGAGAAACATAGATATCGTCGGGGCCTGCCAGATAGGACGAGTCGGCTGAGCGCAGAAAACCGAAACCATCCTGCAGAATCTCCAGGACGCCGTCGCCGTGAATGTCTTCACCGCCTTTGGCGTGCTTCTTCAGAATGGCAAAGATCACATCCTGCTTGCGCGAACGCCCCATGTTTTCCAGGGCCATCTGCTCGGCGAGTTCGAGAAGTTCGGTTATGGGTTTTTGCTTGAGTTCTGTCAGATTCATAGGTTCGGTGAGTAGTGAGATGTCTATCGGCAGGATGGGTTCGTAATAGCCGCCAAGTGGGTGTTGGGGCAGTGATCTGGCAAGTAGGGAAGCCAATTGCCGCAGGGTGCGGCAGGGAGTTGGAACGCAAATCTAGCACCGCACGCGGGCGCCGTCTACATCTGTGGCCAACAAAACCGCTCTCCGGATGACCGGAGAGCGGTGGGTGAATCAGATATTGCTGTCGAGGAAGGCTGCCAGCTGGGACTTGGACAGGGCGCCGACCTTGGTCGCTTCAACATTGCCGTCCTTGAACAGCATCAGCGTGGGGATACCACGGACGCCGTACTTGGGCGGAGTGTCGGTATTCTCGTCGATGTTCAGCTTGCAGATCTTCAGCTTGCCTTGGTAGTCGCGGGCGATATCGTCCAGAACCGGGGCAATCATCTTGCACGGGCCACACCATTCGGCCCAGTAATCGACCAGAACAGGGCCGTCGGCCTTCAGCACTTCAGACTCGAAGCTGCTATCGGTCACGTGCACGATCAAATCACTCATGAGTATCTCCAGAAAAGGTTCGCGGTCGCGGATTGCACGGATGATAGCATCCCCTCGGGCAACTGTGAAACGCGCCACGGGAATTGCGACGAGCCCAGTTTGTCGCATGGGGCGGACACCCGGCGTGCTTAATGGGTAGAATTCCCCGATGCCGAACAGGGGACAAGCGCATGGCGCAGATAGAACAGGCGGATATGCCACTGGTGGCGACCATAGATCTGGGTTCCAACAGCTTCCATATGGTGCTGGCCCGGGTGGATCACGGAGAGATCCGGATTCTGGAGCGACTGGGCGAGAAGGTGCAGCTGGCCAGCGGTCTGGATGAGGACGACAACCTCTCCGAGGAGGCCATCCAGCGCGGGCTGGAGTGCCTGCGGCGGTTCGCCCAGCTGATCAATGGGCTGCCGCCGAATGCGGTGCGCATCGTGGCCACCAATACCCTGCGGGTGGCGCGCAATCGCGCGGACTTCATCCGACAGGTCAAGGAGATCGTCGGCCACCGGGTGGACGTGATATCCGGGCGCGAGGAAGCGCGACTCATCTATCTGGGCGTGGCCTACACTCTGGCCGATGATCGAGGCAAGCGCCTGGTCGTCGACATCGGTGGCGGCAGCACCGAGTTCATCGTCGGCGAACGTTTCGAATCCCTGTTGCGTGAAAGCCTGCCGATGGGCTGCATATCCTTCGCCCGCCGATTCTTTGCCGACGGCAAGATCACCGAGCGTGCCTGCCGGCAGGCCTACACCGCGGCACGTCTTGAACTGATGCCGATCGAGCAGGGCATTCAACGGCTCGGCTGGCAGGAGGCGGTAGGAGCCTCGGGGACCATCCGCACAGTCGGCCAGTGCATCCGTGGCGCCGGACTGAGCAACGGCGAGGTCACCCGCGAGGGGCTGCAGTGGCTCAAGCGCAAGATCCTCAAGGCCGGCCATGTGGATCGGCTGAACCTGGAAGGACTCAAGGAGGAGCGTCGGGGCATCCTGCCGTCCGGGCTGGCTATCCTTGAGGCCCTGTTCGACGCTCTGGACGTGCAGACCATGGTCCACTCGGAGGGGGCGCTGCGTGAAGGGGTGTTGTACGAACTGCTGGGACGTCATCATCATGAGGATGTGCGCGAGCGCTCCCTGACCGCCCTGGCCGAACGCAGTCATGTGGATCATGAACAGGCGGCCCGGGTCGAGAGCAAGGCCATCAGTCTGCTGGAACGGGTGGCGCCCGCCTGGGAGCTCACCGATCCCAAGCATGCCTGCCTGCTGCGCTGGGCCGCCCGGGTACACGAGGTGGGGCTGGATGTGGCGCACCATCATTATCACAAGCACGGTGCCTATCTGATCGAACACGCCGATCTGGCGGGCTTCTCCCGT
The DNA here is from genome assembly GCF_051948695.1 of Halopseudomonas sp. Lyrl_26. Lineage (NCBI taxonomy): Bacteria > Pseudomonadati > Pseudomonadota > Gammaproteobacteria > Pseudomonadales > Pseudomonadaceae > Halopseudomonas > Halopseudomonas sp. Lyrl_26. Next base: position 159,329 of record NZ_JAYJLH010000002.1, read on the forward strand.
CAGGAGCAGCAGTCCATCGCCCTGCTGGTACGCGGGCACAGGCGCAACCTGCCCAACGACGCGCGGGTGGCCGAGGTGGGCGAGGATGGGCCGGCCCTGCGCCGGCTGTGCATGCTGCTGCGTCTGGCCATCCTCTATCATCACATCCGCGGCTACCAGCAGATGCCGGAGCTGGAGGCCGAAGCCGACGACCACGGGCTGACTCTGACCTTCCCGCCGGGCTGGCTGGAGGAAAACCCGCTGACCCAGGCCGACTTCGAGCAGGAAGCCGGCTACTGGGCGAAGATCGGCTACAGGCTGACGGTACGCTGAGGCGAGCTGGCCAGCTTGTCCAGCAGGGTGAGCTGGGCGCTGCGCGGGTTCTGGTTGCCGGTCGGGCTGCAGCGCACATAGCTGCCGTCGGACTGCAGAAGCCAGGCCTGGGTGTTATCGTTGAGATGGACCAGCAGTTCCTGTTTGGCGCGGCTGACCAGCTTCTTGCCCTCCAGCGGGAAACAGGTCTCGACCCGCTTGTCGAGGTTGCGCTCCATCATGTCCGCGCTGGACAGCCAGATCTGCTCCTGACCCTCGCTGAGGAAGTAGTAGACCCGGCTGTGCTCGAGGAAACGGCCGATCACCGAGCGTACCGTGATGTTGTGCGACACCCCGGGGATGCCGGGGCGCAGACAGCACATCCCGCGAATGATGAGATCCACCTTCACCCCCGCCTGTGACGCCTTGTACAGTGCCTTGATCACCTTGACGTCGGTCAGTGAGTTGGCCTTGGCGATGATGTGTGCCGGCTTGCCGGCCTGGGCCGCCAGGGTTTCGCGGTTGATCAGCTCGAGCAGTTTGCGCTTGAGGGTGAAGGGTGCCTGCAGCAGCTTCTTCATGCGCTGGGCCTTGCCCATGCCGATCAGCTGGTTGAACAGCTTGTGCACGTCCTCGGTGATGGCCAGGTCTGAAGTGAGCAGGCTGTAGTCGGTATACAGGCGGGCGTTGCCGGCGTGATAGTTGCCGGTGCCCAGATGGGCATAACGGCGCAGTTCCTCGCCTTCGCGGCGCAGGATCAGCATCATCTTGGCGTGGGTCTTGAAGCCCACCACCCCGTAGATGACCACGGCGCCGGCCTGCTGCAGTCGGCTGGCCAGCTGCAGGTTGGACTCCTCGTCGAAGCGCGCCCGCAGCTCGATCACCACGGTCACTTCCTTGCCGTTGCGCGCGGCGTCGACCAGCGCGTTGACGATCTCCGAGTTGGCCCCGGTACGGTACAGGGTCTGCTTGATCGCCAGCACGCCGGGGTCCTGTGCCGCCTGGCGCAGCATGTCCACCACCGGGCTGAAGGACTCGTAGGGGTGCAGCAGCAGGATGTCCTGCTTGCGCACGGCCTGGAACAGGTTGTCCGCATTGGTCAGGGGCTTGGGGATGCCCGGGGTGAACGGCGGGAACTGGAGTTCCGGATGGTTATCCATGGTGGTGATGGAGAACAGTCGGGTCAGGTTGACCGGGCCGTTGACCTCATACAGCTCCGATTCGCCGAGGCCGAACTGCTTGAGCAGGAAATCCGACAGCTTCTTCGGGCAGTTGTCCGCCACCTCCAGGCGCACCGCATCACCGTAGCGGCGCGACAGCAGCTGACCACGCAGCACCCGGGCCAGGTCGTCGGCCTCATCGGGGTCGACCTCCAGGTCGGCGTTGCGGGTCAGGCGGAACTGGTAGCAGCCGCGCACCTGCATGCCCGGGAACAGATCGTCGGCATGGGCGTGGATCATCGACGAGAGGAACACGAAGTTGTCGCCGCCATCGCAGAGTTCGTCCGGCACGCGGATCAGTCGGGGCAGCGAGCGCGGTGCGGGAATGATCGCCAGACCGCTGTCCCGGCCAAAGGCATCGACCCCTTCGAGTTCGACGATGAAGTTCAGGCTCTTGTTCACCAGCAGGGGGAAGGGGTGGGTCGGATCCAGTCCGATGGGGCTGATGATGGGCGCAATCTCGTTGCGGAAGAAGCGGCGCACCCACAGGGTCTGCTTGTAGGTCCACTGGCGACGGCGCAGAAAGCGGATCTTCTGCCGGGCCAGTTCGGGCAGCAGTACGTCATTGAGAATGCTGTACTGGCGGGCCACCTGCTGATGCGCTATTTCGCTGATCTTGGCCAGTACCTGATGCGGCTGCAGGCCATCCGGGCCGGTCTGCTCACGGGCGAAGGCGATCTGCTCCTTGAGTCCGGCCACGCGGATTTCGAAGAACTCGTCCAGGTTGCTGGAGAAGATCAGCAGGAACTTCAGGCGCTCCAGCAGCGGATAGGACTCGTCCAGCGCCTGTTCCAGCACGCGGATATTGAACTGCAGCTGGGACAGCTCCCGGTGGATGTAGAGTTCCGGGGAATCCAGCGAGAGCACGGGCTCGACGGGCGATGCCGGCGCGTCGTTCTCGTTGCGCCCGGCCTCAGCGGGGGTGGATTGGATGGTGTCCTGAGCCAGCTCCGGCTCGTTGTCTGGATCCCGCATCATGTCCTCTGGAGTCTGCCTGTTGATCCGGCCACAGGGGGGGCCGGCAAGGTCCTGTTATACCCCGGCAGTATGACCGAAATGCAGCAGCAAGCGTAGGGGAGGGCAGTGTGCGGAGTGCGGGGCAGCCGAGGCCGCCCCGTTGCCGAGTCAGAGGCCGCGCAGCTGGCGGGCGGCGTGCTTGGCGTAGTAGGTGAGGATGGCATCGGCGCCGGCGCGCTTGATCACGGTGAGCGATTCCATGATCACTGCCTCGCTCAGCCAGCCGTTGGCAATGGCCGCCTGGTGCATGGCGTACTCGCCACTGACCTGATAGACGAAGGTCGGCACCTTGTGGTGTTCCTTGACCCGCTGGACGATATCCAGATAGGGCATGCCGGGCTTGACCATGACCATGTCGGCGCCCTCGGCCAGGTCCATGGCGACCTCGTGCAGGGCTTCGTCGCTGTTGGCCGGGTCCATCTGATAGGTGGCCTTGTCCGCCTTGCCGAGGTTGGCGGCGGAACCGACCGCATCACGGAATGGACCGTAGTAGGCGCTGGCGTACTTGGCGGAGTAGGCCAGGATGCGGGTATTGATGTAGCCGGCATCCTCCAGTGCCTCGCGGATGGCCAGGATGCGGCCGTCCATCATGTCCGACGGCGCGACTATGTCGGCACCGGCCTCGGCATGGGACAGCGCCTGGCGCACCAGCGCCTCGACGGTGACGTCGTTCAGCACGTATCCCTGCTCGTCGATGATGCCGTCCTGACCGTGGGTGGTGAAGGGGTCCAGTGCCACATCGGTGATCACCCCCAGCTGCGGGAAGTGCTGCTTGAGCGCCCGGGTGGCGCGCTGCGCCAGGCCTTCGGGGTTCCAGGCTTCGGCAGCATCCAGCGATTTGGCCTCGGTCGGGGTCACCGGGAACAGCGCCACCGCGGGGATCCCCAGCTCTACCAGTTCCCTGGCTTCCTCCAGCAGCAGGTCGATCGACAGCCGCTCGATACCGGGCATGGAGGCCACCGGCTCGCGCTGGCCGGTTCCCTCCAGCACGAACACCGGATAGATCAGATCGTCCGTGGTCAGGCGGGTCTCGCGCATCAGGCGGCGGGAGAAGTCGTCCTTGCGCGAACGGCGCATGCGGGACAGGGGGAACGGGCGGGGGGCTGGCTGAAAGGTCACTTCGACTCCCTGGGTGCGTGCAGCACCGAAGACAGTGGGCAGAACGGAAGGCGGCGCTGCCGCTCTTCCTCAGACGTCGAGATTATGACGGAATTGGGAGAGTAAACGTAGGGCCACGTTGTCGCGCAGCTCGTCACCGGACTCGGTGCTGACCTCCACGCGGTTGCGCCCCATCGCCTTGGCCCGGTACAGCGCGGCATCCGCCGCAGCGATCAGCGCATCGAAATCGTGGCCGTGGGTGCAGGTGCCGGCGACGCCGACACTGACGCTGAGGGTGATTGCCTGATCGGAGATGATGTCGGTGTGGCTGTGTACCGCCTGGCGGATGCGTTCGGCCACATCCAGGGCGGTGCTGGCGTCCAGACCGGGCAGCAGCAACACGAATTCTTCCCCGCCGAAGCGGCCCAGCAGATCGTCGGAGCGCATGTGGTGGCGTATGCGGCTGACCAGATGGCAGAGGACCGCGTCCCCGGTCTGGTGTCCGAATTCGTCATTGATCCGCTTGAAATGGTCGGCGTCGACCATCAGCAGGGTGGCCGGCAGGCCCCGTTGGCAGGTTATTTCCAGCACCGCACGGGCCTGCTCGAGCATGCTGCGCCGATTCAGGGTGCCGGTCAGGGCGTCGTGCTCGGAAAGGCGTTGCAGGGCCATCATGGTGCGGTAATGGGTCATCAGGATGAAGCCGCTGGCCATGCCGATCTGGGCTACCATCACGCCCAGCAGCGTGGCATGTTGCAGTCCCTGGGTATCGGCCCCGGTCATCTGGGGGTCGCTGGCACTGAGCGCCGCACGCAGCAGCAGTCCCACACCGCTGAGGAGCATGATGCCGCCGGTGAACCAGTAGGCCCGGCGCAATGGTGCGCGGGCCGGGACCAGCAGCTCCCGTGCTGACAGCAGTGCCAGCACACCGAGGCAGGCGCCGACGCTCGCCTGCCTGGCTGCGGGGTTGTCATCCACGTAGTGGAACCAGGCAAGCAGCGACATGATCAGCAGCGCCGCCATCAGTGGCCCGGCCTGTGGCTGGCTGGCGCCCTTGAAGGCACGCACTCCCAGCCAGATCACCCCCAGGCCCAGGGCCATGAGCCCGGCGGCAAGAATCTGGGAAAGGCTGTGGTGCAGCAGCCCCTGGCTGATGTTCAATACCAGACCCATGGTCAGGGCCAGGTTGCCCAGTGCCCAGTGACGCAGACCTTTCTCGCTGCCGGAATGCCAGGCGGCCATGATCAGCACCAGGGTCATGCCCAGGGTCACCAGCACCAGCGCCAGGGCCAGGGAATATGTGTTCAACTCGGTATGCATGGTGCGGATAGTCCTTGTCCGACTCCATGGGGCAGCGCAGCGTCGGAGCAGCAGCTCCAGCGTGACCGACAAGACTATGTTGCGCGTGCAGCGGAGAAAAGCATCACCTGCGCAGGATGTGCGGAGGTTGGCATACAACTTTTATGGCACTGCGCCATTATAGGCTCAGGGCAGGCGGGGATCGCAATGGAAAAACAAACCGGCATGGCTGACTGGCGTCGCCGGCTGCTGTGGAGCCTGGCTCTGGTCTGGGCTGCGGGGCTGGTCTGGGCATGGTGGTGGATGGACGGGCGGCACGGACAGGTATTCGAGCGCCCGGCCTATTTTGCCGGCGACCAGGTGCCCGGGCCGTTTCCCGCCGGGCAGATTCAGGTGGTACACGTGTGGCAGAGTGGCTGCCCCTGCAATGCCGGGCATGAAGCCTATATCCGCGAGATGACCGAGCGCTTCAGTGCCCGGGGGGTGCGGTTCGCCCGGGCCGGCAGTCTGCCCGGGGGGCGTGGCGATGTGCTCGGCGAGCTACCCCACTGGCGGTTGCCCGCCAGCTGGGCCGACTGGCCAGGAGGTCCATCGGTCGCCATCTGGGATGCCAGCGGCCAGCTGGCCTATGTAGGCCCCTACAGCGACGGCGCCAGTTGCAATCAGGACAGCAGCTTTATCGAGCCGGTACTGCGTGCGTTGCTGGCAGGTCGGGCAGTCAATGCAGCCCGCTATGACACCCTGGCCTGTCTCTGTGAACTGGATGAGGAGGCGTTCGCTCCCTGAAATGGCAGGGCAGGCCAGCGCTCGGCGCCGGGACGGTACATAAGCTGGCGTTGCGCGGGTGCGCTGCACCCCGGCAGACGCGCTACTTGCCCAGTCCCTTGGCCAGCAGCCGATCCAGCGCGTTGGCGAAGGCCTGCTTGTCCTTGTCACTGTAGGGTGCCGGGCCGCCGCGACCGGCCAGACCGGCGCCGCGCAGCTCGTCCATCAGATTGCGTACCGCCAGTCGCTCGCCGATGCTGCCGCTGTCATAGACCTCGCCGCGCGGGTTGATGGCGGTGATACTGCGTCGTACCAGCCCGTCCGCCAGGGGAATGTCCGCGGTGACCACCAGATCATTGGGCTCGGCGTGCTCGATGATATAGAGATCGGCGACATCGGCGCCGCCAGGTACCACCACCTGGCGCACGCCCGGGGCCGGCGCCAGGCCCAGCGAGCTGTTGGCCACCAGCACCAGCTGCAGCTGCCGGCGCTTGGCAGCGCGCAGCATGATGTCACGCACCGGGCGCGGGCAGGCGTCCGCGTCTATCCACAGGGTCATGGTGCCTCCGCCAGTTCGGCCTGCAGCTGCTCCAGGGCCTCGTGGGCCTCCAGCCACTGCATTTCCAGTTCATCTATCTGCTGGCGGCAGGCTGCCTGCCGGGCCAGCAGAGTCTTCAGCCGATCGCGCTGACTGTCGGTGTACAGGTCGTTGTCCGCCAGTTCGGCTTCGATGCCGGCCATTTCCTGCTGCGCCCGGTCCAGTTGCTGCTCCAGCCGGTCGGCTGCCTTCTTCAGCGGGGCCAGACGCTGGCGCTGCTCGGCGGCCAGGCGGCGCTGGGCCTTGGGGTCGATGCGCGTGGAGGGGGTGGGCTCGGGGGCGCCGGCGCTGTTCTGCTGTTGGCGGAACTGGGCGAGCCAGCGGGTGTAGCTGTCCAGATCATCCTCGTAGACGCGCAGTCGCCCATCGGCCACCAGCCACAGCTCATCGGTGGTGTCCCGGATCAGCGCACGGTCGTGGGACACCAGCAGCATGGCGCCCTCGAAGTTCTGCAGCGCCAGGGTCAGCGCGTGGCGCATTTCCATGTCCAGGTGGTTGGTCGGCTCATCGAGCAGCAGCAGGTTGGGTTTCTGCCAGGCGATCAGGGCCAGGGCCAGTCGCGCCTTCTCGCCGCCGGAGAAATGCAGCACGGGCTCCTCGGCACGGCTGCCATGGAAATCGAAGCCACCGAGGAAGTTGCGCAGATCCTGCTCCCGGGTCTGGGGCGCCAGGCGTGCCAGATGCAGCAAGGGGCTGGCCTGCGGGTCCAGACTGTCCAGCTGGTGCTGGGCAAAGTAGCCGATGGCCAGATGTTCACCGGTCTTGAGCTCGCCGGCGATCAGCGGCAGGGCGCCGGCCAGGGTCTTGATCAGGGTGGACTTGCCAGCGCCGTTGGGCCCCAGTACGCCGATCCGTGCCCCGGGGGCCAGACGCAGTTCCACCTGTTCCAGCACCGCCTTGCCCTGGTAACCCAGGGTGCCACCGGTCAGGTCGAGCAGCGGGTCGGACTGGTTGTCGGCCTCGCGGAAACTGAAGCTGAAGGGCGAGTCGACATGGGCCGGGCCGAGCAGTTCCATGCGCTCCAGGGCCTTGAGTCGGCTCTGGGCCTGGCGCGCCTTGGTCGCCTGGGCGCGGAACCGGGCAATGTACTTCTGCATGTGCTCGCGTTGGGCCTGCTGCTTCTCGTAGGCGGCCTGCTGCTGGCTCAGGCGTTCGGCACGGGTCCGTTCGAACTGGCTGTAACCGCCACGGTAGAGGGTCAGCTTCTGTGATTCGACGTGGACTATGTGCTCCACCACCGCATCCAGAAAGTCCCGGTCATGGGAAATCAGCAGCAGGGTGCCGGGGTAGCTGCGCAGCCAGTCTTCCAGCCAGAGAATGGCGTCCAGATCCAGGTGGTTGGTCGGCTCGTCGAGCAACAGCAGGTCTGACGGGCACATGAGTGCCTGGGCCAGGTTCAGGCGCATGCGCCAGCCCCCGGAGAAGTCACCGACCCGGGCCTCGCACTGATCCGGGGTGAAGCCCAGACCGGCCAGCAGGGTGCGAGCGCGGCTGTCGGCACTGAAGCCGCCATGGGCCTCCAGTTCGGCGTAGAGGGTGCCGAGCTGGGTGGCGTCCTGGCGTTGCTCGGCCTCGGCCAGCTGGCGCTGGATCTGGCGCAGCCGCTGATCACCGTCGAGCACGTAATCCACGGCAAGGCGTTGGAGGTCATCTATTTCCTGACGCATGTGGGCGATGCGCCAGTCCGGCGGCAGGGAGCAGTCACCGGCGTCCGGTGTCAGTTGCCCGAGCAGCAGGGCGAACAGGCTCGACTTGCCGGCACCATTGGTGCCCAGCAGGCCGACTTTCTGACCGGCGTGCAGGGTCAGACTGGCGTTCTCCAGCAGGCGCAGGGGGCCGCGTTGCAGGGTCAGGGATTCGATCTTTATCATGGCGCGGAGTATATCAGCGTCGAGGGTACAAGCGATGACCGGCCTGACCGATTACGCCGGCTGGTTGTATGCGCAGCCGGAGGTGCAGGAGCTGCTGCTGGGGCTGCAGGATGAGCACGGCGAGGATGTGCTGTTGCTGCTGACCGCCTGCTGGCTGGGCACGCATGGACTGCAAGCCGATCCCGCTCTGTGGGGCGAGCTGAAGGCCGTGCAGCAGCCTTGGCGGGATGAGGTGATAGTGCCGCTGCGCCAGGTGCGCCGGCGCCTGGCCGGCGACAGTGCCTGCCGGAGCCTGTACGAGCAGGTCAAGGCCTGTGAGCTGGCAGCCGAATGGCGGCAGCTCGGTGTGCTGGAGGCCTTGTGTGAGCGGCGCAACCTGGCCGCCGCGGGCAGGCGGACTGTCGGCGAACACCTGAGTCTGGGTGCCGAAGCGCCGACGCAGGAGTTGGAGCGGGTCGCGGTCGGGCTCGGGCAGGGTAGCCTCTAGGGGGGCCTCCGTTCCGGGCCCTGGGCGTGCTGTGCACGCCGTTCGCAGCGGGGGCGCTGCTCCTACGGGTGGTGGGGTGTGGGGTGGCTTGCGCTGGTTTTGTAGGAGCCCCCGCCCCGGGGGGGCGAAGGGGTTGGCCCTGGGGCGTGCTGGGCACGCCGTTCGCAGCGGGGGCGCTGCTCCTACGGGTGGTGGGGTGTGGGGTGGCTTGCGCTGGTTTTGTAGGAGCCCCCGCCCCGGGTGCGAAGGGTGGCGTTTGGGGCGTGCTGTGCACGCCGTTCGCAGCGGGGGCGCTGCTCCTACGGGTGGTGGGTTTGGGGTGGCTTGCGCTGGTTTTGTAGGAGCCCCCGCCCCGGGTGCGAAGGGTGGCGTTTGGGGCGTGCTGGGCACGCCGTTCGCAGCGGGGGCGCTGCTCCTACGGGTGGTGGGTTTGGGGTGGCTTGCGCTGGTTTTGTAGGAGCACCCGCCCCGGGTGCGAAGGGTGGCGTTTGGGGCGTGCTGTGCACGCCGTTCGCAGCGTGGGCGCTGCTCCTACGGGTGGTGGGTTTGGGGTGGCTTGCGCTGGTTTTGTAGGAGCACCCGCCCCGGGTGCGAAGGGTGGCGTTTGGGGCGTGCTGGGCACGCCGCTCGCAGCGGGGGCGCTGCTCCTACGGGTGGTGGGGTGTGGGGTGGCTTGCGCTGGTTTTGTAGGAGCCCCCGCCCCGGGGGCGAAGGGTTGGTTCGGGGCGTGCTGTGCACGCCGTTCGCAGCGTGGGCGCTGCTCCTACGGTTCAGAGGTGGCGGGCGGTGCTGCGCTTGCTCCTACTGTTCGGGGGCTGGTTCGCTGTCGTTGTTGCGACGACCGCGGGATCGCCGGGAGGAGGGGCGCTTTTCCGTGGTGGCGGTCGGGTTGTTGCGCTTTTCGATGGCCTGGCCGGCCTGGGCATCAATCCGCGCCAGTCCCTTGGCCAGGCGCAGAGTCTGGCGCACATCGCTGTTGAGCTGCCGTGCATAGCTCTGCGCTTCATCATGGGCCTGAGCGACGACGGCCAGTTGCTCCCTGAGCTCGCTCAGTTTGCCGTCGAGCTTCTCCAGCTTGTCCGTACTGCCACCGCTGGCCCGGGCCTCGGCCAGTCGGGCCTCGGCCTGGGCGGTTTTCTCATCGAGACGGGCACGCTTCTGCGCCAGCTTGTCCAGCACCTTCTGCGCATCTTCCTCGGCCCGCTGACAGGCCTCGGCAAGATGCTCGTTCAGCGTCCGGGTCAGCCCCTGGAGCAGGTGCAGGGGAGTCGGGACCGGGCTGGCCGGTGATTTGCGTTGCTCTGCCATGGTCACCCCACCGTCGCAGTCGCCTGCTGGGGCTGGCGATGGGCATTGTGCAGAACCTCGATCAGGCAGTCCTCGAGCTCGAAACGCTCGTCCAGCAGGCCGCCCATCTTGAGCAGGCGTGAGCGCATGACATCCTCCTTGAGCACGCGTTTGGTCCTGGCCCCGTAGTAGTCATTGAACAGCACGGCGAACTGGGTGATGGTCTCTATCCGCGGCATGACCCGAGCCATCAGCTCCAGCGCCCGGTCGTCACCGGCTTCCTCGGCGCCGCGCACCAACTGTTCGTAGACGGAAAAATGCCCTGCTGACACGTAATCAAGCAGGGCACTGCAGAAGAGGTTGAGTTGTTCCTGAACGCTGCGACCCTCATGGGTCTGATCACGCAGCGCAATATACTGGTCCACGAGTTCCTTTCGATCAGCCAGCCAGCGGTCAATGAGCCTGTCGACTCCGCCCCAGCGTTCCTGGGCATTCTTGTATTTCTCCAGCATGATCCACCTCGTTTTGCCTTGTGAGCCCGGGATCGGGACTGCTGTTCCCATGGATCCGACAGAATAGGTCAGTCCGGCAGGTGGTATCAAGCGGGCATAGTGCCAGTATCAGTCCTCGCTGCGCACCAGCTGGACGAGACCGAACAGGGCAAAACCGATGAAGGCCAGCAGGGTGCATTCAGCGATGCTCAGACCGAGGAAGGTCCAGGTGACCTTGGCGCAATCCGCCGTTCCGCTGAACAGCAGGGTGAGCATCTCCAACACCGGCAGTACATCGATCATGTAATCCAGGCTGGGCAGGCAAGAGGGCAGCTGATCCGAAGGCTGGTGCTGCAGCCAGACCTGGCGCCCGGCGGTGGCGGCACCGAAAGCGGCGAGCAGGGTCACGCCCACGGCGTAGGCACGGGCGGCAATGGCGCGGTGGCGACCCGGACGGGGCTGGGGGTTATGCAGCACTGCGGCCAGGCAGGTCAGGCCGATGAGAAGGAATGCCGCCCGTTGCACCAGGCACAGCGGACAGGGCAGCAGCTCCATCACGTATTCCATGTAATAGGCGGTTGCCAGCAGCAGTACACAGACGATGAAGGCAAACAGATACAGGGGGCGTGAGGCAGGCAGGGTCATGCGTGGGTCCGGTGGCTGGATGAGCGACGGAATACATTAGATGAGCCGCAGGCGGCTGACAAGCGTGGGTACACCGCCGGCACCCGGCCGGCGGTGTGGACGATCAGGCGTCGGCCTGCTGCCCTTCGGCCATGCGGCGCTGTTCGGCCTGGGCGAACAGGGCATCGAAGTTGACCGGCGACAGCATCAGGGGAGGGAAGCTGCCGCGGGATACCAGATTGTCGATCGCTTCGCGGGCGTAGGGGAACAGGATGTTCGGGCAGAAGGCGCCCAGGGTGTGGCGCATGGACGCCTCATCCAGTCCGTTGATGGCGAAGATACCGGCCTGTTGTACTTCGGCGATGAAGGTGACTTCGTCATTGCCGTTGGTCACGGTTGCGGACAGGCTCAGCACCACCTCGTGGATACCTTCCTGCAGCTGGCTGTGACGGGTGTTCAGATCCAGACTGACCTGCGGGTTCCACTGGCTCTGGAATACCGCCGGGGACTTCGGCGACTCGAAGGACAGGTCCTTCACGTAGATGCGCTGCAGGGCGAATTGTACCTGCGGCTGGTTGGCGCCATTGGCGGCGGTGTTGTTCTGTTGCTCTTCAGCCATGTTCAGTCCTTGTTGGTGCCGGTGGTATGGAAAATCCACAAGGCGCCCTTGGCCCCGAGCGGATTTCCTGAGTGATCAGGGCAGTCAGCCTGCCAGCATTCTATCGAGTTTGCCAGAGCGATCCAGTGCCATCAGGTCGTCGCATCCGCCTACATGGGTGTCATTGATCCAGATCTGCGGGACCGAGGTGCGCCCGGCCAGACGGGCCATTTCGGCACGAACGGCGGGTTTGCCATCAACGACGATTTCCTGATAGTTCACGCCCTTGCTGTTCAGCAGCTGCTTTGCACGGATGCAGAAGGGGCAATAGTCGCTGCTGTAGATGGTGATATCTGCCATGGGTTATTTGACCAGAGGTAGGTTGTCTGCGCGCCAACCACTGATTCCATGTGCCAGCCGATTGACATTGGCATAACCGGCAGCCTTGAGTTGCTTGGATGCGGCGCCGGCATGCTGGCCGTTGGCGCAGGCCAGAATGATGGGTTTTTCCCTGTGCTTGTCCAGTTCGACCATGCGAGTGGCGAAACTGTCCAGGGGAATATTGATCGAATCGACAATATGCCCGGCGGCGAAGTCCTTCTTGGGACGGATATCCACCAGCACGGCATTTTCCCGGTTGAGCAGGACGGTGGCCTGCTGGGAGGTCAGAGCCTTGCCGGCCTTGCGGCCCTCGGTGACGATCAGCAGTACCAGCACGACCAGGAAGGCCCCGGACAGCAGATAGTGATTGGCTATGAACTCTATAAGGTGTTGTACGAACTGCATGGAGGTATCATTCCGCGACCAGTAAAGCCCGCCAGTATACACAGCCGATCCCGGCTGCAGTACTACCACCGGGCATGACACGCCGACGCCGGCCAAGTAAACTTGCCGGCATGCCTGCCACCGCCGGCAGGGGTTCCCTTACCTCTTCTACTACAGCGAGTAATCGGATGACAGCAGCTCCCAAACCCGTGGTATTGATGATTCTGGATGGCTTCGGATACAGCGAGTCACCGGACTCCAACGCCATCATGGCGGCCAATACGCCCGTATGGGATCGCCTGTGGGCGAACGCGCCGCGGACGCTGATCTCCGGCTCTGGCATGGATGTGGGGCTGCCGGATGGTCAGATGGGCAACTCCGAGGTCGGCCACATGAACCTGGGTGCCGGTCGGGTGGTGTATCAGGACTTCACCCGGGTGACCAAGGCCATTGCCGACGGCGAATTCTTCGACAACCAGGCGATCTGCGCCGCCGTCGACCAGGCCGTCTCCGCCGGTCGCGCGGTGCACATCATGGGTCTGGTATCGCCGGGTGGGGTGCACAGCCATGAGGACCATATCGTCGCCATGGTCGAGCTGGCTGCCCGCCGCGGCGCCGTGCAGATCCAGGTGCACGCCTTCCTCGACGGCCGCGACACCCCGCCGCGCAGCGCCGAGCCTTCCCTGGATCTGCTGGAGCAGGCCTATCAGCGCCTGGGCAAGGGTCGCACCGCCAGCCTTATCGGTCGCTACTTCGCCATGGACCGGGACAACCGCTGGGACCGTGTCGAGGCCGCCTACAACCTGATCACCGAGGGGCAGGGCCTGTACCGGGCCGACAGTGCTGCCGAGGGCCTGAAGGCCGCCTATGCCCGGGACGAGAGCGATGAGTTCGTCAAGGCTACGGTGATCGGCGAGCCGGTACGGGTGGAAGACGGCGACGCCGTGATCTTCATGAACTTCCGCGCTGACCGGGCCCGTGAGCTGACCCGCGCGTTCGTCGAGCCGAGCTTCTCCGGCTTCACCCGCCAGCGCCAGCTGAAGCTGGCCGGTTACGTGATGCTGACCCAGTATGCCGCCGACATTCCGGCCCCCTGCGCCTTCCCGCCCTCGACGCTGGACAACGTGCTGGGCGAATACCTGGCCAAACAGGGCAAGACCCAGCTGCGCATCGCCGAGACCGAGAAGTATGCCCACGTCACCTTCTTCTTCTCCGGTGGTCGGGAAGAGCCCTTCGAAGGCGAAGAGCGCATCCTGATTCCCTCGCCCGGCGTGGCCACCTATGACCTGCAGCCAGAAATGAGCGCCCCCGAGGTCACCGACCGCATTGTCGAGGCCATCGAGCAGCAGCGTTACGACGTCATCATCGTCAACTACGCCAACGGCGACATGGTGGGTCACACCGGGGTGTTCGAGGCCGCGGTCAAGGCCGTGGAATGCCTGGACCAGTGCATCAGCCGCATCGAGGCCGCGCTGCACAAGGTCGGCGGCGAAGCGCTGATCACCGCTGACCATGGCAACGTCGAACAGATGGCCGACGCCAGCACCGGACAGGCGCATACCGCCCACACCTGCGAGCCCGTGCCCTTCGTCTATGTCGGCCCGCGCAAGGTGACCATGCGCGAAGGCGGCATACTGTCCGACGTGGCTCCCACCGTGCTGACCCTGCTCGGACTGCCGCAGCCGCAGGAAATGACCGGCCGCTCCATCCTCACCCTGCAAGACTGAGCAGGCTCGCTGCATGGGCTGGTTGGCCAATGCCGGATGCCGCGCCGCTGCCTGTGCAGCGGCGTTCGTCCTGCTGTGGCTGGTCGCTGCGCCGGCCCACGCCGAACCCGATGCCGAAGCGGCCCGGGCGGAGTTGCGCCAGACCGAGGCGGAGATCAACCGGCTCAAGCGGATGCTCGGCAATCTTCGGCAGGAGGTGTCCGGGCTGGAGAAGGAGCTGCGCGACAGCGAAAGCCAGATAGGCCGGCTGCGGCGTGAGGCCGGCGGCATCGAGCAGCAGATCCGCGATGGCGAGGCAAGACTGGCCGACCTGCAGAGTCAGGCCGCCGCCCTGCAGCAGGCGCTGGAAGAGCAGCAGGAACAGATCGCCCGCCAGCTGCGTGCGGCGCACCGCGCCGGGCAGCAGGATTACCTGAAGATGCTGCTCAACCAGGATGATCCGGCGCGCATTGCCCGCATGATGCGCTACTACGGGGATTTCAACCGCGCCCGCGTGGAAGAGATCAACCGCTACACCCAGACCATAGAACAGATCCGCCAGGCCAGTGCCAGCATTGCCGAGCAGCAGACCGCGCTGCAGCGTGATCGCGCCGTCCTGGTCGAGCGCCAGGCGGCGCTGGAAAGCGAAAGGGACAAGCGCAGCTCCATTCTCGCGAGTCTGCGCGAACGCCAGCGCACCCAGCAACAGGAGGTCAACCAGCGTGAAGCGGAGCGAGCCGAGCTGGCCGCGCTGATCAAGAAGCTGGACGAGGCCATCACCAGCATTCCTACCCCGGCCGGCAGCCTGCCCTTTGCCCAGGCGCGGGGCAAGCTGCCACTGCCGGTCAATGGCCAGATCCGCGCCCGCTTCGGCAGTCAGCGCGGCAGCGACGCGCGGCTCAAGTGGGACGGTCTGCTGATCGGCGCACCGGAGGGCACGCGGGTGCACGCCATTCACGGCGGACGGGTGGTCTTCGCCGACTGGCTGCGCGGCTCGGGACTTCTGCTGATTCTGGATCATGGCAACGGCTATCTGAGCCTGTACGGCCATAACCAGACGCTGCTGCACGAGGTGGGCACCTGGGTTCAGCCCGGGGACGCCATTGCCACTGTCGGCAACAGTGGCGGCCTGGGTGAGCCGGCGCTGTATTTTTCCATTCGCCATCGCGGCCAGCCACTGGATCCGGCCGCCTGGTGTATGCTGCCACGCTGAGAATGCTTTGAAAAAAACGCCTTCCTCGTTCATGCTGCTAGCGATACTCGAGCAAGCCAGCTGTGATCAGGGAGAGCGGGATCCCAGCACTGCGGCAGTCTGCCGATACATTTCAGGGGTGTTATGACGGGGAGAGTTTTGATGGCCGCTGTGCGTGATCTATCCATCACTGTCGGACTGCTTGTGGCCTTGGCCGGTGCACCGGCGCTGGCTCAGGAGCGGGAACCGGCGGCGCCGCTGCCCCTGAACGAGCTGCGGACCTTCACCGAGGTGCTGGAGCGGATCCGGACCTCCTATGTGGAGGAGGTGGACGACGCCACCCTGCTGGAAAATGCCATCCGCGGCATGCTCGAAGGGCTTGATCCGCACTCGGCCTACCTCGAACCCGAGGCCTTCCAGGGCCTGCAGGACACCACCACCGGCCAGTTCGGCGGTCTGGGGCTGGAAGTGGGGCAGGAGGACGGCTTCATCAAGGTCATCTCGCCGATCGACGATACCCCGGCCTCGCGGGCCGGCATCGAGCCGGGGGATCTGATCGTCAAGATCGATGATCATCCGGTCAAGGGCATGAGCCTGATGGATGCGGTCGATCGCATGCGCGGTCCCGCGGGCTCGAAGATCACCCTGACCCTGGTGCGCGGCGCCGGTCGGCCCTTCGATGTGGAACTGGAGCGGGCAGTCATCCGCGTGCGCAGCGTGCGCACCGATACTCTGGAGCCCGGTTACGCCTACCTGCGCATCACCCAGTTCCAGAACAATACCGGAGACGAGGTACGCCGCAGTCTCGCCACGCTCAAGGAGCAGGGCGAACTCAAGGGGCTGATCATGGACCTGCGCAACAACCCCGGCGGCGTGCTGCAGTCGGCGGTCGAGGTGGCCGATGCCTTCCTCAGCGACGGCCTTATCGTCTACACCAAGGGCCGGCTGCCCAACAGCGAGCTGCGCTTCAATGCCACAGCCGCCAACCCCGGCGGTGATGTGCCCCTGGTGGTGCTGATCAATGGCGGTTCGGCTTCGGCCTCGGAGATCGTTGCCGGCGCCCTGCAGGACCGTGGCCGGGCGGTGATCATGGGTACCGACAGCTTCGGCAAGGGCTCGGTGCAGACGGTACTGCCACTGAACAACGACCGCGCGCTGAAGCTCACCACCGCACTGTATTACACGCCCAACGGCCGCTCCATCCAGGCCCAGGGCATAGAGCCGGATATCGTCGTGCAGCGCGCCCAGCTGACCCGGGATGCGGATGAGGTCAGCTACCGCGAGGCCGATCTGCTGGGGCATCTGAACAACGGCAACGGCGACGGGCAGGAGCGTCCGACAGTGCGCACCCCGGCCACCGGTGCCAATGCCGAGCGCGACGCGGACTACCAGCTCAATCAGGCCTTGAACCTGCTCAAGGGGCTCAACATCACCCGTCGTCAATGAAGAGATGCATCGCCGGGCTGCTGGCGCTGTTGCTGGCAGCCTGCAGTGAACCCCAGGATCCCCCCGCCCCTGACCCCGACATCGCCGACCCCGAGCTGCAGCTGCCGGCCGGCGAGCCCCTGGTGGACGATTTTCACGAGCTGCGCTCCCGCTGGCTGGAGCTGGAACGGCCGGCGCTGGCGCCGCCGGAGCCCCTGCCAGAAGTAGTGGAAACTCCCCTCCCAGCTCCCGAGCCGGCCGAGCCACAGGACAGCACTCCAGCGGTAGCCATCATCATCGACGATGTCGGCCATAATCTGCGCCAGGGTCGTCGCCTGATTGCGCTGCCCCTGCCCGTGGCTCTGGCCATACTGCCGCAGACGCTGGCTGCCGAGCAGCTGGCCCGGGAGGCCGTGGCGGCGGGGCGCACCGTGCTGTTGCATCAACCCATGGAGAACGGCGCGGGTCTGTCCATCGGTCCCGGTGGCATGTACAGCGGCATGTCCCGGGAGCGCTTGCAGGCGCAGCTGCGCAGCAACCTCGACAGCCTGCCCGGGGTACGCGGGGTCAACAACCACATGGGCAGTCGGCTCACTGCCGAGCGCGAGCCCATGGACTGGGTCATGCAGGTACTGCGCGAGCGCGGACTGTTCTTCATCGACAGTCGGACCACGGCGCAGACCCAGGCGGCCATCGCGGCCGGTGCGGCCGGTGTGCCCCATTTATCCCGCCAGGTGTTTCTCGACAATCAGCGCACCCCGGAGGCCATTGGCCAGGCCTTCGATCAGGCACTGGCGATTGCCCGGCGTACCGGCACGGCGGTGATGATCGGCCATCCCTATCCGCAGACCATCGACTACCTTGAGCGGCGATTGACCGAGGATCTGCCGGCCATCGAGGGCGTGCAGGTGGTCAGTGTTGAGGAGTTGCTGGGACGCGGCGGCTGACCGCCCAGGGCAGGGAAGGAAGGGAACGGCTTCGCCCGGAGAGCAGGCGAAGCCGCAGGCAGGGCGCTCAGAGCCTGACTTCGATGCCCTGTTCGGCGAGGAAGGCCTTGGCCTGGGGAATGCTGTACTCACCGAAGTGGAAGATGCTGGCGGCCAGTACCGCATCGGCGCCGCCCAGCAGGATGCCGTCAGCCAGATGCTGCAGGTTGCCGACGCCTCCGGAGGCGATCACCGGCACGCCCACCGCGTCGCTGATGGCCCGGGTGACGCCCAGGTCGTAGCCGCTCTTCACTCCATCCTGATCCATGCTGGTCAGCAGAATCTCGCCGGCGCCCAGGGCTTCCATCTTCTTCGCCCATTCCACCGCATCCAGTCCGGTGGGCTTGCGCCCGCCGTGGGTGAAGATCTCCCAGCGGTCCGACTCACCGGGACCGGAGACGCGCTTGGCATCAATGGCCACGACAATGCACTGGGAGCCGAAGCGGTCGGCGGCTTCGCCGACGAAGTCCGGGTTGAATACCGCGGCAGAGTTGATGGATACCTTGTCGGCCCCGGCGTTGAGCAGGTTGCGGATATCCTGCACGGTGCGCACGCCACCGCCGACAGTCAGCGGGATGAACACCTCGCTGGCCATGCGCTCGACGGTATGCAGGGTGGTATCGCGGCCTTCATGGGTGGCGGTGATGTCGAGGAAGGTGATCTCGTCGGCACCCTGCTCGTTGTAGCGGCGGGCGATCTCCACCGGATCGCCGGCGTCACGGATGTTCTCGAACTTCACGCCCTTGACCACCCGGCCGTTTTCCACGTCCAGGCAGGGAATGATGCGTTTGGCCAGGCTCATGTCAGGTCTCCGCTGGAATCTATTGGTGGGCGTCGCACAGGGCCTGGGCCTCGGCGACATCCAGGGTACCTTCGTAGATGGCGCGGCCGGTGATGGCGCCGATGATGCCGGGGGCGCGGGCGTCGAGCAGCTGCTGGATGTCGCCCAGATTGTGGATGCCGCCCGAGGCAATCACCGGGATGCGGGTGGCATTGGCCAGTGCCGCCGTGGCTTCCACGTTGCAGCCCTGCATCATGCCGTCCTTGGCGATGTCGGTGTAGACGATCGCGGACACGCCGTCGGCCTCGAAGCGCCTGGCCAGATCGACCACCTGCAGTTCGCTGACCTCGGCCCAGCCGTCGGTGGCGACAAAGCCATCCTTGGCGTCAAGGCCGACAATCACCTTGCCGGGGAAGGCGCGGCAGGCTTCGCCGACAAATTCCGGCTCCTTCACCGCCTTGGTGCCGATGATCACGTAGCTGACCCCGGCGCGCACATAGTGCTCGATGGTTTCCAGGCTGCGGATGCCGCCGCCGATCTGGATCGGCAGGTCCGGATAGCGCCGGGCGATGGCGGTGACCACTTCACCATTGACCGGCTTGCCCTCGAAGGCGCCGTTCAGATCGACCAGGTGCAGGCGCCGGCAACCGGCTTCGACCCACTTGGCGGCCATGGCCACAGGGTCATCGGAGAAAACCGTAGCATCGTCCATC
This sequence comes from Halopseudomonas sp. Lyrl_26, assembly GCF_051948695.1. NCBI lineage: Bacteria > Pseudomonadati > Pseudomonadota > Gammaproteobacteria > Pseudomonadales > Pseudomonadaceae > Halopseudomonas > Halopseudomonas sp. Lyrl_26. Next base: position 178,543 of record NZ_JAYJLH010000002.1, read on the forward strand.
AGGCCCTGGCGCAGGCGTACGCAAGCGCCGTCCTTGAGATCAATTGCCGGGATAATAAGCATCGCAACCTTCCTGATTCAGTGTAGGGAAGCTGCAAGCGTCACGCTGCAAGCTTCAAACTAATAAAACGCACGGCCAGCTTATCGCTTGCAGCTGATAGCCTGCCGCTTACCAGCGGCCATCCCAGGCCAGGAAGTTCTGCAGCAACTGCAGGCCGTTGGTATGGCTCTTCTCCGGGTGAAACTGGGTGGCGAATACATTGTCCTGGGCCAGTGCCGCAGCAAAGTCCACGCCGTAGTGGCAGCGTCCGGCCATCTGCGTCGCCTTGCCCGGACGGGCGTAATAGCTGTGCACGAAGTAGAAGCGGGCGTTCTGCTCGATGCGGTGCCAGAGCGGGTGGTCGATGGTCTGGGTGACCTGGTTCCAGCCCATGTGCGGCACCTTCAGACGCTGACCCTGCTCCTGCAGGTCTTCTCCGAAGAAGTGCACGCCACCGGGAAACAGCCCCAGGCCATCCACACCACCGTTCTCTTCACTGTGCTCCAGCAGCATCTGCATGCCGACGCAGATGCCCAGCAGCGGCTTCTCGTCCACCAGCTGACGGACCACCTGGTCCAGACTGAGCCGGCGCAGTTCGCTGATGCAGTCGCGGATGGCGCCCACACCCGGCAGCACCACGCGGTCGGCATCCAGGATCTGCTCCGGCGAACTGGTGACCAGCACCTGTCTGGCGCCGGCGTGTTCCAGCGCCTTGGCAACCGAATGTAGGTTGCCCATACCGTAATCAATGACGGCAACTGACCCCATTTACAGCGAACCTTTGGTCGAGGGAATACGGTCGCCCATGCGCGGATCTATCTCCAGCGCCATGCGCAGTGCCCGGCCGAAGGCCTTGAACACGGTTTCGATCTGGTGGTGGGTGTTCTGCCCGCGCAGGTTGTCGATGTGCAGGGTCACCAGGGCGTGATTGACGAACCCCTGGAAGAACTCCTGGAACAGGTCCACGTCAAAGCGCCCCACTACCGCACGGGTAAAGGGTACGTGCATCTGCAAGCCGGGGCGGCCGGAGAAGTCCAGCGCCACGCGGGACAGGGCTTCGTCCATGGGCACATAGGAGTGGCCGTAGCGACGGATACCCTTCTTGTCCCCGACGGCCTTGGCAAAGGCCTGACCCAGGGTGATGCCGACGTCTTCCACGGTGTGGTGATCGTCGATGTGCAGGTCGCCGCGACATTCGATGTGCATGTCGATCAGGCCGTGCCGGGCTACCTGATCCAGCATGTGCTCAAGGAAGGGAACACCGATATCGAAGCGGGCCTGGCCGGTACCGTCCAGGTTGATCTCCACCTTGATCTGGGTTTCCGAGGTGTTGCGCTCGACACTTGCCTTGCGCTCCATCATGGCGATTCTCCGCAAATATTTCATCAGGGGCGGGCATTATACGTGTACCCCGCGGTCCGGGGCTATAGAGAGGGCAGGCGGTGGCGTGGCGACCCGACAAGCTTTACCCTGTACCCATTCGCAGAATCTGGGAGTGACCATGAAGAAACTGGCCGGAATCATCGGGCTGGCACTGCTCGCCCTTGTCATCCTGGCGGTCGGGGTGCTGTTCTTCCTTACCCGCCTGTTCGACCCCAACGACTACAAGGAACAGATCCAGCAGGCGGCGCGGGAACAGGCCAACATCGAGCTGACCCTGGGCGGCGACATCGGCTGGTCGCTGTTTCCCTGGCTGGGCATCGAACTCAAGCAGGTAGGCATTGCGCCGGTCGGCCAGCCCGAGCAGCCGCTGGCGGATGTGGGCAGCGTCGGTCTCGGCGTCGAGGTGCTGCCGCTGCTGCGTCGCGAGCTGCGCATGAGTGACGTCATTCTCGACAGCGTCCGGCTCAATCTGCTGGTGGATGAAAAGGGTGTAGCCAACTGGTCGACAGTAGGCCCCCAGGCGCAGGCCGAAGGTGAGGGCGCCGAGGCAGTCGAGCAGGGCCGGGCCAGCGCCGAGGCCGAAGCCGAGCGCCATGGCCAGCTGCAGGTCTCAGTGCAGAGCGTGCGCATCACCAATGCCCGTATCGAATACACCGATCGTCAGGCCAATCAGCACCTGCTGCTGGAGGAGGTCAATCTGCGAACCGGGGCGCTGATCGACCAGCAGCCCTTCGATGTGGAATTTCTCGGCCTGCTGCTCACCGATCAACCGGCGACCCGTGCACGTATCGATCTGAAAACCGTTGCCAGCTTCAGTCTGGCCGACCAGCTTTACCAGCTCGACGGTTTCGACCTGAAGGTCGACGCCAGCGGTGACCTGTTCAATGGCCGGGCGACCGGGATGCGCCTGCAGGGTGATGCGCTGGTGGATCTGGCCGAACAGACCGCCCAGCTGCGCCAGTTGCGCATGGCCCTGGCGGATCTGCGTGCCACCGGTGAGTTGTCTCTTACCGGACTGGACAGCGAGCCGGCGCTGGTCGGCAGTATCGACATCGCCCAGTTCGATGCCCGTACGCTGCTCCACGATCTCGGTCAGGAGCTGCCGGACATGGCCCATGCGGCGGCCCTGAGTCGAATTGCGCTGAGTGCGGATCTGGAGGGGAGCGCCAACAGCCTGATGCTGAACGATCTCAGGCTCCAGCTGGACGGGACTGAACTGCGTGGCCGGCTGGGCCTGGAAGATCTGTCCAAGCAGGCGCTGCGCTTCGAGCTGAGCGGCGACAGGCTGAACATCGATCACTACCTGCCGCCCACCGAGCAGACCGCTGACAGTGCCAGCTCGGCACCGGCGCAGGGCGGCAGCAGCTCCACCGCGAAGCCCGAGCCCTGGAGTAACGAACCGCTGCTGCCGCTGGAGACTCTGGCCGGGCTGAATGTCCACGGCAGTCTGGACCTGCAGCAGGTGCAGCTGACCGGCCAGAGCATCAGCCCCTTCACACTCACTCTGGAAGCGGCAGACGGCAATATCCGCCTGCGCCGCTTCGAAGGGGGCGTTTTCGGCGGTCAGTTCAGCGCCACCGGCACCCTGGGCGCCGGCCAGTTGCCGGCACCGCTGACCCTCAAGGGCAAGCTGAGCGGTATGGATTCACAGGCGCTGCAGCGTGCCTACGAGATGCCCGAGCAGGTACGCGGGCGTCTGAATCTGGAGATGGACCTGCGCACCCGGGGCAACAGCATGCGCAGCTGGATCGATGAGCTCAACGGCAACCTGAGCTTCGATGTAAGCGACGGCGCCCTGCTGGGCGTGAATCTCGAGCAGCGGCTCTGCCAGGCCATCGCCCTGGCCAACCGGGAGGCGCTGACCAGCGACTTCGGCGCCGAGAACACACCGTTCAACAAGCTGACCGGCAGCTTCCGCATCGTCAATGGAACCGTGCAGAGCCGTGATCTGGTGGCGTCGCTGCCGGGTATCACCGCCAAGGGCAACGGTGACATCCATCTGCCCGAGCAGCGCCTGGACTACGGCGTGGCGCTGGTGCTGGAGGGTGATCAGCGCGAGATGCCCGACCCGGCCTGCCGCATCAACCAGCGTTACGTCGGTGTGGAATGGCCGCTGCGCTGCGAAGGCTATCTGCATAACGCGGCCAAGAGCTGCGGGGTCGATACCCAGGGCGTGACCCGGATTGCCGGTCAGCTGCTGCGCAACGAGGCCGAACGCAAGATCGGCGACAAGGTCGAGGAAAAGCTCGAAGAGAAACTCGGCGAGCAGGCACCGGCGGTGCGTGATGCCATCAGAGGGTTGTTCAACCGGTGAGCGAAGACTTTTCCCGGGCGGTACTGGCCTGGTACGACCAGTTCGGGCGCAAGGATCTGCCCTGGCAGCACGACATGACGCCCTACCGGGTGTGGGTGTCGGAGATCATGTTGCAGCAGACGCAGGTAGCGACAGTGATCCCCTATTACCAGCGCTTCATGCAGACCCTGCCGGATGTGCATGCCCTGGCAGTCGCGGCGCCTGACGAGGTGCTGCACCTGTGGACCGGGCTGGGCTACTACAGCCGCGCCCGCAACCTGCACCGCACCGCGCAGATAGTGGTCAGCGAGCATGGCGGGGAATTCCCCGCCAGCGTCGAGGGGCTGCAGGCGCTGCCCGGCATCGGCCGTTCCACTGCCGGCGCCATCGCCAGCCTGAGCATGGGCCTGCGCGCGCCTATCCTGGATGGTAACGTCAAACGGGTACTGGCCCGCTACCATGCGGTGGAGGGCTGGCCGGGGGAGAAGGCGGTACATGACCGCCTCTGGCAGATTGCCGAGCGCTATACCCCGCAGCAGCGCTTCAACCATTACACCCAGGCGATGATGGATCTGGGCGCCACTTTGTGTACCCGCAGCAAGCCCTCCTGTCTGCTGTGCCCGGTGCAGGCCGGCTGCGAGGCGCGACGTCTGGGGCAGCCTGCCGCCTATCCGCACTCGAAACCGCGCAAGGCATTACCGGTGCGCGAGTGCGTGATGCCGCTGCTGGTCAATCCCAACGGCGAGATCTGGCTGCAGCGGCGGCCTGATTCCGGCCTCTGGGGTGGGCTCTGGTGCCCGCCCCAGCTGAATGATCACGGCGAGCTGGAAGATCTTCTGTCCGGCCTCGGCTGGCGCGTCGAGCAGCAGCAGGCCCTGCAGCCGCTGCGGCACACCTTCAGCCATTTTCATCTGGACATACAGCCACTGCTGGTACGGGTAGCACCCGCGCCCGGCGTGGCCGAACCGGGGCAGGTCTGGTATAACCTGCGCCAACCCGACCGCCTGGGACTGGCCGCGCCGGTCAGCAAGCTGCTCAGTCAGGTCGAGCAGCTGGTCTGAGCACCGCCTGAGGCCGTCCCCGAGCCAGTCCGTCAAGAGGAGAGTTTCCATGTCGCGCACCGTGTTTTGTCGCAAGTACCAGCAGGAGCTGCCCGGCCTCGAGCGCCCGCCTTACCCGGGCCCCAAGGGCGAGAAGATTTTCAACGAAGTCTCGAAAAAGGCCTGGGAAGAATGGCAGGCGCACCAGACCATGCTGATCAACGAACGCCGTCTGAACATGATGGATCCCGAGGATCGCAAGTTCATCCAGGCGGAAATGGACAAGTTCCTGGCCGGCGAAGATTACGCCAAGGCCGACGGCTATGTACCGCCCTCAGCCTAAGCGGCTGAAAAAAGTAAAAATATCTGCCGGCCATGCTTGACATGTCGAGTCTCGAATCGTTTAATAGCGCCCCGTTGCCCAGGTAGCTCAGTCGGTAGAGCAGGGGATTGAAAATCCCCGTGTCGGCGGTTCGATTCCGTCCCTGGGCACCATTATTCCAAGCCCGCTGGTTTTGCCAGCGGGCTTTTTTGTGTCATCTCGGTCCGTCCAGGCCGCGTCGGCAGATCTGCCCAGGTTGGCCGGGTCTGTATCGGTGTCGTAGCCTGTCGGTCCAGCGAAACGACTTATTGGTCATATCCCCCACCTGTGCTAGCTTTGCGGCATTGCTTCAGATTGGATAACTTTACGTGACACCCCCTGCTCTCGAAGTGCGCAACCTGCACAAGCGCTATGGCGATCTTGAGGTTCTCAAGGGCGTCGACCTGCTGGCCCGGGATGGCGACGTCATTTCCATCCTCGGCTCGTCCGGTTCCGGGAAAAGCACCCTGTTGCGCTGCATCAACCTGCTGGAAAACCCCCATCAGGGCCAGATACTGGTCGCCGGCGAGGAGCTCAAGCTCAAGCCCAGTCGCGACGGCTCCCTGGTGGCCGCCGACCATGCCCAGATCAATCGCCTGCGGGCGCGGGTGGGGTTCGTGTTCCAGAGCTTCAACCTGTGGCCGCACATGACCATCCTGGAGAACATCATCGAAGCGCCGCGGCGCGTGCTGGGCCAGTCCAAGGCCGACGCCATCGCCGCCGCCGAGGTGTTCCTGGAGAAGGTCGGCATCGCCGACAAGCGCCATGCCTATCCGGCCCAGCTCTCCGGCGGCCAGCAACAGCGTGCAGCCATCGCCCGCACCCTGGCGATGAAGCCCCAGGTCATACTGTTCGACGAGCCGACCTCGGCACTGGACCCGGAAATGGTCAATGAGGTGCTCATGGTTATCCGGGCCCTGGCCGAAGAAGGACGTACTATGCTGTTGGTTACCCACGAGATGGGCTTTGCCCGTCAGGTGTCCAGTCAGGTGGTGTTCCTGCATCAGGGACAGGTGGAAGAGATCGGCACTCCGGAGCAGGTATTCGACAATCCCACCTCCGAGCGCTGCAGGCAGTTCATGTCCAGCCATAAGAAGGAGCAGTATCGATGAAAAGCTACAAGGCAGTTCTTCTGGCGGCCCTGGCCGCTGTATTCCTGGGTGGCCAGGCAGTGGCAGCCGACAAGCTGCGTATCGGCACCGAAGGCGCCTATCCTCCCTTCAACGAGATCGACAACACCGGCAAGGCGGTCGGCTTCGATCTGGATATCGCCCACGCCCTGTGCGAGAAGATGGGCGCCGAGTGCAGTGTGGTGACCTCCGACTGGGACGGCATCATCCCGGCACTCAATACCCGTCGCTTCGACTTCCTGGTGGCCTCCATGTCGATCACCGAGGAGCGCAAGCGTGCGGTGGACTTCACCGACCCCTATTACACCAACAAGCTGCAGTTCGTGGCGCCCAAGAACAGCGACTTCAAGGTGGACAATGACTACCTCAAGGGCAAGACCATTGGCGCGCAGCGGGCGACCATCGCCGGTCAGTGGCTGGAAGAGAACCTCGGTGACGTGGTGACCATCCGCCTCTACGACACCCAGGAAAACGCCTATCTGGACATGGCCTCCGGCCGTATCGACGGCGTGCTGGCTGACGTCTTCGTGCAGTACGAATGGCTGCAGAGCGACGCCGGTGCCAACTTCGAGTTCAAGGGTGAGCCGGTATTCGACGACGACCAGATCGGTATCGCCGTGCGCAAGGGTGATCCGCTGCGCGAGCGCCTGAACAAGGCCCTGGCCGAGATCATCGAAGACGGTACCTACGACGAGATCAACGCCAAGTACTTCCCCTTCAGCATCCGCTGATGGAAGGCCGGGCCCTGCGGGGCCCGGTTCCGCTTATCAGACCTGACACACATGCCTGACTTACACGGATTCGGTCCAGCCCTCCTGGAAGGGACCTGGATGACCATACGCCTGTCGCTGGCCTCGGTGGCTCTCGGGCTGCTGCTTGGCCTGCTCGGTGCCAGCGCCAAGGTTTCCGGCAACCGCGCCCTGCGCGGTGTCGGCGGCTTCTATACCTCGGTGGTACGCGGTGTGCCGGAGACCCTCTGGGTACTGATGGCCTACTACGGCACCACCTCGCTGATGAACTGGCTCGGCAGCCACTTCGGCAACCCCTATCTGACCCTCAGCCCCTTCGCGGCCGGCACCATCGCCCTGGGGCTGTGTTTCGGTGCCTACGCCACCGAAGTCTTCCGCGGTGCCCTGCTGTCCCTGCATCCGGGCCAGCGTGAGGCCGGTCTGGCACTGGGCATGTCGCGGCTGCGCATCTTCTGGCGCATCACCCTGCCGCAGCTGTGGCGGGTTGCCCTGCCGGGGCTGGGCAATCTGTACCTGATCATGCTCAAGGATACTGCGCTGGTATCGCTGATCTCCCTCGAGGAGGTCATGCGCAAGGCCCAGGTGGCGGCCAACGCCACCAAGGAACCCTTCACCTTCTACTTCATGGCGGCACTGATCTACCTGGGTCTGACCGTCATCATCATGGCGGCGCTGCACTGGTTCGAGCACCGTGCCAACCGCGGCTATGCGAGGACCGAACTGTGACCTGGGCAGAACGTTGGGCAATGATAGTGCAGTGGGCGCCCATGCTCTGGGAGGGTACGCTGCTGACGCTCGAGCTGGTGGGCATCGCCGTGGTGGTGGGACTGTTCTTCGCCATCCCCCTGGGTCTGGCACGGGCTTCTCGGCACTGGTACATCCGTGCGCTGCCGTACAGCTACATTTTCTTCTTCCGCGGCACGCCGCTGCTGCTGCAGCTGTTTCTGGTGTACTACGGATTGTCCCAGTTCCAGGTAGTGCGCGACAGCTCCCTCTGGCCGTACCTGCGCGAACCCTACTGGTGCGCCCTGATCACCATGACCCTACATACCGCGGCCTATATTGCCGAGATCCTGCGCGGCGCCATTCAGGCCGTTCCGCCGGGTGAGGTGGAGGCAGCCCGGGCATTGGGCATGTCCAAACGGCAGGCCCTGCAGCACATCATCCTGCCCCGGGCCATCCGCATCGGTCTGCCGGCCTATGGCAACGAGGTCATCCTCATGCTCAAGGCCAGCGCCGTGGTCTATACCGTGACCCTGCTGGACATCATGGGCGTGGTGCGCACCCTGAACGCGCGTACCTACCAGTATGAGATGTTCTTCATGGTTGCCGGGCTGATCTATCTGGTCATTACCCTGGTGTTCACCCAGCTGTTCAAGCTGGTCGAGCGCTGGCTGAAAGTGGATGCCAGCCGCACCCGTTGACGCGGGCATCGACTACGCTGCCCGTTTTGCCGAACTGGATGCCTGGCTGCTCGAGCACCAGGCACTCTGGCGCCCGCGGCCTTTCACCACTGTGCATCTGCTCTGGGAGGCCGACTGGCCGGAACTGGCCAACTGGCTGCGCAGCCGCACGCTGGAGCAGGCCGAAGCGGCGCACAACCAGCCGCATCTGCTCGAGGGTGCACCAAGGCCCTTCGCCCAGCTGGCCCAGCGCGCCCTCGAACTGAGCCAATTGCCGCTCTATCAGCCAGCAGTCGATGCCCGGTTGTCGAGCACCCGCTCGACGACAGAACAGCGGCAGATTGCAGACCTGCTGAGCCGCCACATCCCCGGCCGCAAATGGCAGCAGATCACCCATTTCGCCGCATGTGTCCGTCATGGCTGGGGGCACCCTGCAACGCACTGGCTGGACTGGTGTGCCGGCAAGGGGCATCTGGGTCGGCTGTTGGCATGGCAGACCGGCAAGCCGCTGACCTGCCTGGAGCGCGATCCGCAGCTCAACCGACAGGGCGTAGAGCTGGGGCGTCAGCTGGGGGTAAGCAGCAGCCATGTGGATGCCGATGTGCTTAACCCGGACAGCTGGTCGCAGCTGCAGACCGAGCACAGCGTTGTGGCACTGCATGCCTGTGGGCAACTGCACATGACTCTGCTTGAACAGGCGGCTCGCCGGGGCTGCCGTCAATTGGCGCTGTCCCCCTGCTGCTACAACCGCATCGAGAGTGCCAGCTACCAGCCGATGTCCGCCCGTGCCCGTGCCAGCGTTCTGCGCCTGAGCCGGGAGGATCTCGGGCTGCCCCTGCAGGAGAGCATCACCGCCGGGCAGCGAGTGCGTCGCCTGCGCGACCAGTCCATGGCCTGGCGCCTGGCCTTCGATATCTGGCAAAGGCAGGTAAGGGGAGTGGATCAGTACCTGCCCACTCCCTCACGTCCGGAGAGCGCCCTGAGCCAGGGGATTGCCCACTTCTGCCGGGACCTGGCCGCCCACCACGACCTGCAACTGCGGGAGCCGGACGACTGGCAGGCTCTGGAACAGCAGGGCTGGCAGCGACTGGCCGAGGTGCGCAACCTGGAGCTGGTACCTGGGCTGTTCCGCCGACCACTGGAAATCTGGCTGTTGCTCGACCGGGCGCTTTACCTGCAGGAGTGTGGATATCAGGTGCGTCTGGGCCAGTTCTGCGAATCCACCCTGACCCCGCGCAACCTCCTACTGCTGGCCGAACTCCCTGACGCACAGCTCGCCCCCACCCTGTAAACCGGTTGCACACAGAGTTATCCACAGGGTTTCGCTTTCCAAAGTTATCCCCGAACGCTGTGCATAACAATGTTGATGAGCGCTTGGTAACCTGCCGCGAGCCGCGTATAACGCGGCCTGTAGCGAAGCGTACAAAAAATGATCGCTGTGAATGAGTGTGGAGAAACAATGGCTTACGAGCTTAATGTCAAGTAGCGCTGGAGAAGTAATTCACAAGTGAGGGTTTGAGGGAAATGCTTGACTGCAGATGCTTAAAGGACTCTGGGGTGACCAGGATCAAAGTGTCTGTGACCACCTCGCCACAGCTCGCGTGAAACCAGCTTTTCGATGATGACGGCCTTGGTTCGCTGTTGGGTTCCGAGAAGGTAACCCCCGGCGTAACCCACCCCAGAAACGAAAAAGGCCTGCATCTCTGCAAGCCTTGATCTACATGGTGCCGGCACCAGGAGTCGAACCCGGGACCTACTGATTACAAGTCAGTTGCTCTACCAGCTGAGCTATACCGGCGCGGGAATGCATTATATAGAGTGGGCAGGATCTGTAAAGCATTGACCTCAAAAAAGCCCGGCGGCACCGTCGGTGGGAACTCCTTGTCCTTGTGTGGTTCGGCAGGCGTTGGCCTGCTCCTTGCCTCGTCACTGCCGAGCAAAAACTCTGCAATCAACGGAACGAGGAACACACCATGGTTTCAAGTCGCGAAGAAGTTACCCGTCTGATCATCGCCAGCAAGGTGCGCAAGGGCCTTAAATGGCAGCAGGTTGCCGAGGTGGTGGGGTTGTCGAAGGAGTTTGTCACCGCCGGCTGTCTGAGCACCGCCCTCGGTGCGAAAAGGGTGTCGAGCCAGAGCACTTTCGCACCCGGGGCGGGTGCTCCTACGGTTCGAGGAGAATCCCGGTTTTGATGTGGGAGAACCCCGATTTAGATGTAGGAGCACCGCCCTCGGTGCGAAAAGGGAGTCGAGCCAGAGCACCTTCGCACCCCGGGGCGGGTGCTCCTACGGTTCGAGGAGAACCCCGGTTTTGATGTAGGAGGATCCCCGGTTTGGCTGTAGGAGCACCGCCCTCGGTGCGAAAAGGGAGTCGAGCCAGAGCACCTTCGCACCCGGGGCGGGTGCTCCTACGGTTCGAGGAGAACCCCGGTTTTGATGTGGGAGAACCCCGATTTGGCTGTAGGAGCACCGCCCTCGGTGCGAAAAGGGAGTCAAGCCAGGACACCTTCGCACCCGGGGCGGGTGCTCCTACGGTTCGAGGAGAATCCCGGTTTTGATGTGGGAGAACCCCGATTTAGATGTAGGAGCACCGCCCTCGGTGCGAAAAGGGAGTCGAGCCAGAGCATCTTCGCACCCGGGGCGGGTGCTCCTACGGTTCGAGGAGAACCCCGGTTTTGATGTAGGAGGATCCCCGGTTTGGCTGTAGGAGCACCGCCCTCGGTGCGAAAAGGGAGTCAAGCCAGAACACCTTCGCACCCGAGGCGGGTGCTCCCTACGGTTCGAGGGGAACCCCCGGTTTTGATGTAGGAGAATCCCGGTCTCGGTGGTGCTCCTGCGATAACGCCTCGGCCACGTTCAGGCGCCGAGGTAGGCGCGGCGTACTTCGGGGTCGGCCAGCAGCTCCTCTCCGCTGCCCTGCATGACGATGTGGCCGTGCTCCATGACGTAGCCCCGGTCGGCCAGTTTCAGCGCCTGGTTGGCGTTCTGTTCGACCAGGAAGATGGTCACCCCCTGACGACGTAGCTCCTCGATGATCTCGAAGATCTGCTGAATGATGATGGGCGCCAGCCCCAGGGAGGGTTCGTCCATCAACAGCATGCGGGGTTTGCTCATCAGTGCCCGGCCGATCGCCAGCATCTGCTGTTCCCCGCCGGACATGGTGCCGGCCCGTTGCTGATAGCGCTCCTTCAATCGGGGAAAGAGCTCCAGGGTCGCCTTGAGCTGGGGCTGGACTTCTTCCCGTGGCAGGAAGAAGACACCCATGGCCAGGTTTTCCTCCACTGTCAGGCGGGAGAAAACCCGGCGCCCCTCCGGCACTATGGCGATGTCCCTGCGCATGATATGGCAGGTTTCCCTGCCGACCAGCTCCTCGCCGTGGTAGCGGATGCTGCCGCTGGCCGGCGCGGGGTCGCCGCAGAGCGTCATCAGCAGGGTGGTCTTGCCGGCGCCATTGGCACCGATAAGGGTCACAATCTCACCCTGCTGCACGTCCAGACTTACCCCGTGCAACGCCTGGATCTTGCCGTAGAAGGTGTTGACGTCAGTGAACGACAGCATCAGGTTTCCCCCAGGTAGGCCTTGATCACATCGGGGTGCCGGCGGACCTCCTCCGGCGTGCCGTCAGCCAGGGGGCAACCCTGGTTGATCACCACCACGTGGACAGATGACCTTCAACAAGACCCAGGCCGAGGCGCTGGGTGACCTGTTCGAGCTGCCCGACGAGGCGGTGGCCTGGTTGCAGATCGTGTCCTACAAAGGTGCACTGCCCACCGCCGTGCCCACCGATCCCCTCATCTACCGCTGGTACGAAATCGTCAGCGTGTACGGCACCACCATCAAGGAGCTGATTCACGAGGAGTTCGGTGACGGCATCATGAGCGCCATCGACTTTTCCATGGATATCCAGCGCGAGCCTGATCCGAAGGGGGACCGGGTGAAGGTATTGCTGTCCGGCAAGTTTCTCCCCTACAAGAGCTATTAATGGTGGGCGCCTTATACGGCGCCTGCCCCCAGTAGCGAGCGGCGCGCGTCAGCGTGGATATGAGCTGGCAACTCAGCGCAGCATCAACAGCGCCGTCTGGCAACGGCGCAGCATGGTGGTCGTGGTGCTGCCGATAAAGAACTCGCGGATGCGCGAGTGGCCATAGGCGCCCATGGCCAGCAGGTCCAGCTGGTGTTCCTGCTGGTAGCCCAGCAGGGCGTCCTCGACCTCGCCGGAAAGCACGGCCACCTGGGCCTGGTAGCCGGCATCGGCCAGGCGCGTAGCGGCTGCGGCCAGCACCTGTCTGTGGTTTCCGGTGTCGGCACCTATCATCACCAGATGGATGGGCAGGCCTCGCAACAGGGGGCTCTGGCAGATCATGTCGATACCCTTTTCCGCAGTGGAGCTGCCGTCGTAGGCCAGCAGCACGCTGCGCGGGATGCGGAACACCGACGGAGTCACCAGCACCGGGCGGCGCATGCTGCGGATAGCATTTTCCAGATGACTGCCGATCACCTGGCTGGGGCGCAGGCTGCCGTCGCCGCGCTTGCCCATGACCAGCAGGCGCATGTCTGACTCCAGCTCCTGCAGGGTTTCCACCAGGCTGCCGTGGCGGTGCATCAGCTGCGGCTCCTGATAGCCGGCCTCGATGATGCGCTGACGGGCTGCTTTCAGGGTCAGCTGGCCCTGTTCCCGGGCCAGGCGGGCACGCTCTTCATCCAGCCGGGCCAGCTCCTCCATCAGCTGCTCACGACCGTCCAGGCCGATATCCACGGTCGGATCGCTGTTCTGAGGATCCAGGGTCCGGTCGAGGACGTGCAGCAGGATCAGGGGCGCGCCCAGCTGCTGACTGGCCCAGGCAGCGTGATCGCAGACCGAGGGGGTGGAAGGTGAACCATCAATGCAGGCAATGATGTGCGTCATGCGATCATCCTCTGGTCAGTGACTCATCAGCGTGTCCGCCGCGCCGGGCGCGTCATGCACCCGGAGCGGCTGCGTGGCTCTGATAAAGCCCGCGCTCGCCCTGGCACCCTAACGGCGGAACCGGGGTGCCGCCTTGTTCAGCATAGATGCTGGGGTGATATCCGTCAGGCCAGGGCGGCTGTCACCTTGGATGTCACGTGGTGATGCCACGACGTTTGATCAGCACGAAGCCCACCACCAGCCCGAGCATTGAGGCAGCTGCTGAGCCCGTCAGCACGCCCAGCTTGGCGGCGCCCAGCAGGTTGGGGTCGATGAAGGCCAGCAAGCCGATGAAGATCGACATGGTAAAGCCCACCCCGGCGAACAGGCCGACCACCCAGATGCCGGCCCAGCCGGCGCCTTCTGGCAGGGTGCACAGGCGCAGGCGTACCATCAACCAGGTCATCCCGACGATACCCAGGGGCTTGCCCAGGACCAGTCCGGCGATCACGCCCAGCATTACTCCATGGGCTCCGTTGGCCGACAGGTCAATGCCATCGAGGGTAACGCCGGCGTTGGCCAGAGCGAATACCGGCATTACCAGAAACGCCACCCATGGGTGCAGGGCATGCTGCACGCGTACCACCGGCGGCAGTATTTCCCGCTGGGCCAGACGCAGGGAGCGCAGGTGAGCGTTCATCTGCTCCAGATCCCCAGTGCTGCTCGAACTGCGCCCGGTCAGCTCCCCCGCGACGCGGGTGAGCATGTCCAGTGGGCGCTCGCGCAGGCGCACCGGCACCACGGGGGTCATCATTCCCAGCACCACGCCGGCCAGGGTGGGGTGAGCACCGGTCATCAGCATGCCGGTCCACAGGACTATCCCCGGGAGAACATAGGCAAAGGCGCTGCCTATGCCCATCTGCTGCAGGCCAAGCACCATCAGAACGCCTACGCCTGCCACCATAAAGCCGGTGATATCAAGCCCCTCGGAATAGAACAGGGCGATGATGAGAATGGCGACAATGTCGTCAATGATCGCCAGGGCCAGCAGGAAAATGCGCACCGAGCTGGGAATCGAACGGCCCAGCAGGGCCAGCAGGCCCACGGCGAAGGCAATGTCCGTGGCGGTGGGGACGGCCCAGCCTTGCAGCCCGGGGCTGCCGGGGTTCAGTGCCACATAGAACAGAGCAGGGACCACGACGCCACCAAACGCGGCGGCGATCGGCAGCAGCGCCTGGCGCGGATTACGCAGCGATCCCTCGTGTATCTCGCGCTTGACCTCCATGCCCACAACAAGGAAGAACACCGTCATCAGCACGTCGTTGATCCAGAAGTGCAGGGGTTGGGAGAAGGTCAGATCACCCAGCCCGATGGACAGCGGAATATGCCACAGATGGTGATAGGAGGAGGCGAAGGGAGAATTGGCCCAGATCAGGGCGATGGCGGCAGTCACCAGCAGAACAATCCCGCTGGACGCCTGAATGTGCATGAAACGCTCAACGGTAGCGAAGGCACGCTGAGTAATAAGCTGGGCACGCGACAACGACTGCCCGGCATGACGGTGTGGCATCATGGAGTCTCCGGCGTGGGCGGCCCGACCCTCGCAAAAACCTGTCCTTTCCGCACCATGCGGCGACACACCTTGGCACCAAATATAACGGCTCGCTTGAGCGCTGGCCACCCTGCTTTTTAACTGGAGACTAGCAGCCGGTTAAGCAGTCAGGGTCAAAATGTGGCCGCGGAATAATGGGTTACTGTATATTAGTGATCTCTAATGATTTGCGGCGCCGGTCTGGCGTGGCTGTATCTGCAGGAGAATGACAGGTGATCAAAGCTCGATACATACCCTTGGTGACAGCACTGGCGATGTCGCTGTACATGGTCAGCATCATGACCTTCGTGATTACCTGGGTGAATACCGGCATGGATCAGGCCTTCCTGCAGCGCTGGTGGCGCGCGTTCTACATAGCCTGGCCGGTGGCCTTTACCCTGATCCTGATCGGCGCGCCGCGAATCACCCGCGCCATCCAGCGTCTGAAGCGAGACGACACTCCGCGCTGAGCAGGGGCCACTCAGGCTGGCTCCACCGCAGCTTGCAGCAGACCAGTGAGTCACTCCGGGGGCGATGGGTTCCGGCGCCTGTCCCCTATCGCCTGGCCTCGGGTAAAGGGCTAGTTTCATTGATAGCAATATGATGTTGTCGATCAAACTGGGCCACCCGAGGATCCTGGCTGGATCGCAGCGGCGCGGCGCTGCCGATCTTCGAGCTGAGCCCCAGGGAAGAAATGATCAACACCTGGTCCGGCTTCCTGCTGCCCATGATTACCGTGTGGATAGCCCAGTGGTTCAACGCCCGTCAGCGCAACATGGCGGTGGCCGAGGCCGAGCGAGAGGTCGAGGAAGTGCTGCAGTCGGGGCGGCAGGTCGAGCTCAAGGAGCAGCAGCTGTCGCGCACCACCGCCCAGATGCAGGAGTTGAACCAGCACACTGCGGTGAGCAGTTCACAGATCGAGGACTGTGTCAGCCAGATGCAGGAAGCGGAACCGGCGTCACCCAGGTGACCAGCGCCGGTAGCACGCTGCTGACCACTGCGGAGCAGACCCGCAAACTGGCCGAGTCGATAGCCGCGCAGAAGCAGGCGCTGGATCAGGCCCATGGGCAACTGGTGGATGTGCGCGAATTCAGTGCCCAGCAGCGTGCCGCCACCCAGCGACAGCATCAGGCCAGCAGCGAGCTGCTCAATGCCCAGCAGGAGCTCAGCCAGCTGGGCGAGCGGCTGGCCGACCTGTCACGTCAACTGCACCAGCGCATTGCCGGTTGAGCTGCGGGCTCAGCCGGCCGCTGAACGTACCGTCTTCTGCACCGTGGCAGCCAGCTGCTGCAGGCGCGGCAGGTAGTCCTGCTCCAGGACTTCCATCGGTACCCGGGCGGCGTTGGTGCTGATATTCACTGCCCCCAGCAGATCCCCGTTGCCGGCAAATACCGGCGCGGCCACCGAGCGCAGTCCCAGATCCAGCTCCTGATCGATGATGCAGTAACCCTGATGGCGGGCCTGCAGAATCGCCTTGCGCAGTTCCTCGCGGGTGGTCAGTGACTGCGGGGTGTGGGCCTGCGGCTCGATCTGCAGCAGCCGTGCTTCCAGCGCGCTGTCGCTCAGCTGGGCGAGCAGAACCCGGCCCATGGAGGTATAGGCGGCCGGCAGACGGGTCCCCGCCGACAGGGTAATGGCCATCAGGCGGTGCGGCGCCGCCGAACGCACCACATAGACCACTTCTATCCCATCCAGCACGCTCAGCGAGGAAGACTCGCCGATCTCCTCGGTAATGTCCCGCAGGTAATGCTGAATCACCGTGTGGTACTGGTTGGATGACTGGAAGGCCTGACTGAGCTCCAGCACGCGAGGGGTCAGCTCGAAGTAGCGCCCGTCTCGCCGTACATAGCCCAGCGATTCGAGCGTCAGCAGAAAGCGCCGTGCCTTGGCCCTGTCCATATCGGTGCGGCCGGCCATTTCCGTCAGGGTCATCCGTGAATGTTCGGCATCGAACGCCGTGAGCACCTGCAGCCCCGAAGCCAGAGCCGCCACATAGTCCCGGTCACCGGGTTTGAGTTTGTTGTCCAGAGTCCTGCCTCCTGTGTTACCCGGAAATCCTACCACTGTTCGCATGGCGAACATCAGTTCCCCTGGTCGTTCGACCAAAGGATGGAGTTGACGCGCACAAATTATATGCGTCATGATGTTCGCATGTAAAACATAAGTTCGTAATGCGAACAGAGGATGTCGCTACAGGAGACATGTGATGGCTGAATTTCTCTCTCTGAAGGACGCGGTGAAGACCCTCATCAATGATGGCGACACCGTCGCGCTGGAAGGCTTCACCCACCTGATTCCCTTCGCCGCCGGCCACGAAATCATCCGCCAGGGCAAGCGCGATCTGACCCTGATCCGCATGACCCCGGACCTGGTCTACGACCAGATGATCGGCGCCGGCTGCGCGAAGAAGCTGATCTTCTCCTGGGGCGGCAACCCCGGTGTCGGCTCCCTGCACCGCATGCGCGATGCCGTTCAGTCCGGCTGGCCGCAGCCGCTGGAGCTGGTCGAGCACAGCCACGCCGCCATGGCCAACGCCTACGAGGCGGGTGCGGCCGGTCTGCCGCTGGCGGTACTGCGCGGCTACATCGGCAGCGACCTGCCGATGGTCAACGACCAGATCAAGTTCATCGAATGCCCCTTCACCGGTGAGCGCCTGGCCGCCGTGCCCTCGGTACGCCCGGATGTCACCGTGATCCACGCCCAGCGCGCCGACCGCAAGGGCAACGTGCTGGTGGAAGGCATCGTCGGTGTGCAGAAGGAAGCCGTGCTGGCGGCCAAGCGCAGCATCGTCACCGTGGAAGAGATCGTCGATGACCTGGGTGCTTCGGTTAACGCCTGTGTGATTCCCTCCTGGGCCATCACCGCCATTGCCGTCGCCGAGCGGGGCGCTGCACCGTCCTACGCCCTGGGTTACTACGAGCGCAACAACGCCTTCTACAAGGAATGGGACGCCATCGCCCGTGATCGCGAGCTGTTCCAGGCCTGGCTGCAAGAAAACGTATTCGAGAAAGGAGCTGCCTGAGATGACTATTGAATTCACCTCCTCGGAAATGATGAGCATCACCGCCGCTCGGGCGCTTACCAACGACATGACCTGCTTCGTCGGTATCGGCCTGCCCAGCGAGGCAGCCAACCTGGCGCGCCTGACCCATGCTCCCGACATCACCCTGATCTACGAATCCGGCACCCTGCAGACCGCCCCGGATGTACTGCCGCTGTCCATCGGTGATGGCGAGCTGTGCTCCTCGGCCCTGACCACAGTGTCGGTTCCGGAGATGTTCCGGTACTGGCTGCAGGGCGGTCACATCAGCGTCGGCTTCCTCGGCACTGCCCAGATCGACCGTTACGCCAACCTCAACACCACCCTGATCGGTGACTACCGCAATCCCAAGGTCCGTCTGCCCGGCGGTGGCGGCGCACCGGAGATCGCCACCAACGCCAAAGAAGTGTTCATCACCGTCAAGCACTCCAAGCGCACCTTCGTGAAGGACGTGGACTTCATCACCACCGTCGGCTTCGGTCGCGATGGCAAGGCCCGGGACAATGTGCCGAACATCGGCCGTGGCCCGACCGTGGTCATCACCGACCTGTGCATCCTCAAGCCGGACCCGGAAACCAAAGAGCTGGTCGTCACCTCCCTGCACCCGGGCGTGACCCGCGAGCAGGTCATCGAGGCCACCGGCTGGGAAATCCGCTTCGCCGAGCAGCTGGAAACCACACCCGAGCCGACCGACGAGGAGCTGACCGTGCTGCGTGAGCTAAAGGCCCGCACCACCGCCCACCACGCCGGCAACTGAGGACACCGACATGACAGACGTATTCATCTGCAACCCCAAGCGCACCGCCATCGGACGCTTCGGCGGTACGCTCGCCAGCGTACGCCCCGACGACCTGGCTGCCCGGGTATTCGAGGCCGTGCTGGCCCAGTCGCCGGAACTCAACCCCGAAGCCATCGAAGAAGTGATCATGGGCTGCGCCAACCAAGCCGGTGAGGACAACCGCAACGTCGCGCGTATGTCCGCACTGTTGGCCGGCCTGCCGACCAGCGTACCGGGCACCACCATGAACCGCCTGTGCGGCTCCGGCATGGACGCGGTCGGTACCGCCTTCCGCGCCATCCGCGCCGGGGAAATGGATCTGGTACTGGCCGGTGGCGTCGAGTCGATGTCCCGCGCGCCCTACGTCATGGGCAAGGCCGACAGCGCCTTCTCCCGCGGGCAGAAGATCGAAGACACCACCATCGGCTGGCGCTTCGTCAACCCGCTGATGAAGAAGCAGTACGGCATCGACTCCATGCCGGAGACCGCCGAGAACGTTGCCGAACAGTTCAACATCTCCCGGGAAGACCAGGACCTGTTCGCCCTGCGTTCCCAGGAAAAGACTGCCAAGGCTCAGGCCGCCGGCATCTTCGCCGAGGAAATCGTCGCCATCGAGATCCCGCGTCGCAAGCAGGAGCCGCTGATTTTCGACACCGACGAGCATCCCCGCGCCTCCACCCTGGAGAAACTGGCCGCACTGCCCGCACCCTTCCGTGAAAACGGCAGCGTTACCGCCGGCAACGCCTCCGGCGTCAACGACGGCGCCGCCGCCATGCTGGTCGCCAGTGCCGACGCAGTGCAGAAACACGGCCTCAAGCCGGTCGCCAGGATCCTCGGCATGGCCACCGCTGGCGTCGAGCCGCGCATCATGGGCATCGGCCCGGTACCGGCGGTACGCAAGCTGCTGGACAAGCAGGGGCTGACCATCGATCAGATCGACGTCATCGAACTGAACGAAGCCTTCGCTGCCCAGGGCCTGGCCGTCATGCGTGAACTCGGTATCAAGGACGACGACCCCCGGGTCAACCCCAACGGCGGCGCCATCGCCCTGGGCCACCCCCTGGGCATGTCCGGCGCCCGCCTGCTGATGACCGCAGCATTCCAACTGCAGCGCACCGGCGGTCGTTATGCGCTCTGCACCATGTGTGTGGGTGTGGGGCAGGGGATTGCCATGCTCATCGAGCGGGTGTAAGTCTCACGGCACAGAGCGCCCACAGCGCGCTCTGTTGTCGGCATTCCAACGCCCATTCAAAAACCATCCAGTCCCGGACTGGGCATTGAAATACCGATCCTTCCGACCCCCGACCGTAGGGGTGTAGCGCGCCTGCGCTACACCGGTTCTCTGTTGCTGCGAAGCAGTAGTACCATGCAGACATTCGTTGGCGGGGAAAAGGATTAACAATGGCAAGGAAGGATTGGACACCCGAGCAGGTCAAACTAGCATTTCATCTCTACTGCCAGTTGCCGTTCGGGCGCCTGCACCGAGGCAACCCCGAGGTTATCGCCCTGGCCAACCTCATTGAGCGCAGTCCGTCGGCTGTAGCGATGAAGCTCGTCAACTTCGCCAGCTTAGACCCCGTGATCACCGCATCAGGCCGTAAAGGGTTGAGTGGTGCATCGAAACTGGATCAAGCTATCTGGCACCAGTTTCATGCGGACTGGGAAGGGCTTGTGCTGGAGGTTAATCGCATTCGTCATTCCCTCGGCGACCCGGCTGCCGTCGACGACCTGCAAGACGAGGATCCGCTGCCGGACTATAGCGGACAAACCCGCGACCAGCTTGTCCAGCAACGCATAGGCCAGACATTCTTCCGCCGAACCGTACTATCCAGCTATCACGGCCGTTGCTGTATCACAGGCCTGTCAGAACCGCGTTTGCTGCTGGCCAGCCATATTGTCCCCTGGGGCCAAGACAAAGCGAATCGCCTTAACCCTCGCAACGGCCTATGTTTGTCCGCACTCTATGATCGTGCGTTTGACCAGGGGTTGATCACCCTGGATGAGGACTGGCGCGTGGTGCTAGCCGCACCGCTGAAACGGCCAGAACCCGCTTTCGAATATTACTTCCAGAATGTAGAGGGCAAGGAAATCGAAATGCCTGGACGGTTTAGGCCCGACCCCTCGTTTATGAAGCTGCATCGAGAGCAGGTTTTCGTTAAGGCCTGATTGCTCAGCGCTGGCTGCACATCACCGGTATTTAGGGTTCTCGGAGCTGGACCGCCGGCTGACTTAGAAGCGGCCCTTTTGCAGGTTCCTGCTGTACAATCGCCGTCGCCTTTAGCGACGGACTCCGTTCTTCTGAAGGCAGAAGAATAAAGCTGCGCGGCGGCCTCCCGGCAGGCCACCCTTTTAGAACAAAGATTCCGCCGTCGACTCGACTTCCAATTCGTTGTCAGCACCGCGTTCAACGATGGATCAATCCTATAGGTGAAAGACGCGCTTTGCTGCTAACGCGACATCCCCAAGCGGCTTGCCGTTTCTAGTAAACTGCTGTAATTATATACAGTGTTTGCGGTCGGTTTTGGTGGTTTTTGTCCATTATTTAGTGTATTTTGCACACTAAATAATGTTCGGAGACCGCGTGTGGAGTACAGCGAGTTTATCCGGCGGCTAGGTAAGGCGGGGCTCACGGTTAGGGAGTTCGGTAGGCTGGTAGGGATGAATCCTAACTCCATATCGAATTATGCTAAGCGGCCTGCTGTCCCTAATCACATCGCCGTCATTGTGTCTTTGCTAGCGGAGTTGGCAGAGCACGGAATTGACTGTCAAAGGCCCTTGGCTGGCCTTGACGTACATCCAAAGAAAGCGCGGGGAGTGTCTTTCAAAGTTGTTCACTCTCAAAGCGGAGCAGGGGTTGAGGAGCTTAAGACATGAGCAGCATTGAGCTATTCGCAGGTGCGGGGGGGCTAGCCATCGGTATGGTCAATGCCGGGTTTCAGCATTCTGCAGTGGTTGAATGGAACGAGGATGCGTGCCAGACCATTCGTGAAAATATTGACCATTATGAAACTGGCGGAAGCTCTTTTGATCTTTACATGGGCGACGTGCGAGATTTTGACTTCGGGCCTTATGCAGGTCAAGTCGAAGTGGTGTCAGGAGGTCCGCCTTGTCAGCCGTTTTCTCTCGGCGGGAAGCATCAAGGGTTCTTAGATGAAAGGGATATGTTTCCGGCTGCGGTTGGGGCTGTTAATCAGACTATGCCGAAGGCGTTTATATTCGAAAATGTTAAAGGATTGCTTCGGCAAAGTTTTTCTAGCTATTTCGAATATATATATTTACAACTTAGCTATCCGGAAATTACCCGTTTACCTGGCGAGGCGTGGGATGCACATCTGGCTCGACTGGAAAATATCCACAGTTCGGGTAGAGCTAAGCCAACGTACAATGTTCTTTTCAGGCTTTTAAACGCGGCTGACTACGGTGTGCCGCAGAAACGGGAGCGGGTATTTTTGGTCGGATTCCGATCCGATTTGGAAATTCAGTGGTCGTTCCCTGAGCCGACGCATTCTGAAGATTCACTTTTGATTTCGAAGTGGGTGACGGGGGAGTACTGGGACCGGCATAAAATCGCTAAAGCGGCGAGGCCAGAGCTTCCGCCGAGGCTAAGGTCGCGTGTAGCTCGTCTGGAGTTTCTAGCTCCAGGGATTAACACTAAGTTGCCCTGGATGACAGTTAGAGACGCGATTAGCGATCTGCCTGATCCGGAGAAGTGTGCCAGCCCTGTCATTCCGAACCATGTGTTTTCGCCGGGCGCGCGCGCGTACAAGGGCCATACTGGTAGTCCGTATGATGAACCGTCGAAGACCCTCAAAGCAGGCGCGCATGGGGTGCCGGGGGGTGAGAATATGCTTGTTCGTGATGACGGAACCGTTCGATACTTCACGGTGCGCGAGGCTGCTCGGCTGCAGACGTTTCCGGATGACTATGTATTCCACGGAGCTTGGAGCGAGGCAATGAGGCAGTTGGGCAACGCTGTGCCGGTTCGGCTGGCTGAAGCGGTGGCGGGCTCGGTGGCCACATCATTGCATGTCGCTTCCAACTGACCGTTTATTCATCGTTTTATCCGTGGCATAGTCTCCCTTGACCGGAAGGGAGACTATGATGTCCGAACGAAATTTTTTTGAAGAGTTCGAGTTTGATTTGCCAGCTAAGCTCCTTGAAGAGCTGGTTAAGCTATTCTCTGAGATGCCAGAAGGACCGCTGGACGCTCATTCTATTAGAGCGGTGGAAGAGCAGCAGGGTGTGTATCAGCTATTTAATGGCGGCCAGCTTGTTTATATAGGAAAAACGGATTCCGACGCAGGCTTAAAAAATAGACTGATACGCCACGCTCGGAAAATACAGGGCAGGCAGCATCTGGATGCTTGCGCTGTTACCTTCAAGGCGATACGCGTTTTTGTTTTTACCGCGATGGATTTAGAAAGCCTACTGATTAATCATTATAAAGATAAAGGGCTGACTATACCTTGGCAGAATAGTGGGTTTGGTTCTAACGATCCAGGCCGGAGGAGAGACACTAGCGAAATAAAAGACGGGCATTTTGATGCCCTTTATCCAATCGACCTGGACTTCGTTGTGGATGGTTTTAAGTATGGCGAAGCGCGAGCCGTGGCTGATGTCCTCCGGTGGCTAAAAAGTAACTCACCATATCTAATTAGGTTTGAAACGCAGGGAAGATCTCGCGTTCCGCATCCGGATCTGACAGCTACGGAAGTTCTTGTTCAGCAGGACGTTACGACGGTACGCGAATTTTTGTATGTGATAAAGAAGGCCTTAGGCGCCGCCTGGCAGATCACAGCGCTTCCGGGTTACGTGATCATTTACAAGGAAAACAGCCCGGGAAAATACAGCTCAGGATTGATAATAGAGTAAAGGTTTGCAGGCGGAGTAAGAGTAAGGTGTGTGCGGGTAGCGCATGCGTTGGCGAGCACGCCTTTTTTCGAACGTTTCGCGCTTATATGGCCAGGTGCGCTCTCCAGCTTGGCGGGCTAGCGCACCTTAATCCTTGATTCTCAGGCGCCGTTTTTCAGGCAGCTCCTAAACACCTCAACCATCTTCTCCGGACACTCTACCGCCGGCACATGCCCAATCTCCCACACCTCGGGCTCGTCCACGCCCAGTGCATCCGCCAGTGCTTCCAGTGAGCTCGGCGGCGTCGCGACGTCATCGGTACCGGCAATCACATTGACCTTGGGCAGGCTCTTGCCCTTGAAGGCCTCAGTGAAGTTGCAGCGGCCGAGCATTTCGCACAGCAGGGCATAGCTGCGCTTGTCGGTGCGGCCGAGCTGGACGCGCCAGCCGTCGACCAGGGCGGGGTTCTGCTCGCAGGCGGCGGGACCGAACCAGCGTGGCACTATGCCTTCGGCCATGGCTTGCAGTCCCTGTTCCATGACGGCAGCGGAGCGCTGCTGCCAGCCATCCGGGGTGCCGATTACCGGGCCGGTGTTGGTGAGGGTGGCGGACAGCAGCTTGTCAGCGTGCTGGCTGAGCAGTTGCTGGCCGATGACGCCGCCGATGGAGGTGCCGGCAAAATGGAATTTCTCCGCACCGGCGCGGCTGGCGAGGGTGATGGCTTCCTGGGCCAGGTCTTCGGCTTCGATGGCGCCGTTGTCTTCGGGCCAGGCGCTGCTGGCGCCATGACCGGGCAGGTCCCAGGTCAGTACCTGAAACGCTTCCAGCAGTGCGGGCAGCATTTCATCCCAGATTCCCTGGGTCATGCCCAGCGGATGGGCGAGTACCAGTAGGGGGTTCGTGGGTTGCCCCAGCAGGCGGTAGCTGATGGTGCGGCCCTTGTGCATACAGAATGTCATTGTCTCACCCTCGACTTGGTGTTTCGGTGTTCGCACTGCGAACATCTGTGCTATAGGCGAACATTCTCCGTTTGCTGTGCCGGGTCGTCAAGTACCGCTGCTCGGTCGCCTGGGGCGAGCTGGCATGCTCTCCTCAGATCAACCACCCCTCCAGCTGCTCCCGCAGCCCCCTTGGCAGCGGCGCCGGTCGGCCGGTATCCGGGTCTATTACTACCATGACGCTGGAGGCGGCTACCTGGATCTCGCCCTTGTGCAGAGCACAACCGGTGAAGCGGAAGGAGCTGTTGCCGATGTGGCTGATGCCGGAGGCCAGTTCCACCGGTGTCCAGCTCATGTGGTAGTCGGTAAAGCTGATATCCACTGCCGCGACCATGACTCTCAACCCATCGAAGTCGAGCTGGCGGATGCCGCCGAAGCGGGCCTGTTCCATGTAGCGCGCCAGGGCGGCCTCGCTGCGTTGGCTGTCGGCGTCGACATCGGCAAACCGCGGCGTGAGCTGCTGGTGCACCGGGAAGTTGTGTATGTGATGAAGGTGATCCAGATAGCTGGGCTCATCCAGCTCGGGGGCTGGCTCGACCGAGAGGCGGGCGGCGAGTTGCTCGAAGGTGGCGTCGGGCAGATCGACTCGATGACCCTGAGCCGTGGCGCCCATGGTGACGTCCTGGGTGCCGACCAGACGGCCATTCTGATACAGGGTGCTGAGCAGGCGGAACTGGTCCCGGGCGACGCTGACGACCCTGACTGTGGCCTGGATGTCTTCACCGTAGAAGGTTTCCTGGCGGAACTGGGTGTTGCTGCGCAGCGGGCGCAGGCGTACGTCATCGGAATACCAGCTGTTTTTGCCCAGACAATCCAGTTGCAGGCGCATGCGCGCTTCCTGGTGCAGTTGATAGAGGCGCGAGTTGTTCACGTGGCGCCAGTTGTCCAGGTCGGTGAAGCGCGGTGAGAGGGTGCAACTGAAATCGGTGTTGTCTGCTGTCGTTGTCATTGTGAGCTCGGTGTATCAGGAGGTTGCCAGTGAAGCATCCAAGGTTGGCAGCTGCCAGGCAAACGTCATCAACGGGGTAAATACAGGGCCATTGCGGTGCCATGGGGCGCACAAAAGGCTGAACCGCGGCGGGCGGCGCACAGTCGAATTCTTACACACTCGATAGACAGGAGTTCGATATGCTCAAGTTTCTTGCCAGTACCGCCGGTTTTATCTTTCTGGTGGGCCTGATCGTCATTATAGGCCTGTTGATGCTGATCTTCTGATGCGGGCCAACCACTGATCCCAGCGCAGATTCAGCCAGAGTGACAGGCCGATCACGGCGCCGCCGAGCCCCAGTCTCAGCAGGTCGGCCTGCTGGTTCCAGATCAGCAGGTTGACCAGCAGCCCCGCCGGGATCAGGGCGTTGTTCATGATGCCCAGAGTGCCAGCGTCGACCTGTGTGGCTCCCCGGTTCCAGAAGAAGAACCCCAGCCCCGAAGCCACCAGCCCCAGCCAGCCGAGCACCCCCCATTGCAATGCCGTGGCTGGCATCCGATCCGGATCGCCAAGCAGCAGCCAGGCCGGCAGTACCACCACCAGCGCGCCTATGAAGAACAGCCCGAACCCGGCCCACTGCTGGCTGACAGTCGCGCCGCTGCGGCGTATCAGGTGTGCATAACCGACCTGGCCTGCGGCGAAGGCCAGGTTGGCCAGCTGCAGCAGCAGAAAACCCTTGATATAGGCATCGCTGATGCCGTCGTAACGGATGATGGCTGCACCCAGCACCGCCAGCAGGGTGGCCACGACCGGACCGATGCTGAAGCGGCGACGCAGCGCATTGTCGATCAAGGCGACGTACAGTGGGGTGAAGATGGTGAACAGCAGTACCTCCGGAACGCTCAGAAGCTCGAAGGACAGGTACAGGCAGATGTAGGTGATGCCGAACTGCAGTGCGCCGACCAGCAGAAGGCCGCCGGCCATATGTCGTGGCAGGCGGCGGGGCCGGAGCAGCGGCAGGAACAGCAGGCAGGCCAGCAGGATGCGGGTAAGCACGGCAAAGTAGCTGTCCACCTGGCCGGCGAGATACTCGCCGATCAGGCTGAAGGAGATGGCCCAGAGCAGGGTGACGGCGATGAGATAAAACATGAATGACCTTCGATGGACGGGCAGGCGTGGCCGTGGGGGCACGATGATAATGGGCGCCTGCAGACGGATGCAATTTGCTGGTATCTGTGGCAGATTTGGTGGCCAGCCGCTGACCAGTGGCCGACTTCAATTCAACTAAGGAAGCATCATGAACAAAGCAGGGATTGCCGCCACCACGCTGGTGGTTCTGGCTGTCGCAGGGAGCGCGGGTGCCTGGTTTACCGGGACCCGGATGGAAGCTGTTATTCAGGACAATATCGTGCGGGCCAATCAGGAGCTGAAGGATCAGCTGCCCGATACCGACCTGGCGCTGGAGCTGGTCAGCTTCCATCGGGGGATATTCAGCAGTGATGCCCGTTACCGCCTGGTGCTGGTGGCGGATGATGCTGATGAGCCGCCGCTGGAGCTGCTCATCAGTGATCATATCGAGCACGGCCCCTGGCCGCTGTCCCGTCTTACTTCCCTCAAACTCCTGCCGGTCATGGCCACCAGCCACGCGCAGCTGGAGTCGAGCGAACAACTGGCCGGGCTCTTCGCCGCCAGTGCCGGACGTTCTCCGCTGACGGTGACCAGCAGCATCGGTTACGCCAATGGCGTGGACGGTGAACTGCAGCTGGCGCCGATGAGCTGGAGCACAGATGAGGTTACCGGGTCTTTCTCCGGCCTGTCTGCCGTATTCCGCACCGATACCGCCGGTGAGAGCATCAAGGTGCATGGCCGGGTGGATTCGCTGGAGCTGCAGGGCGGCGCGCGGGTGGGGCTGGCCGGGGTGGACTTCGAACTGGATCGTCAACGTGATGCGTCCGGCCTTTATCTGGGCACGGGGCAGGTAGAGCTGGATCAGCTGTCAGTAGTGATCGAAGGTGAGCCGGCGGTGGTGCTCAATGGTCTTGTGCAGTCGGACGTGTCCACCTTGAAGGACGACGGTGCCAACCTCGAGCTGGATTACCGCATTGACTCGGTCAATTACGGCACCACCAAGCTTGGCTCAATGCACATGGGCTGGACCCTGAGCCGCATCGATCCGCAGGCCATGGTGGACCTGGCCGGGATGTACAACAGTGCAGCCTTGGGCGGCGTTCCGGACGATACCAAAGCTCTGGAAGAGCAGTTCCAGGCATCCCTGGAGCGGCTGCTGGACGGCTTCCCCAGATTGTCCCTGGATGACTTTTCCATCCGCACCACCAATGGCGAGAGCCGTCTGAGTCTCGCCGTGGAGCTGGGGCGTCCCTCGTCGCTGCAGTTGCCGCCGGAGGCGCTGCTGCCGGAGTTGATCGGCAGTCTGGAGGCCAGGCTGGTACTGTCCAAGCCCATGCTGATGGACATGGTTCGGCACAAGGCGCTGTTCCAGCCTGGCACCGATGCGGCCACTCTGGAGCAGGAAGCGCAGATGATGGCCGAGATGGTCTCGGGCATGGCGGAGATGCTGCAGATCGGTCGGGTGGAGGGAGACAACATCCTTACCCAGCTGAGTTATGCCGGCGGCTCTCTCAAGCTCAATGGCCAGGCGATCGAGCCTTCTGCCCTGGCCGGGCTGCTGAACGGGATGCAGGGGTTGCAGTAGGCCGCGCTGGCCCGACTTGGCACCGAGATGGCAGGCCGTTAACATGGATCGCGATGGACCCGTCAGGCAGTCGCGGTCCGCTTGACCATTAAGGAAAGAGATGAGTCCTATTGACGAGCTGCACCTGATGCTGGGGCTTCTGGTGCTGGGGTTTGTACTGTTGGGTATAGGCTTCAACTTTCGGGACAAGGGGTGGGGAATCGCGGTGATGATGGCCGGTGCCATCGTCGTGCTGGGAACCATTGCGGCGCGCATCATTGATGCGGTGTCCCTTACCTGAAAGCAGGAGCTGCTCCGCCCGGAGCAGCTCCCCCTCCATTAGAAGTGCACCTTGACCAGCAGGTTGGTGACGTTCTGATCGGTCTCGAAGGCCGAACTGTCCTTGATTCCGTACTTGTTCTTCCAATAGCTGTACTCGATACCGGCGTACAGCTGCTTGGCTTTCCAGCCCATTGCCTTGCCCAGATCGTATTTGACCTGCGGGTTGAAGTGCAGATTGGCGTGCTTGCCGTCGCCGTCGTTATCCACGATCCAGTCGATGTAGCCATCGATCAGGATGTCGGAGCGGCCGGCCGGCAGGGTGATGGCCCACACCGGGGTGATCTGCCAGGAGCTGCGTACGTCGCTCGGCGAGTCGGAGTGACGGTAGTAGGTGTTCAGTTGCAGATAGTCGAAGCCGGGTACCGCCAGATCGAAGCCCGGGCCGAGCAGGTAGTTCTTGATGTCACCACGGCCGCGCTCGTAGGTGCCGGCCAGCAGGACGTCGGTGATGGGGCCGAACTTGATTTCGCGACCACTGATCTTGCCGAAGGACAGACGCGGAGCGATCTCGCCGTACCAGGTGCTGTTGTTGCCGGCGGCATCCTGCGCGCCGTTGTAGTGGATGCTGTCCACGAACAGGAACAGGTCGCCGAAGCTCCAGCCACTGACGTGCTCGAAGGTGACGGCCTGCTGAATGGGCGGGTCGACCTCGAAGTCCTTGCCGTACAGGTAGGTGAGACTGTTGTCCTGCCAGAGCAGGGGGGAAGCGGTGGCCAGGCTCGAGGCCAGCGCGAGGCTGGCGGCTACGGCGCCCTTGATCAATGTGCGCATGGTGCTATCCGGATGCAGGGTTGACGAAGCGCGCCATATTAAACTGCCTTGCCCCGGCTGTCAGTAACCGCCCCTGATCACTTCCACGCCCTTGGTCAGGACGCGGTCCCAGGCGCGGATGCCGGCTTCGTCCATTTCCGGATCGTGATGGCGGATGGTGTCCAGCAGCGCATTGATCCAATAGTTGTACAGATGGGGTTTGATGTCCATACGGTGACGGGAGTGGGATTCGGCCAGCGCCTGCAGCTTGGTTGGCGGGAGGCCGCGTGCATAGAGCACCAGGTTGAGAATCCCGGCGCGCAGCAGATGCTTCTGCGCCGCCATGTCCGTGTGGGTGAATTTTTCCGCTACTTCAGGCGAGCTGGCCAGAAAGGTGCGGTAGAAATCGTCGAAAAACTCGGGTTTGGCGCAGCAGCGCCCATAGCTCTGAAATACCAGATTCTCGTCCGTCATGGCCTGTTCCATATTGCCCGCTAATGACAGAGGCCATCAGGGGCGGTCTGTTGGAATCCGCTGCCGCAGCGGGGGCAACGGTGGTATGGTTTGTCGCAAGGACGTGCAGGATACCGCAAAGTCGGCGCGCATGCGAAAATGGTGCGCCGCACGAGATGTGAGGGGAGCTGATGTTGTTGATCAAGGGGTTGAGCTGGCTGATCCTGTTCCAGTTGATCGGTACCGCTCTGAATGTGCTGTTCCTGCCTTTTCTGCCCAGCGCCATCATCGGTATGGTCCTGCTGGTACTGTTTCTTCGTCTGCGTGGACAGGTGAGCGAGTCCATCGAGACGGCCTCCGGGGGGCTCCTGCGCCTTCTGCCCCTGCTGCTGACACCGCCCGCCACCGGCATCATGATGTACGGCAGTGAGATTGCTGCGGATGCGGCAGCCATTCTGGTGAGCCTGACGGTCTCCTTCATTCTGGTGGTGCCGCTGACCGGGCATCTGATGCAGTACCTGATCAAGCGCCAGGCGCGCCGGGAGGAGGCATGAGCGCATTGATGGCCGCCTGGTCGGCGGTGGTGGCACACCCGCTGTTTCTCATCGGGCTGACGCTGGGTGTCTACCAGCTGGGGCAGGCATTGTACGAGCGCACCCGCATGGCCCTGCTGCATCCGCTGATTGTCGCCATTGCCCTGCTGATTCCTGCACTGTGGCTGCTGGGCCTGGAATACCCCGCCTACCGCGATGCAGTGTTTCCGCTGACCATGTTGCTGGCGCCTGCCACCGTGGCTCTGGGTGTGCCGCTGTACCATAACCTGCGGCGCATCCGGCAGTACTTCTGGCCGGTGATGATCAGTCTGCTGGTGGGCGGCGTGTTCGTCACCGTGCTGACCATTCTGCTGGCCTGGCTGCTCGGCGCGAACTTCCCGATGCTGATGACCCTGGCGCCCAAGTCCCTGACCACGCCCATCGCCATGGTAGTGGCGGACCAGCTGGGCGGCATGGCGGCACTGGCTGCCGGTTTCGTCATGTACACCGCCGTTCTGGGTGCCCTGATGGGCCCCTGGTTGTTGAGCGTCACCGGAGTTACCCTGCCGTCGGCCCGGGGCATGGCGCTGGGCCTGGCTGCGCACGCCGTGGGCACCTCCCGGGCGCTGGAGGAAAGCGAGGAGACCGGGGCCTTCGCTGCGCTGGCCATGAGCCTGATGGGCATAGGTACCGCGCTGCTGCTGCCGCTGGCCGTGACCCTGTGGCTGATGTTCTGACCCTCCCTCCCTCCCGGAAGTGCCGGGTTCCATCCCGGCAATTCGGGGCTGCAGCGGGCAGGCAGTGAGCTTGCGACGACTTGTCGCTTCCGTGATCGCTTTTATATTAGATTATCCTGATATAGCATTATTCCCACTGATCAAGGGAGGCACCTGATGGATATTGTCGAGCTATCGAGATTGCAGTTTGCCTATACGGCGATGATTCACTTCCTCTTTGTCCCGCTGACCTTGGGGCTTTCCTTCATCCTGGCGATCATGGAGTCGGTCTATGTGATGACCGGCAAGCAGGTCTACCGTGACATGACGCGCTTCTGGGGCAAGCTGTTCGGTATCAACTTTGCGTTGGGGGTTACCACGGGGCTGGCCATGGAGTTCCAGTTCGGAACCAACTGGTCCTATTACTCCCACTATGTGGGGGACATCTTCGGAGCACCGCTGGCGATCGAAGCGCTGATGGCGTTCTTCCTCGAGTCCACCCTGGTGGGGCTGTTCTTCTTCGGCTGGGACCGCATGAGCAAGGTCAAGCATCTGGCGGTGACCTGGCTGATGGCGCTGGCGACCAACCTGTCGGCGCTATGGATTCTGGTGGCCAATGGCTGGATGCAGTATCCCATCGGCTCCGAGTTCAATATCGAGACCATGCGTATGGAGCTGACCAGCTTTGCTGAGGTGCTGTTGAACCCAGTGGCCCAGGTCAAGTTCGTGCACACGGTATCCGCGGGTTATGTCACCGGCGCGATGTTCGTGCTGGCGATTTCCAGCTGGTACCTGCTCAAGGGCCGGGATCTGGCCTTTGCCCGCCGCAGCTTTGCCATTGCCTCTGCCTTTGGCCTGGCGGGGGCGCTGTCGGTGATCGTGCTGGGTGACGAGTCCGGCTACGAGCTGGGCGACGTGCAGAAAGTCAAGCTGGCAGCCATTGAGGCCGAGTGGGAGACCCATCCCGCACCGGCGGCTTTCACGCTGTTCGGCCTGCCCAACCAGGAAACCCGCAGTACCGACTATGCGGTGCGCATCCCCGCAGTTATGGGGCTGATTGCCACCCGCTCCATCGATCAGCAGGTGGATGGTTTTGACCGCATTCTGGAGCAGAACCTGCAACGCATCATCCGCGGTCAGGAAGCCTACCAGTTGATGACTCGGATCCGCGCCGGAGATCGTGACGAGCAGGTTCGCAGTCGCTTCGAGGAACTGCGTGATGATCTGGGTTATGGGCTGCTGCTCAGCGTATACGCCGAGGATGTGGCCAAGGCTACCGATGCGGAGCTGGCCGCTGCGGTGGAGGCTTCCATTCCCAGGGTGTGGCCGCTGTTCTGGGTGTTCCGCATCATGGTTGCCTGCGGTTTTCTGATGCTGGTGATCTTTGCCTTTGCCTTCTGGCACAGTGCCCGTCGCACGCCGGACAAGCCGCGCTGGTTGCTGCGCCTGGCCCTGTTCAGTCTGCCGCTGCCGTGGATCGCCAGTGAGGCTGGCTGGTTCGTGGCCGAGTATGGACGCCAGCCTTGGGCCATCGGTGAGATTCTGCCGACTGCGCTGGCGGTGTCCTCGCTTACCGCCGGTGAGGTGCTGGGTACGCTGGCGGCCATCGTGGTGTTGTACAGCATTTTCCTGATCATAGAGGTCTGGCTGATGGTCAGGTTTGCCCGCAAGGGGCCGTCGAGTCTGCACACCGGCCGCTATGATCTTGAAACTGGCAAGCTACAGGAGGTCTGATCATGGACTATGAAGCCTTGCGTTTTATCTGGTGGGTGCTGATCGGCGTGCTGTTGATCGGTTTTGTGATCACCGATGGTTTTGACATGGGGGTGGCCAGCCTACTCAAGGTGCTGGGCCGGAATGACGAGCAGCGACGGGTCATGATCAACTCCGTGGGCCCGCACTGGGATGGCAACCAGGTCTGGCTGGTGACGGCTGCCGGTGCCTTGTTTGCTGCCTGGCCACCGGTCTACGCGGCTGCCTTCAATGGTTTCTACTTTGCCATGATGCTGACCCTGTTTGCCCTGTTCCTGCGGCCACTGGGTTTCGAGTACCGGGCCAAGATCGACAGTGACCGCTGGCGCAGCCGTTGGGACTGGGCCCTGACCGTAGGTTCGGCGGTGCCGGCACTGATCTTCGGGGTGGCCTTCGGCAACCTGCTGCAGGGGGTGCCGTTCCACTTTGACGAGCTGCTGCGGTTGGATTACACCGGCAGTTTCTGGGCTCTGCTCAACCCCTTTGCCCTGCTGGCCGGAGTGCTCAGCCTGGGGATGATCATCAACCACGGTGCTACCTATCTCCAGCTCAAGACCGAGGGCGATCTGCTGCAGCGCAGCGAGCGCATATCCGGCTGGCTGGCCCCGCTCTGCGCGGTGCTGTTTGTGCTGGCCGGCATCTGGCTGTGGCTGGGCATTGATGGCTTCCGGGTGATCGATGGTATCGATACCAACGCTGCCAACCGCACCATGGATAAGACCGTGGAGATGGCCAGTGGTGCCTGGTTTGACAAGTACGGCCGCTGGCCGCTGCTCTGGTTGGTGCCGCTGCTTGGGGTGGCAGGCTTTGTTGCATGCGGACTGGCGAGCCGGGTGGGGAGCCATGTCACCGCATTTGTCAGTTCGGCACTGGCCATGGCCATGGTGGTGGTCACTGCCGGGGTGAGCATGTTTCCCTTTCTCATGCCGTCCTCTACTGTGCCCAACCACAGTTTGACCATGTGGGACGCGACTGCCAGCGAAACCACCTTGATGATCATGTTCGTGGTGGCCTGTATTTTCGTGCCCATCATCCTCGGCTACACCGCCTGGGGTTACTTTGTGATGCGCGGGCGGATCTCCGAGCAGCATATCCGCGACAACACCCACAACCTGTACTGAGGAGGCGATCATGTGGTATTTCACTTGGATTCTCGGGGTGTCACTGGCTTGTGCCTTTGCCATTATCAACGCCATGTGGTTGGAGTTGAACGGCTATGAAGGGGAGGATGACCAGCCCGATGGCTGATCCCCGCAGAGGAGTGGATAGCTGGCTGCGCTGGTTGCTGGCCAGCCAGCGCACCCTCTTGCTGACAGCCCTGCTCACGGCCCTGGCCGGTGCGGGGCTGTTCATTTTGCAGAGCTGGTTGCTGGCCGGACTGTTCAGCGACTGGCTGCGCGCCTGGCAGGCGGGGGAGTTGCTGCAACCCCGGGCGCTGTGGGCCGTGTTGCCGGGCCTGGCTGTCTGCCTGGTGCTGCGGCCGTTACTGCAGCATGCGCGCGAGTACTACGCTGAGCTGGCCAGCCTGCGGGCTCGCAACCTGTTGCGTGGCCTGCTGCAGCAGCGTCTGGCCATGCTGGGCCCGGCGCGACGTGTTCTGGGGGCCGATGGTCAGTTGACCACGGGGCTGCTGGAGCAGGTCGACGCGCTGGATAGTTACATGGCGCGTTATCAGGTGCAGAGCCGGCTGGTGGTGCTGGTGCCGCTGGCGATCCTGCTGGCTACCGCCTGGTACAGTCTGGCGGCAGCGGCCCTGTTGCTGCTCACCGCGCCTCTGGTGCCGCTGTTCATGGTGCTGCTGGGGCGTGCTGCCGAGGCGGCCAGTCAGCATCAGTTCAATGCCTTGGGGCGCATGAGTGGGCGCTTTCTCGATCTGCTGCGGGGGCTGCCGACGTTGCGTCAGCTGCAGGCCCTGCCACTGGCTGTGGAGGCGGTGGACTCGGCCGCCGTGGAGTATCGCTGGCGCACCATGCAGGTGCTGCGCATGGCTTTTCTGTCCACCGCTGTGCTGGAGTTCTTCGCGGCTCTGGCTATCGCTCTGGTGGCGGTGTACCTCGGGCTTGGGCTGCTCGGTCTGCTGCCCTGGGCCAAGGGGGAGATCCCGGTGCCTTATCAGGGGGCATTGTTCATTCTGCTGCTGGCTCCGGAGTTCTACGCCCCCCTGCGACAGCTGGGCAGTGATTATCATGCCCGGGCCGAGGCCAGGGCGGCGATAACCGAGCTGCTGCCACTGCTGCAGATGGAGGTTTGGCACCCCGCCGGAACCGCGCACCCGGACCGGCCAGGGGCACCTACTCTGAGGCTGCGGCAGCTGCGCGTGGCCGGGAGTGACGGTAGATTGCGTATGGCACCGCTGGACCTGGATGTAGCGGCTGGCCAGCGGTTGCTGGTGCAGGGGCAGAGCGGCAGCGGTAAGTCGACCTTGCTGAATGTGCTGCTGGGTTTTGTGCCTTATCAGGGGGAAGCGCAGGTCTATGCTCACGAGCTGGCTGACCTTGATCGCACCGCCTGGCAGGTACGGATCGGCTATCTGGCCCAGCAACCCGAGCTGTTGGCCGCCAGTGTGGCCGACAACTTGCGGCTGGCCGCTCCCGGAGCCAGCGACGGGGAGCTGTGGCAGGTGCTGGAAAAGGTAGGGTTGGCCACCTTGTTGCGCCGTCTGCCGCTGGGCCTGGATACCCCGCTGGGGGAGCGTGGGCTGGGGCTGTCCGGTGGCGAGCAGAGCCGCCTGGCGCTGGCCCGGCTGTTGCTGCGCGATGCCTCGCTGTGGCTGCTGGATGAACCTCTGGCCCATCTGGACCCGGAAACCGCCGAGCAGATCGGGGCGCTGATCGAGCGGCTCAGTCGGGGGCGCACCCTGCTGCTGGTCAGTCATGGGAGTGGCGGACTGGATTGGCTGGAGTCGGTACATGAACTGGTGCCAGCGCAGGGGCAGACAATATGAAACGGGTACGGCTGCGTGATCTGACCCGCTCGCGCCCCGGGGCCTGGCTGCTGGCCGCTCTGCTGGGGGCGGTTACGGTGTTTTCCGTGACAGGCCTGCTGGCCACTTCCGGTTGGTTCATCACTGCAGCAGCGCTGGCCGGGCTGCTGAGTGGTGCCGCTGGTTACGGTTTCGACGTGTTTCGACCAGCGGCAATCATACGTTTCTTCGCTATCGCCCGTACGGCCGGGCGCTACACCGAACGGTTGGCCTCGCATAATGCGGTGCTGGGCCTGCTGCGGGATCTGCGGGTGCAGCTGTTCAGCCATATAGCCCATCTGCGCAGCGACCCTCGGCGTTGGCGTTCGGCCCATGTGTTGCAGCGGCTGGTGACTGATATCGACCTGCTGGACCGTTTCCCACTGCAAGTGTTGTTGCCCTGGTTGTGGGCTGGTCTGCTGCTGGCCGGAGTATCAACTCTGTTGGCTCTGCTCGATCTCCGGCTGCTGGTGGTCAGCAGCTTGTTGGCACTGGCCTGGCTACTACCGCTGATTGGCTGGCGGCTCGGTGCCAGGTTGGCTGAGGCCGCCGGGCAGGCTCAACAGCAGCGCCGGGAGTACCTGTTGGATAACCTCCGTCTGCTCAGTGACCTGCTGGTCTGGCAGCACTGGGAGCATCGGCGCTTGGGTTTTGATGAGTTGGATCAGGCTTGCCAGCAGCTGGAGTGGCGTCAGCAGCGTCTGACGGCCTGGGTAGGACTGGGGCAACAACTATTGCTGGGGCTGGCGACCCTCTGGCTACTGATAGTTGGGGCTGGATTGGTGCGTGGGCAGGAGCTGGAGCTGGCCTGGCTGCTGGCGACGTTGCTGGCGCTGTTCGGCCTGGGCGAGACCCTGGCGCCACTGGCGGGCACCGTGGTAGCGTTGGGTATGAGCCGCACCGCCCGGGATCGTATCAACAGCACCCTGGACGAAGCGCAAACCCCATCGGAGCATGTTGCTGAGCAGCCCGTGGCTCCCTGGCACCTGCAGCTGCAGGGCGTTAGTTGTCGACGACCGGGGGCACTGACCGGGCCGCAGGATATCCAGTTAGAGCTGCACAGTGGTGAGCAGCTGTGGATCAAGGGGCCGTCAGGGGCTGGCAAGTCGACCCTGCTGGATTTGCTGGCCGGAGCGTTGGCCCCTGAGCAGGGCTCATGCCTGCTCAATGGTCAGCCACTGGAGAGCTGGGATCTGCGCTGGGTGATCGGCTACCTGCACCAGCAGATCGATCTGTTCGACCTCAGTCTGGCGGCCAACCTGCGACTGGGTGCCCCCCAGGCCAGCGATGCCCGGCTGTGGCAGGTGCTGGAGGATGTGGCGCTGGCGGACTGGGCCCGGGAGCGCGGCCTGGACACCCCGCTGGGCGAGCAGGGCAGCGCCGTCTCCGGCGGCCAGGCCAGGCGCATTGCCCTGGCCCGCCTGCTGCTCGTCGAACGGCCGATACTGCTGCTCGACGAGCCCTTCGCCGGCCTGGACGCCGCCACCCGCGAGCAGGTCATGCAGGCGCTGCTGCGCCGTCAGCGCGATGGTCTGCTGATCATCGCCAGTCACCAGCTGGTCAGCGCGCCGGATCTGCAGGTGGTGAGGGTAGGGGGGTAGGTCAGGGTTATGGGCGGCCTTCAGCCGCCGTTCGCCCCGGGGGCGGGGCTCCTACAACAAAACCAAACCCAACCCCGGACCGTAGGAGCACCCGCCTCGGGTGCGAATGCGTGCCCGCCCGTTCGCACCGAGGCGGTGCTCCTACACCAAAACCAATCCCACTTCCGAATCGTAGGAGCCCCGCCCTCGGGGCGAACGGCGTGCGCAGCACGCCCCAGGGGCAGAAACAGTGACTACCAGGTATCCACAAACGGTCTGGTCCCCGCCCGCAACGACTCCGGTGGCGCCGAGCTTAGCCCGCGCAGCAGCCAGTCGCGGGTTTCCAGCGGGTCGATGACCGCGTCTATCTCGAGGAAACTGGCCATGCTCAGGCCCTTGCCCCGTGCATAGAGCTCGCCCACCAGCCTGTCGAACAGCGCCTGCTGTTCAGCCGGGTCTTCCAGCGCTGCCAGCTCCTTGGCAAAGCCCAGCCGCACCGCGCCCTCCAGCCCCATGGCACCGAACTCGCTGCTCGGCCAGCCGATGGTGAACATGGGTGCATGGAAGCTGCCGGCGGCCATGGCCTGGGCGCCCAGACCGTAGCCCTTGCGCAGCACCACGGTGAAGAAGGGAATGCTCAGGCTGGCGGCGGTGACGAACATGCGCGAGACATGGCGCACCGTGGCCTGGCGCTCCGAGTCCGGGCCGACCATGAAGCCGGGGGTGTCGCACAGGGAGACCATGGGCAGGCCATGGGCCTGACACAGCTGCATGAAACGGGCGGCCTTGTCGCCGCCGGCGGCATCGATGGCGCCGCCCAGATGCATGGGGTTGTTGGCAATCAGGCCGAAGGCCTTGCCATTGATGCGGATCAGCGCGGTGATCATGCCGGGGGCAAACTGCCGGCGCAGTTCCAGCACCGAGCCGGTATCGGCCAGCGCTTCGATGACCTGGCGGATGTCGTAGACGCGCAGGCGGTTCTCCGGAATCAGGTGGCGCAGCAGGCGCTGATCGACGCACTCGCCGCCGGGCAGATCGCCCTGGAAGTAGGACAGGTACTGTTTGGCCACCCGGGTGGCTTCGGCTTCGTCCTCGACCAGCACATCAATCACGCCGTTGGGTGCCTGCATGCTGGTCGGCCCGACCTCCTCGGGGGTATAGCTGCCCAGGCCGCCGCCTTCGATCATGGCCGGTCCGGCCATGCCGATGGTGGCATTGCGGGTGGCTATGATGACATCGCAGCAGCCGAGCAGGGCGGCGTTGCCGGCAAAGCAGCGACCCGATACCACGCCCACCAGCGGCACCTTGCCACTGAGCCGGGCCATGCGCATGAAGGTGGTGCAGTCCAGCCCGGCGACGCCGACCTTGTCCACATCCCCGGGGCGGCCACCGCCGCCTTCGGTGAAGAAAACCAGCGGCAGGCGCCACTGCTCGGCCAGCTCCAGCATGCGGTCGGTTTTCTTGTGGTTCATCACCCCCTGGGTACCGGCGAATACCGTGTAGTCATAGGCCATGGCCATGCAACGGGCGGTTTCGGCGCCGAACTTGTCGGCGTTGACCGTGCCGATGCCGGCGATCAGGCCGTCGGCCGGGCTCATCTTCAGCAGCTCCTCATGGCTGCGGCGGGTGCGCTGGGCGGCCAGGGCAAAGGCGCCGTACTCCATGAAACTGCCTTCATCCAGCAGGTCGGCCAGGTTCTCGCGGGCGGTACGCTGGCCGGTCTTGCGGCGGCGGGCCACGGCCTCGGGGCGCTGGGCGTCGGTGAGCTGGGCCTGGCGGTCCAGCACTTCCTGCAGGTCGGCGCGGATATGCGCCAGGTCGATCTGCTCCTCGGTGGTGACCTGCTCCTTGCCTGTCGCGCTGGGCTCGATGAATGCCAGGGGCGCGCCTTCAAACAGGTTGTCCCCCGGGCTGGCCTGCAGGGCGCGGATGACGCCTGCGCAATCGGCCCTGACCTCGAATTCCATCTTCATCGCCTCCATCACGGCGATCTGCTGGCCGGCGGCGACGCTGTCGCCGGGTTGCACCTGAAGGCTGACCAGTACCCCCTGTACCGGCGCGGACAGGGCGCGGCAGCCCTCCGGGGCGGCTGCTCGGTCCGTCTGCAGGGCGGTGGCTGCGGCGCCGCCGGTGGCGAACAGGGTCGGGTGCGGCTGGCCGGCCGCGGCCAGCAGTGCGGCGGCGTGGCTGTCGATAAAACCGGTGGTGACCCGGTTGGCCTGCACCTCCGGGTGCTGCAGCAGGCTCTGCAGGAAGGGCAGGTTGCTGGGCACGCCCTCCAGCCGGAACTCGCACAGGGCGCGATAGGCCCGGCGCAGGGTGGCGGGGTAGTCCGCATCGGCATGCACGATCAGCTTGGCCAGCAGCGAGTCGAAGCCGGGGTTGGTGGTGTAGCCGCTGTAGCCGTAGCCATCGACGCGAATGCCGTGGCCGCCCGGCGGCTCGTAGGCGCTCAGGGTGCCGCCGGTGGGGCGGGCGCTGCCGTCCGCCTGCATGGCTTCCAGATTGATCCGCAGCTGCACGGCGAAGCCTCGGGGCGCAGGTACGCGGGCCTGTTCCAGGGCGAGCTGGGCCAGGCTGGCCCCGGCGGCCAGGCGTATCTGCAGCTGGACCAGATCGAGCCCGGTGACGGCTTCGGTCACCGTGTGTTCGACCTGGATCCGCGGGTTGGCTTCCATGAATACGAAGTCGCCGCTGTCCTCGTCGACCAGAAACTCGACGGTGCACAGGCCGCGATAACCGACCGCCGCGGTGAGGGTGCAGGCGGCGTCCAGCAGTCGCCGGCGCAGGTCGGGATCCAGCCCCGGTGCCGGCGCCACTTCGATGACCTTCTGATGACGGCGCTGCAGGCTGCATTCCCGCTCCCACAGGTGGCTGACCTGCTGGCCGTCACCGGCGATCTGCACCTCGATATGCCGGGCACGGGGAATCAGCCGCTCGATATAGAGCTCGCCATTGCCGAAGGCGGCCCGCGCTTCGGAGCTGCAGCGCTCGAATGCGTCCGGCAGCTGGGAGAGGTCGGTGACCAGCCGCATGCCCCTGCCGCCACCCCCGGCCAGCGCCTTGAGCAGCACCGGGGTGCCCGCCGGCAGTGCCTTGATGAAGGCCTGCGCCTGCTCCAGCGTGGTGGCCTGCTCGGTACCCTGGACCACGGGTACGCCCTCGCGCTGGGCCAGCTGTCTTGCTTGAGCCTTGTCGCCGAACAGTTCCAGTACCCGGGCGTCCGGGCCGATGAAGGTGATGCCCGCCTCGGCGCAGGCGCGGGCCAGCTCGGCGCTCTCGCTGAGGAAGCCGTAGCCGGGATGGATGGCATCGCAGCCCTGCTCCCGGGCCAGCGCGACAATCTGGGCAATATCCAGATAGGCGCTGGCACCGCGGCCGCGCAGGGGTACGGCCTGATCCGCCTTGCGCAGATGCAGGCAGGCGGCATCGTCCTCGGAGTAGATGGCGACGCTGGGTATATCCAGCTCGGCGGCGGCGCGGGCGATTCGGACGGCGATCTCGCCGCGGTTGGCAATCAGCAGGCGTTGGAAGGGCATCAGATCCAGTCCTTGAGTTCGTTCTTCTTGACCTTGCCGGTGGCGGTCATCGGCAGGCTTTCAACAATGCGGATTTCCGGCACCTTGTAGCTGGCCATGACCTCCCGGCACCAGTCGGTCAGGGCTTCGGCGGTCAGGCCGCTGCCGGGCTTGGCTACCACGAAGGCCAGCGGCATCTCGCCCCGGCGCTCGTCGGGGCGGCCGATCACCGCCGAGGCCAGCAGGTCGGGATGCTGACCGAGCATGGCCTCGAGCTCCGCAGGGAACACACTCATCCCGTTGACCTTGAGCATTTCCTTGCGCCGGCCGAGGTAGCGGATAAAGCCCTGTTCGGTGATCACGCCGCTGTCGCCGGTGTGCAGCCAGCCATCGCGCAGCGCCTCGGCACTGGCCTCGGGGCGGTTCCAGTAGCCCTTGAGCAGGGACGGGGAACGTACGCACAGCTCGCCCTCGCTGCCCAGCGGCAGCAGCTCGCCGGTCTCGAAGTCGCAGACCTTGAACTCGGTGCCGGGCACCGGCAGGCCAACAAAGGTGGGCGCGGACTTCAGGTCGAAATCGTCCTCCTGCAGCCCGGCGGTAAAGGTGTCGCAGGTGTGGGTTTCGGTCATGCCGAAGCTGGTCTCGAACAGGGTGCAGCCGGTCAGTTCACGCCAGCGGCGGCGGTATTCCGGGGTGAGCTTCTTGATGAAGGAGACGCAGCTGGTGACCTGCAGCGAACTGAAATCGAACTCGCGGCATTGCGGGTGATCGAGGATCTCCGCCGCGCTGTCCACCAGCAGGCCGGTATGGTTGACCCGGTAATGCTGGACCGCGCCCATGAAGGCCAGAGCATCCCAGCGGGCCAGCAGCACCAGGGTGGTCCCGCCGAACACCGGGAACAGCAGGCCGGCGTTTTCCCCTGCTATCCAGAACTCGGGCATGAAATTCAGACTCACCCTGTCGCTGTCCAGTCCCAGTGCGGCGGGCAGGAAGCTTGCGCAGGTGTAGAGCATGTGGCCGTGGGTGTGGATGCAGCCCTTGGGCAGGCCGGTGGTGCCTCCGGTGTAGTTGAGGGCGGCGATATCATCCA
The DNA here is from genome assembly GCF_051948695.1 of Halopseudomonas sp. Lyrl_26. NCBI lineage: Bacteria > Pseudomonadati > Pseudomonadota > Gammaproteobacteria > Pseudomonadales > Pseudomonadaceae > Halopseudomonas > Halopseudomonas sp. Lyrl_26. Next base: position 220,399 of record NZ_JAYJLH010000002.1, read on the forward strand.
GGCCCGGTTCGGGCAGCTCGCGGGACGTGGTGGCGGCCAGTGCGGGCATCAGGTCGAGGCTGTCGGTTAGCGGTAGCTTGGGTGCCAGCAGCAGATCGGGCACCGGGAAGGGTGGCTCGGCGGGGCACAGCTCCGACAGACTGGTGCTGATGATCAGGCGCAACCGGCAGTCATCGGCCACCTGGCGCACCACCGGCAGCAGCTGATCGAAGCTGACAATCACCTGAGCGCCGCAATCCTTGACCTGATAGGCCAGCTCCATCGGCATGGCCATGGGGCTGACCGGGCAATGCACGGCGCCGGCCTTGAGGATGCCGTAGAACACGATATGCATCTGCGGGCAGTTGGGCAGGTAGACCGCGACCCGGTCACCTGGCTGTACGCCCTTGTCCAGCAGCAGGCTGGCGAAGCGGCTGCTCAGGTCATCCAGCTCGGCATAGCTCAGGTCGTAGCCGTAGAAACGCACCGCAGGTTTGTCTGGGGTGGCCTTTGCCCAGTGCTGCAGGTAATGGGTGAGAGGGCGCTGACCCAGGGGGTACTGCGGTTCACGGGCGTGGCCTGCGGGCCAGGCGGCCTGTTGCAGCTGGTGAAGGCGCCCGAGGTAATCGCGCTCATGCATGTCGTCACCTGTTTTCTTATTGTCTGGTATGACAGCTGAGATTAAAGCGATCGGATTGTAAAAACAGCAAGATAGGGATTGCGAATAAGGCGGGATCAACTGGCCGGGCGCAGGCCCGGCCGCTCAGAAGAGCTCGAGGGGAGTCAGAGCGTCTTCGCTGATATAGCCACCGATCTCCAGCTCGCTGTAGGACGGCGGCATGTCCTCTTCCTTGAATATCTCCAGCAGGGCGCCGGGAGTGCCGGGCCGTGCGGTGCGTCCGGTGTAGGGGTCGATGCGTACGCTGACCAGACCTTCGGGTTGCGGCTGGCTGTGTTCCGGGCGGCCGGCCAGGGCTGCTGCCATGAACTGGGACCAGATCGGCAGGGCGGTAGTGCTGCCGTATTCCCGACGGCCCAGGGGCGCAGGCTGGTCGAAACCGACCCAGACCGTGGTGACGTAGTCGCCGTTGTAGCCGGAGAACCAGCCGTCCTTCTGATCGTTGGTGGTGCCGGTCTTGCCGGCCAGATCTCTGCGCTGCAGCTCCCGGGCGCGGGAGGCAGTGCCGCGGGTGATCACATCCTGCAGCATGCTGTTGAGCTGGTAGATGGTCCGCGGGTCGATGACCTGCTCTGCGGTCTGCACCTGGGTTGAACTGGTCGGCGCATCCAGACCGACATAGGCAAGGATGCGCCGCTGGTGCACCGCCACTGCCTCCGGCGCTACCGCGGGGCGACCGAAATCGATGACCTGCCGCTCGCTGTTCTCGATGCGCTCGATCAGCCAGGGCTTGACCGCATAACCGCCATTGGCGATCACCGCATAGCCGGTGGCAATCTGCAGCGGGGTCAGTTCCGGTGTACCCAGTGAGGCGGACAGGTGGCGGGGCAGGTCGCTGCGGTTGAAGCCGAAGCGTTCGATGTAGCTCAGGGCCTCATCCACACCGATATCCATCATCAGCCGCACGGAAACCAGATTGCGTGACCGGTACAGCGCTTCGCGAAGACGTATGGGGCCGAGAAAGTCACCGCCGGCGTTGCGTGGACGCCAGTCTTCGGCCTGGTGACCATCGTTGAACACCAGAGGAGCGTCGTTGGTCAGGCTGGCCGGGGTATAGCCATGGTCCAGAGCGGCAGCATACAGGAAGGGCTTGAACGCCGACCCCGGTTGGCGGCGGGCCTGGGTGACCCGGTTGTAGTTGCTCTGTACAAAGGAAAAGCCGCCGGTCAGCGCCTGTATGCTGCCGTCCTGGGGGGAGAGGCTGACCAGGGCGCTCTGGGCTTCGGGCAGCTGGGTGAGGCGGTACTGTCCGGACTCCTCCAGGGGCTGCACGCGGATGACGTCGCCACGTTGCAGCACGTCGGCGGGTTTGCGCGGGTTGGGGCCCATGCTGTTGGCGCTGAGATAGGGGCGGGCCCAGCGCATGTTCTCCCAGGCGATGGTGCCGAGGTCGCCGTTGCGCAGAAGGACGCTGACGGCGTCATCACCGACTGCGCTGACGATGGCCGGGCGCAGTCCGCCGAGGCTGGGCAGATTGCGAATCGCCGAGATAAGCTGATCGTCCCGCAGATCCGGATGCCGGGCCTCGGGGCCGCGGTAGCCATGGCGCTGATCGTAGGCCAGCAGACCTTCGCGCAGGGCACGATTGGCCTGGGTCTGCAGCTGGCTGTCCACCGTGGTGTACACGTGATAGCCGTCGGTATAGGCGCTGGTTCCGAACCGTTCGATCATCTCCAGGCGCGCCATTTCGGCAACATAGGGGGCTTCGAGCTCGGGATTGGAGCCGTGATAACGGGCCGTCACCGGGGTCGCAATGGCTTCGTCGTAGGCGGCCCGGTCAATGCTTCCCAGCTGCAGCATGCGGCCCAGGATCCAGTCCCGGCGGATGCGGGCACGCTCCGGATTGGCCACCGGATTGAAGGCCGACGGGGCTTTCGGCAGTCCGGCGATCATCGCCAGGTCCGCCAGCGGCAGCTCGGCGATGGGCTTGCCGTAATACACATGGGCTGCCGCTTCGATGCCATAGGCGCGGTTGCCCAGGTAGATCTTGTTCACGTACAGCTCGAAGATCTCGCGCTTGCTCAGCTGACGCTCGATCTGCAGCGCCAGGAGAATCTCGTTGAGCTTGCGGGAAAACACCCTGTCGCTGGAGAGGAAGTAGTTCTTGGCGACCTGCATGGTGATGGTGCTGCCGCCCGTCTGGATCTGCCCTGTGCTGATCAGCTCCGACGCGGCCCGCAGCAGGCTGACAGGATCCACCCCGTGGTGGTTGAGGAAGTTGTCATCTTCCGCGGCCAGAAGGGCGTCGATGAAGCCCTGCGGGATCTGTTCGAAAGTAATGGGCAGTCGACGCATTTCGCCGAACTCGGCAATCAGCTTGTGATCTTTGCTGTAAACTCGCAAAGGAGTTTGCAATTTGACATCGCGCAGTGTATCTACATCGGGTAGGGCCGGACTGAGGTAGAGTGCAACACCGCTGAGCACGAGCAGGGGACCACTCGCAGCGGCGGCCAGCAACCAGAAGAGAACAATTAGCAGGCGCATGAGGGATTGATCATTTCCCTGTTTGAAAAAGCTGTTTACGGAAGATGGTGTTGAGAACGGGTTAACAGTCCGCATTATAAGCTGATTTTTTTCCTTTTAGCCATTTGCGCTGGAACAAGGACTGTTATTTAATGTGGTCAAATATGAACCGCCCGTAAGTGGCGGATGCTGATAGGAAATTGGCTGTGCTAGGGCTCCTAAAGAAAAAATCGAACGCGTTGCTGGGTATCGATATCAGCTCCACGACAGTGAAGTTGCTGGAACTCAGCCGATCAGGGAACCGCTACAAAGTGGAATCGTATGCGGTTGAACCTCTCCCACCAGGTGCGGTAGCCGAAAAGAATATCGTCGAACTCGAGAGCGTCGGACAGACCTTGCAGAAGGTGCTGTCCCGTTCGCGTACCTCGCTGAAACAGGCGGCGGTGGCGGTGGCAGGCTCCGCGGTGATCACCAAGGTCATCGAGATGGATGCCGGGCTCGATGAGAACGAGATGGAAGAGCAGATCGCCCTCGAGGCCGATCAGTACATTCCCTATCCTCTCGACGAAGTGGCGCTGGACTTCGAAGTCCAGGGCGTTTCGCCTCGCAACCCCGACCGGGTTGAGGTGCTGCTGGCCGCCTGCCGACGTGAGAACGTCGACATCCGCGAGGCGGCGCTGGCCCTGGCCGGACTGGAGACCAAAATAGTCGAGGTCGAGGCCTATGCCATGGAGCGAGCCTGCGAACTGATCATCGATCAGCTGGACGGCGACCCCGGGGAAATGACCATCGCGGTCATCGACGTCGGCGCCACCATGATGACGCTGAGCGTGCTGAGCCAGGGGCGGACCATCTACACCCGCGAGCAGCTGTTCGGTGGCAAGCAGCTGACCGACGAGATCCAGCGCCGTTATGGTCTGTCCCAGGAAGAGGCTGGCCGTGCCAAGAAACAGGGCGGCCTGCCCGACGATTACGAAACCGAAGTCCTGCAACCCTTCAAGGAAGCTGTGGTGCAGCAGGTCTCGCGCTCACTGCAGTTCTTCTTTGCCGGCGGGCAATACAACGACGTCGACTACATCCTCCTGGCCGGTGGCACCGCGTCGATTCCGGGGCTGGATCAGCTGATCCAGCAGAAGCTCGGAACCACCACTGTGGTGGCCAACCCCTTTGCAAACATGACCCTCTCGAACAAGGTGAATGCGGTTGCGCTCAGTAATGACGCTCCGGCAATGATGATCGCCTGTGGTCTGGTAATGAGGAGTTTCGACTGATGGCTCGCATTAACCTGTTACCCTGGCGCGAGCAGCTCAGGGAAGAGCGCAAGAAGCAGTTCCTGTCCATTCTGGCCCTCATCGTTATTGTCGCCGGGCTGCTGGTCTTTCTCGGCGACCGTACGATCAACGGCAAGATTGATCATCAGAACGCCCGCAACGAGTTCCTGCGCAAGGAAATCCGGTTGCTGGATGGTCGCATCAAGGAGATCGAGCAGTTGCAGGCCCGGCGCAGCCAGCTGCTGGAGCGCATGAAGATCATTCAGGACCTGCAGGGCAATCGCCCGATCATTGTCCGCGTGTTTGATGAGATGGTCCGTACCTTGCCCGACGGTGTGTACTTCACCTCGGTGGACATGAAGGGATCCGTGATCGGCATCAAGGGTGGGGCGGAGTCCAACAGTCGCGTGTCCAATCTGATGCGTCAGATGGATGCCTCCGACTGGCTGGCCTCGCCCAACCTGACCGCCGTCAAGGCGGTCACCCAGGGAGCGTTGGATCAGGCCAACGTGTTCGAGATGTCGGTCCGTCAGACCGAGCCGGGCGCGAACGCCGCTGAGGGAGAACAGCAGCAATGAGTTTTGCTCAATCCATGGAAAGTCTGAAGAAGGTCGATTTCAACGACCTTGACTTCAACAATATCGGGTCCTGGCCGGGTGCACTCAAGGTCATTGTGGCAGCGTTGCTGTTCGCAGTGCTTCTGTTTCTCGGCTATCAGTTCCATCTCAAGGACCTTCAGGCGCAGCTCGAGCGCACCGAAGCCCAGGAAGCCACCCTGCGCAAGGAGTTCTCTGACAAGTCCTTCAAGGCTGCCAACCTGGACGCCTACAAGGAGCAATTGATCGAGATCGAGGACAGGTTCGGCACCCTGCTCAAGCAGCTGCCCAGTGATACCGAGGTTCCCGGTCTGCTGGAGGACATCACCCAGATGGGACTCAACAGTGGTCTGGAGTTTGAGTCCATCACCCTGCAACCGGAAGTTGAACGTCAGTTCTACATCGAGCTGCCGATCAAAATCGTAGTGCAGGGCAATTACCATGATATCGCCACCTTCGTCAGCAGCGTCGCCGGTCTGCCGCGTATCGTCACGCTGCACGATTTCGACATTAAGCCGGTGTCCGAAGGCAATCCCGACCTGCTGAAGATGAACATAGTGGCCAAGACCTATCGCTACAACGAATCGGGAGGTCAGCAATGAGCCTGTTCAGACCTTTCGGAGGCTGCGCATTGCTGCTCGGGGCGGCGCTGCTGACCGGTTGTGGTGGTAACGATTTCAGTGACCTGCAGGCCTACATGGAGGAGGTGCGGGCGCGCCCCGCCGGCAATATCGAGCCATTGCCGCAGGTTATTCCCTATGAGGCATTCACTTACAGTGCCAGCTCGCTGCGGAGCCCTTTCCAACCCCCGGTCCGGATCGATCTGAGCCAGCGCGAAAGAGGCTCCAAGGACATCAAGCCGGATGAGGATCGCCCCAGACAGTTCCTCGAAGGCTTCAACATCGAAGGCTTCGAGATGGTCGGTGTGCTGAGCAATCGGCAGGGCATGCAGGCGCTGATTCGCGGCGCCGGCAGTGTGCATCGAGTCAAGATCGGCGACTACCTGGGCCGCAACCACGGCCGGGTCACCAGCATCGAAGAGGGCCGTGTCGATGTTGTTGAAATAGTCCCGGATGGTGAAGGTGGTTGGTTGGAGCGACCGCGTACCCTCAGCTTGGCTGAGCGCGGATAAGGTCAACCAGGGAGAGATAACATGAACTGTAAAAAGTCGCGCGTGGAACGCAATCAAATGCCTCTGACCAGGAATTTTTCAATCGCAGCCGTACTGGCGCTGCTCAGCCCGCTGGCTCTGGCCGCCGATCTCCAGAAACTCGATGTCGCCTCACTGCCCGGTGATCGGGTGGAGCTGAAACTGACCTTCGACGAGCCGGTGACCAGTACGCCCAAGGGCTACACCATCGACCAGCCGGCCCGTATCGCCATCGACCTGCCAGGGGTGAAGAACCGCCTGGGTGAACGCAGCCGTGAACTGGGACTGGGCAATACCCGCAGCCTCACAGTGGTCGAGGCCAATGATCGTACCCGTCTGATCATCAATCTCACCGATCTGGCCCCCTATGCAACCCGCGCTGAGGGCAACAGCCTCTACGTGATGGTTGGTGCCAGCGAGGCCCCCGGTTATACCGCAGCTGCGGCAACTTCCGTGCCTGCTCAGGCCAGTGCCAGTAACTGGCGCGGTGCCAACGAGCCGGCGGTATCCAGCCCGGCAGCTGTGTCCGGTGCGCGTTCCATCCGCAGCCTGGACTTCCAGCGTGGCGATCAGGGTGAAGGCAACGTCATCGTCGACCTCTCCGATCCGAGCATCCGTGTCGATGTGCAGGAGCAGGGCGGCCGCATCCGCCTCAATTTCCCCGCTACCCAGCTGCCTGATGAGCTGCGCGTGCGCCTGGATGTGAAGGACTTCGCCACGCCGGTGAACTTCATCAACGCCAGCACCTCCGGCCAGGATGCGACCATCAATATCGAGCCCACCGGTCTCTACGAGCATCTGGTGTACCAAGCAGACAACCGTCTGATCGTCAGCATCAAGCCGCTGACCCAGAGTCAGATCGAGCAGCGCCGGGCTGATGCCTTCAACTACACAGGCGAGAAGCTGTCGCTGAACTTCCAGAACATCGAGGTGCGTTCGGTGCTGCAGCTGATTGCCGACTTCACCGACCTTAACCTGGTGGCCAGTGATACCGTCCAGGGCAGCATCACCCTGCGCCTGCAGAACGTGCCCTGGGATCAGGCGCTGGATCTGGTACTCAAGACCAAGGGGCTGGACAAGCGCAAGATCGGCAACGTGCTGCTGGTAGCTCCGGCGGAAGAAATTGCCGCGCGTGAACGTCAGGAGCTGGAATCCCAGAAGCAGATCGCCGAACTGGCGCCGTTGCGTCGTGAACTGATTCAGGTCAACTACGCCAAGGCATCGGATATTGCCTCCCTGTTTGCCTCGGTTACCGCCGGCAGCGAGCAGCGCGGGTCCATTACTGTGGATGACCGTACCAACAGCATCATCGCTCTGGAAACCCAGGAGCGCCTGGATGAGTTGCGCCGCATCGTTACCCAGCTGGATATCCCGGTTCGTCAGGTGATGATCGAGGCGCGTATCGTGGAAGCCAACGTCGGTTTCGACAAGGCGCTGGGCGTACGCTGGGGTGGTAACGTCAACCTGGGCAGACGTTTCAACGGGTACGGCGGTACCAACCGTGAAGCGCGGATGGGGGTTGTGGATAACCCTAACCCACGTGAGCGTGAGTATATCTACACCAACCCCATTGATGGGACTCAGGAAGTCAGAACCGAAACCATTCAGGATACAACTGCAGGCTTTTTGGGTATCCCGGAAATTCCGCTGAACATTCCCTTTGTTGATATGGGCGTGATCGGTGCCACTTCCGGTATCGGTATTGGCTTCATCACCGATAACGCCATCCTCGACCTGCAACTGTCAGCGATGGAAAGTTCCGGTAACGGCGAGATTATCTCCCAGCCCAAGGTAGTGACTTCCGACAAGGAAACCGCGAAGATCCTCAAGGGTTCGGAGATTCCCTATCAGGAAGCCAGCTCCAGTGGTGCTACCACAACCGCCTTTGCCGAGGCAGTGCTGTCGCTGGAAGTGACCCCGCAGATCACGCCGGATAACCAGGTGATCATGGATGTCATCGTGACCAAGGACGAGCCTGACTTTACCAACCAGGTTAACGGCGTACCGACCATCCGCAAGAATGAGGTCAACGCCAAGATTCTGGTAGCCGATGGTGAAACCATAGTGATCGGCGGGGTATTCTCCAGTGAGTCCCAGAAGAGTCAGGAGAAGGTGCCCTTCCTGGGGGATCTTCCGGTGGTCGGCCGCGCCTTCCGTCGTGATCTTACCTTCGAAAGCAAAACCGAACTGCTGGTATTCCTGACCCCGCGTATCATCAACAACGGAGCTATCAGTCTTGCCAGGTAATCCCGTTGCGTAATGTGTTTCTGGTAGGCCCGATGGGGGCAGGAAAGAGTACCATCGGGCGCCTGCTGGCCAAGGAGCTTGGTTATCCCTTCAAGGATTCTGACAGGGAGATCGAAGCCAGAACCGGAGCCGATATTCCCTGGATCTTCGATGTGGAAGGGGAGGACGGCTTTCGTCAACGTGAAGAAGCCATGATCGCCGAGCTGGTGCAGGAACAGGGTATCGTTCTGGCCACTGGCGGCGGTGTGGTCATGCGCGAGTCCAATCGTCGTGCGCTGGGTGAAAACGGGCTGGTGGTCTATCTGCGCACCAGTGTCGAGCAGCAACTCCAGCGTACCGCCAAGGATCGCCAGCGGCCCCTGCTGCAGACGGCGGATCCGGAAAAGGTGCTTCGGGACCTGATGGCCAAGCGCGATCCCCTGTACCGCGAGATAGCGCACCTCATCATAGATACCGACCAGCGTGGCCCCAAGGTGGTGGTCAATGCCATCGTCGCGGAGTTGGAGCGGAGCGCAGGCTGAGTGGTGCTCTGCCCTGCGAGGGCGGGACTGATGTATCCTAGCGGGATTGTCAGGGAGAGTTCCATGCAGCAATTGACCGTTGATCTCGGTGATCGTAGTTATCCCATCCATATTGGCAGTGGCCTGCTTGACCAGGCTGAGCTGCTCAAGCCCCATATCGCTGGCCGTCAGGTCTGTGTCGTAACCGACGATACGGTCGCGCCGCTGTATCTTGAGCGGTTGCGCCGGACCCTGTCGGACTATTCCCTGCTTTCGGTGGTCCTGCCCACCGGCGAGGCGTTCAAGAACTGGGCTACCCTGCAGCAGATTTTCGATGCACTGCTGGGGGCCCGTCACGATCGGCGCACCACCCTGATAGCCCTCGGTGGCGGCGTGATCGGTGACATGACCGGGTTCGCTGCCGCCTGCTATCAGCGCGGCGTGGACTTCATCCAGATCCCCACCACCCTGCTGTCACAGGTTGACTCGTCGGTAGGCGGAAAGACGGGTATCAATCATCCCGCCGGCAAGAACATGATCGGCGCCTTCTACCAGCCCAGGGCGGTATTGATAGACACCGATACCCTGGCCACGCTTCCGGCCAGGGAGGTCAGTGCGGGGCTGGCGGAGATCATCAAGTATGGGCTGATCCGTGACCGCGAATTCCTGCAATGGCTGGAAGACCACATGGAGGGGCTGCGCGCGCTGGAGCCGGGACTGATTACCAGGGCCATCCACCGTTCCTGTGCGATCAAGGCCGAGGTGGTGGCTGCAGATGAGCGAGAGGGCGGCGTACGTGCGATCCTCAATCTCGGTCATACCTTCGGCCATGCGATAGAGGCCCATCAGGGGTATGGCAGCTGGCTGCATGGCGAGGCGGTGGGTGCAGGCATGGTCATGGCTCTGGACATGTCGGCGGAGCTCGGTTGGCTGACCGATCAGGATCGCCAGCGTGCACGGAACATCATCGCTGCTGCAGGGTTGCCGATCACGCCCCCGCCGGGCATGCGAGCCGAGGATTTCCGGCGGCTGATGTCCGTCGACAAGAAAGTGCTGGACGGCCAGTTGCGCCTGGTGCTGCTGCAGCAGCTGGGGCAGGCGGTGGTGACTGGTGCGTTCGATGGATCTGCGCTGGATACCGTTCTGGCCGGAATTGGACAATAAGGGGCGAAGGAACGTGAGGGCGGACGAATTGAGCAGTACCGAGGATTTTCTTCTTCATTACCAATTGCAGCATGACCCCTTTGCCGCGCGACCGCCGGGGTTCAGGTTCTTTACGCCCGGCCGCAAGCCGGTTCTCGCCCAGCTCCACCACATGGCGCATTTTTCCGAGCAATTACAGGTGGTGATCGGCCCCACCGGGGCAGGCAAGACGCTGTTGCGCCAGGCACTGGTAGCCAGTTGCAACCGGGAAAAAGTTCAATGTGTGGTCACCTCCGGGCGCGAGTATGCGACCGAGGATGGGCTGCAGAAGCTGATCTGTCAGGCACTCGGGGTCACTGACATCGACGACTTGCTGGAGCGCTCCTCACAGCTCCACGCCACAGGCATGCAGATCTATCTGGTGGTGGACGATGCCCATTGCCTGCAGCAGGATGCCCTGCAGATGCTCGCAGATATCAGCCAGTCCGGAAGGGCGGCGCCTCGGGTTTTCCTGTTCGCCGAAGACAGCATTGTCGAGAAGCTGGAGTCGGTGAGCATGCCGGCAGAGCGCGCCTGGCTGCAGCTGGTGGATATGCCGTCCTTTACCCTGGAAGAGACGCGAGCCTATCTGGCCCAGCGACTGGAAGGTGCGGGGCAGGGCATCGAGTTGCTTGATGATCAGCAGGTCGCGCGAATCCATGAGCTGAGCGGCGGGTGGCCGGGTGCGGTCAACGAGGCGGCTCGTCAGGTCATGCTGGAGGAGGTTGAGCAGGACATCCGGCCAGTGCCATCCAGACGCTCCGGTTTTCCCCTGCGTTCGGTTGTCGCGCTGGTTCTGGTAGGTGTCGGGGTTGCCATCGCATGGATGATGGGTGGCGAGGAGCCGGCGCCTACCCAGACGGTGCTGAATCTGCCCGAGCCGGTGGCCAGCGTGGATGTTACTGCCGGAACCGGCGCTGCAGTGCTGCAGATGCCCGGAGATTCCTCCAGTGCGCTCGAACGGATTGCCGAGGAGCAGGACGCCGAATCAACAGCTGACGTTGAAATGGTGTCCGCACCCGCACCTGTTGCAGCTGCGGCCCGCCCGTCAGCTGGTGGCGAACTTCCGCCGCCTCTGCCCATGCCCGAGCCGCCCCGGGTGGAGGTCCCTGCGGTGGTAGCGGCTCCGCCGGTTCCGCCCGGGGGTGGAACGGCACCTGCCTCGGCGGCTCCGACGGCATCGACGCCGGTGCTGGAGTCGACACCTGTTGCTGCGGCCCCCGTGGCTGCCACGCCGGCAACGAGCAGTGCTCCGGTGAGCAGCGCTCCTGCTGTGGAAGTGCAGGCAGCCCCCCGTGCTTCAGCCGAGCCCCACGGCGCGGCCTGGTATCGTCAGCGACCGGCCAGCCAGTATGCGCTGCAGGTGCTGGGGACCCGTTCCCGTCAGGCGGCATTGGACTTCATCCGGGCGCAGTCCGGCGTCGCGGATATGGGGCTTTTCGAGACCGTCCATGAGGGCCAGCCCTGGTATGTCGTGACCCAGGGTGCCTATGCCAGTCGTGCCCAGGCCCAGCAGGGGGCTGCCCGGTTGCCCGAGTCGCTGCGCAAGCAGAAGCCCTGGCCGCGCAGCATGGCCAGCATTCAGCAATCCCTGCGCTGAAGCGCGCCTCGCCAGGCCGACCCGCAGCTGTGGGTCGGCCTGGGGCCTTCCGTTCCTCTTACTCTTCCCCTCATTGTTTTTCTCTCTCTTTGCTCTTCGTGCTCGGTTCATGACCTTCCGGTCATGCACTTTGCTGGTGCATGCGAATGGTGCATGCACCATGCTGGTTCAAAAAAACGACATCAAAATAAAAAAGCATTCCTTTTTACGACATTTGCATATGTTTTTGCGGCAAAAATTATTGTGACGCGACATGCCGCTGTGTAGAATCAGGGCATTCCAGGCGTGGTGATGGCCCTTGGCGAAGGTCCGCCGGTTGTCGGCAAGCCTCAGAAACACATCGATTCTCGAGAGCGTATTTATGCACAAAGGCCTCTATCAACCGGATCAATTCAAGGATAACTGCGGTTTCGGTCTGATCGCCCATATGCAGGGCCAGAGCAGTCATCACCTGCTGAAAACCGCCATTGATGCCCTGACCTGCATGACCCACCGGGGCGGTATCAATGCCGATGGCCGCACCGGCGACGGTTGCGGACTGCTGCTGCAGATGCCCGATCAGTTCATGCGCGCCGTGGCGCGGGACGAGCTGGGGCAGGAGCTGCCGTCCCGCTACGCGGTGGGCATGATTTTCCTTGGCAAGGATGAGGCTGCTCAGCAGCGTACCCGTGAAGCCTTTGCCGCCGCGGCAGCTGATCAGGGCCTGCGCGTCGTGGGTTGGCGTCAGGTGCCGATCGACGAGAGCGTGCTCGGCCCGCTGGCTTTGAGCAGCCTGCCTGCCATCAGCCAGGTATTTTTGGGTGGCGAGGGGCTGGACGAGCAGCAGTTCGCGATCCGTCTGTTCTATGTTCGCCGCAAGGTGGAAATCGCCCTTCAGAGCGAGGCCGACTTCTATGTCTGCAGCCTGTCCGCCAATGTCATCTCCTACAAGGGGCTGATGATGCCGGCGGACCTGCCCAGCTTCTATCCGGATCTCGGCGACGAGCGCATGCAGACGGCTATCTGTGTTTTCCATCAGCGCTTCTCGACCAATACCCTGCCGCGCTGGCCGCTGGCCCAGCCGTTCCGCCTGCTGGCGCACAACGGCGAGATCAACACCATTACCGCCAACCGCAACTGGGCCCAGGCGCGGCGTACCAAGTTCGCCAATCCGCTGCTGCCGGACCTGGAAAGTCTGGCGCCGCTGGTCAACGTCACCGGTTCCGATTCGTCGAGCATGGACAACATGCTCGAGCTGCTGCTGACCGGGGGCATGGACCTGTTCCGCGCGGTGCGCATGATAGTGCCGCCGGCCTGGCAGAACATGGAGACCATGGATGCCGACCTGCGTGCCTTCCACGAATTCAACTCCATGCACATGGAGGCCTGGGACGGTCCGGCCGGCATCGTGCTGACCGAAGGCCGCCACGCAGTCTGTCTGCTTGACCGCAACGGCCTGCGCCCGGCCCGCTACGTCATCACCCGCAACGGCTACATCACCCTGGCCTCGGAAATCGGCGTATGGAACTACAGCCCCGAGGACGTGATCAGCAAGGGCCGGGTCGGTCCCGGCCAGATCCTGGCGGTGGACACCCATACCGGCGAGGTGCTGCATACCGATGAGGTGGACAACCGCCTGAAGTCGCGCCACCCCTATCGCAAGTGGCTGAAGCAGAACGCCCTGCGCATCCAGGGCACCCTGGATGATCGCGATGCGGCCGACGAGTTCCTGGCGCCGGAGCCGCTGCAGGAATACATGAAGATGTTCCAGGTCAGCTTCGAGGAGCGCGACCAGGTACTGCGCCCGCTCGGCGAGAACGGCCAGGAGGCAGTGGGCTCCATGGGTGACGATACCCCCATGGCTGTGCTGTCCGGCCGGGTGCGTTCGGTCTATGACTACTTCCGCCAGCAGTTTGCCCAGGTGACCAACCCGGCCATCGACCCGCTGCGCGAGGCGGTGGTGATGTCCCTGGAAACCTGTCTGGGTGCCGAGCGCAATGTCTTCGAGGAAACGCCGGATCATGCCAATCGGGCCATTCTCAGCAGCCCTGTGGTCTCCCCGGCCAAGTGGCGGACGCTGATGCAGCTCGAGCGCCCCGGCTTCGCCCACGAGCGCATCGACCTGAATTTCGACGAGAGCGTGCCCCTGGGGGCGGCGATTGCCGCCATCACCGAGCAGGCCGAGGCCGCGGTACGTGCCGGCAAGACCCTGCTGGTGCTCAGTGACCGCGCCATCACCCGTGGCAAGCTGCCGGTGCATGCCGCGCTGGCCGTCGGCGCGGTGCACCATCACCTGGTAGCCCGCGGCCTGCGTTGCGACTGCAACATTCTGGTGGATACCGCCACCGCCCGCGACCCGCATCATTTCGCGGTGCTGATCGGCTTCGGCGCCTCGGCGGTTTACCCCTATCTGGCCTACGAGGTGCTGGCCGATCTGATCCGCACCGGCGAGGTCATCGGCGACCTCTACGAGGTATTCAAGAGCTACCGCAAGGGCATCTCCAAGGGGCTGCTGAAGATCCTGTCGAAGATGGGCATCTCCACCGTGGCTTCCTACCGTGGTGCCCAGCTGTTCGAGGCTGTGGGCCTGGCCGATGAGGTCGTCGACCTCTGCTTCCGCGGGGTGCCCAGCCGTATCCAGGGCGCCGGTTTCCGTGATCTGCAGGCCGATCAGGCGCTGCTGGCAGCTGAAGCCTGGAACCCGCGCAAGACCATACAGCAGGGCGGTCTGCTGAAGTTCGTGCATGGCGGCGAATATCACGCCTACAACCCGGACATCGTGCGTGCATTGCAGGACGCGGTGCAGGGCGACAGCTACGACAAGTACCTGGAGTACGCCGCGCTGGTCAACCAGCGTCCGGTGGCCACCCTGCGCGACCTGCTGCAGCTGCGTACCGACGTCGAGCCTGTTCCGGTGGATGAGGTCGAGCCGCTGGAGTCGCTGTTCAAGCGCTTCGACTCGGCCGGTATCTCCCTGGGGGCTCTGTCGCCCGAGGCCCACGAAGCCATTGCCGAGGCGATGAACCGTCTGGGCGCACGCTCCAACTCCGGTGAAGGTGGTGAGGATCCGGCGCGCTATGGCAGCATCCGCACCTCCAAGATCAAGCAGGTGGCCTCCGGTCGCTTCGGCGTCACCGCCGAATACCTGGTCAATGCCGAAGTGCTGCAGATCAAGCTCGCCCAGGGCGCCAAGCCCGGCGAGGGCGGGCAGCTGCCCGGTGGCAAGGTCAATGAGCTGATTGCCCGGCTGCGCTACGCGGTGCCCGGCGTAACTCTGATCTCGCCGCCGCCGCACCATGACATCTACTCGATCGAGGACTTGGCGCAGCTGATCTTCGACCTCAAGCAGGTCAACCCCCAGGCCCTGGTCTCGGTCAAGCTGGTCGCCGAGCCCGGCGTCGGTACCATCGCTGCCGGTGTGGCCAAGGCCTATGCCGACCTGATCACCATCTCCGGTTATGACGGTGGCACCGGCGCCTCGCCGCTGACCTCCATCAAGTACGCCGGATCGCCCTGGGAGCTGGGGCTGTCCGAGGCCCACCAGACCCTGCGCGGCAACGAGCTGCGTGGCCGGGTGCGGGTGCAGACCGACGGCGGTCTGAAGACCGGTCTTGACGTGATCAAGGCCGCCATCCTCGGCGCCGAGAGCTTCGGCTTCGGGACGGCGCCGATGATTGCCCTGGGCTGCAAGTATCTGCGCATCTGCCACCTGAACAACTGCGCCACCGGTGTCGCCACCCAGAACCGCAATCTGCGTGACAACCACTACATCGGCACCGTGCAGATGGTGATGAACTTCTTCACCTATGTGGCGACGGAAACCCGCGAGTGGATGGCCAGACTGGGCGTTCGCCGCCTGGAAGATCTGATCGGCCGTACCGACCTGCTGGAGATCCTGCCCGGCAACACCAGCCGACAGCAGGGGCTGGACCTGCGCCCGCTGCTGCACAGCGACCTGGTACCTGCCGACCGGCCGCAGTACTGCCAGGTCGAGGGCAACAAGCCCTTCGACCAGGGGCTGACCGCCGAGCGCATGGTGGAAATGGCCATGCCGGCAATCGAAGGTCTGAACGGTGGCGACTTCGAGATGACCCTCACCAATTGCGACCGTTCGATCGGTGCCCGGGTATCCGGCGAGATCGCCCGGCGTCACGGCAACCAGGGCATGGCTGCCGCGCCCATCACCTTCCGCTTCAAGGGCACTGCCGGACAGAGCTTCGGGGTATGGAACGTGGGCGGACTGAACATGTACCTGGAAGGGGACGCCAACGACTATGTCGGCAAGGGCATGACCGGCGGCAAGCTGGTCATCACTCCGCCGGCGGGCAGTGCCTTCCGCTCGGAACAGACCGCCATCATCGGCAACACCTGCCTGTATGGCGCCACCGGCGGCAAGTTGTTCGCCGCCGGGGTTGCCGGTGAGCGCTTCGCGGTGCGCAACTCGGGCTGTCACGCGGTCATCGAAGGCGCCGGCGACCACTGCTGTGAATACATGACCGGCGGCATGGTCTGCGTGCTGGGTCGTACCGGCTACAACTTCGGTGCGGGCATGACCGGTGGTTTCGCCTACGTGCTGGATCTGGACAACAGCTTCTTCGACCGCCTGAACCACGAACTGGTCGAGCTGCAGCGGATCAGCGGGGAGGCCATGGAGGCCTACCGCAGCCACCTGACCGGTGTGCTCACTGAGTACGTGGCGGAAACCGGCAGCGCCTGGGGTGCCGAGGTACTTGAAGACCTGGACAACCATATCCGCCGCTTCTGGCTGGTCAAGCCCAAGGCAGCGAGCCTGCGTGCTCTGCTGAAAACCACGCTGGCCAACCCGCAGTAAGGGGCTGGGTGACAATGAAATTTCGCTGGTGCGCTGCGGCGCACCGGCAGTGAAGAGGTGGAACATGGCAGAGCGTCCGAACAACGACTTCCAATTTGTCGAAGTGGGTCGGCAGGAGCCGAAGAAGCGTCCGCTGCGGCAGCGCAAGACCCGCTTTATCGAGATCAACGAGCTGTTCAAGCCGCAGGAGGCCTCCGAGCAGGCGCACCGCTGCCTGGAGTGCGGCAACCCCTACTGCGAGTGGAAGTGTCCGGTACACAACTACATCCCGAACTGGCTGAAGCTGGTTTCCGAGGGCAACATCATCGAGGCGGCAGAGCTGTCTCACCAGACCAACACCCTGCCGGAAGTCTGTGGTCGCGTCTGTCCGCAGGACCGTCTGTGCGAGGGGGCCTGTACTCTGAATGACGGCTTCGGCGCGGTTACCATCGGCTCGGTCGAGAAGTACATCACCGACACCGCCTTCGCCATGGGCTGGCGGCCGGACATGTCCCAGGTCAAGCCCAACGGCAAGCGGGTCGCCATCATAGGTGCCGGCCCGGCCGGGCTGGGTTGTGCCGACGTGCTGGTACGTGCCGGCGTCAAGCCGGTGGTATTCGACCGCAACCCGGAAATCGGCGGCCTGCTGACCTTCGGTATCCCCGAGTTCAAGCTGGAAAAGAGCGTGATGGCGCGCCGCCGTGAAGTCTTTACCGGCATGGGTATCGAGTTCCGCCTGAACACCGAGATCGGTCGCGATATCAGCATGGAGCAGCTGCTGGAGGAATACGATGCCGTGTTCATGGGCATGGGCACCTACACCTACATGAAGGGCGGCTTCCCCGGCGAGGATCTGCCCGGCGTTCACGATGCGCTGGATTTCCTGGTGGCCAACGTCAACCGCCATCTGGGTTTCGAGAAATCGCCTGAGGACTTCATCGACATGAAGGGCAAGCGCGTGGTGGTGCTCGGCGGTGGCGACACCGCTATGGACTGCAACCGTACCTCGATCCGTCAGGGTGCCGAATCGGTGATCTGCGCCTACCGCCGTGACGCGCAGAACATGCCCGGCTCGCGCAAAGAAGTGAAGAATGCCCGGGATGAGGGTGTGCACTTCCTGTTCAACCGTCAGCCGATCGAAATCGTCGGCAACGGCAAGGTCGAAGGGATCAAGGTCATCGAGACTCGCCTGGGCGAGCCGGATGCCAAGGGGCGTCGCAGCCCCGAGCCGATTCCCGGATCGGAGCAGATCCTGCCTGCCGACGCGGTCATCATCGCCTTCGGCTTCCGCCCCAGTCCGGCGCCCTGGTTCGCCGATGTAGAGGTGCAGGTAGACGGTCAGGGCCGGGTCATCGCCCCGGAACAGGCCAGATACAAGTTCCAGACCAGCAACCCGAAGGTCTTCGCCGGTGGCGACATGGTCCGCGGCTCGGATCTGGTGGTCACCGCCATCTGGGAAGGGCGGCAGGCTGCCGAGGGAATTCTGGATTACCTCGAGGTCTGAGGCTCATTTCATTTGCTGGAGTGTGGTTGGCGCCGAGCTGGGCTGGAGAGTTCCGTCCGGCCGCGCCCCTTTGCCGCAGCAGCCCTTATATTCGGCGCGATAACGGTTACAATGGTTGCCATTTACGCAACTGAGTACCGAATTCATGTCTGAACTGAAGAATGACCGTTTTCTGCGTGCGCTGATGCGCCAGCCTGTGGATGTCACGCCGGTGTGGATGATGCGCCAGGCGGGTCGTTACCTGCCCGAGTACCGCGCCTCCCGCGCCCGCGCCGGGGATTTCATGGGGCTGTGCATGAACCCGGAGATGGCCTGCGAGGTAACATTGCAGCCACTGGAGCGCTACCCGCTGGATGCGGCCATCCTGTTTTCCGACATCCTGACCATTCCCGATGCCATGGGCCTGGGCCTGCACTTCGAGACCGGCGAAGGTCCGCGTTTCCGCAAGCGCATCGACACCCTGGCCGATATCCAGGCACTGCCCATCCCCGATCCGGACAAGGATCTGGGCTATGTCATGGACGCCGTGCGTACCATCCGCCGTGAACTCAATGGTCGCGTGCCGCTGATCGGCTTCTCCGGCAGCCCCTGGACCCTGGCCACCTACATGGTTGAAGGCGGCTCGTCCAAGGACTTCCGCAAGATCAAGGCGCTGATGTATGACCAGCCCGAGGCGGTGCACCTGCTGCTGGACAAGCTGGCCGACTCGGTGATCAGCTACCTGAATACCCAGATTCGTGCCGGTGCCCAGGCCGTGCAGATCTTTGATACCTGGGGCGGCAACCTGTCCGCCGATGCCTACCAGAAGTTCTCCCTGGCCTACATGCGCAAGATTGTTGCCGGCCTGATCCGCGAGCACGACGGACGCCGGGTGCCGGCCATCGTCTTCACCAAGAACGGTGGCCTGTGGCTGGAGAGCATCGCCGACTGCGGCGCCGATGGCGTGGGGCTGGACTGGACCATGGACATCGGTGTAGCCCGTTCCCGGGTGGGATCCAAGGTGGCGCTGCAGGGCAACATGGATCCGACCGTACTCTATGCCAACCCCAAGGCCATCCGCGACGAGGTGGAGCGCATTCTGGCCAGTTACGGCAAGGGTACCGGCCATGTGTTCAACCTCGGTCACGGCATAACCCCGGAGGTGGACCCGGCACACGCTGGCGTGTTCATCGAGGCAGTGCACGAGCTGTCGGCCAAGTATCATGATCCGAACGCGGTCGTCGCCCAGGGCTGACGATCACCAAGACAAGGGAGTCCAACAAGAATGAAGCTCGAAACCCTGGCAATACACGCTGGATACAGCCCCGATCCGACGACCAAGGCCGTGGCGGTGCCCATCTACCAGACCACATCCTATGCGTTCGACAGCACCCAGCACGGGGCGGATCTGTTCGATCTCAAGGTGCCCGGCAACATCTACACGCGGATCATGAATCCGACCAACGATGTGCTGGAGCAGCGGGTCGCTGCCCTGGAGGGTGGTGTCGGTGCGCTGGCGGTGGCTTCCGGCATGGCGGCCATCACCTACGCGATCCAGACCATTGCCGGGGTGGGCGACAACATTGTGTCCACCGCCAAGCTGTACGGCGGTACCTACAACCTGTTCGCCCATACCCTGCCTCGTCAGGGTATCGAGGTTCGTTTTGCGCCCCATGACGATATTGCCGCGATGGAAGCGCTGATCGACGAGAACACCAAGGCGGTGTTCTGCGAGTCGATCGGCAACCCGGCGGGCAACATCATCGATCTGAAGGCGCTGGCCGATGCGGCTCACCGTCACGGCGTGCCGCTGATTGTCGACAACACCGTGGCCACGCCAGTGCTGTGCCGGCCCTTCGAGCATGGTGCGGATATCGTGGTGCATGCCCTGACCAAGTACATCGGCGGGCACGGCAACAGCATCGGCGGCATGGTGGTGGACTCGGGCAAGTTCCCCTGGGCAGACCACAAGGAGCGCTTCCCGCTGCTCAACACCCCGGATGCCTCCTACCACGGCGTGGTCTATACCGAGGCCTTCGGCCCGGCGGCCTTCATCGGCCGCTGCCGGGTAGTGCCGCTGCGCAACATGGGCGCGGCGCTGTCACCCTTCAACGCCTTCCTGATCCTGCAGGGTCTGGAAACCCTCAGCCTGCGCATGGAGCGTCACTGCTATAACGCGCAGCGGGTGGCCGAGTACCTGCAGCAGCATCCGCAGGTGGCCTGGGTGAAATATGCCGGGCTGCCCGATCATCCCGAGCATGAACTGGCCCAGCGCTACATGGGGGGCAAGCCGGCGGCGATCCTGTCCTTCGGCATCAAGGGCGGGCAGGAAGCGGGGGCACGTTTCATCGATGCGCTGCAACTGGTGCTGCGTCTGGTGAACATCGGTGATGCCAAGTCCCTGGCCTGTCATCCGGCTTCCACTACCCACCGTCAGCTGAGTGACGAGGAGCTGGAAGAGGCCGGTGTGCCGCGGGATCTGGTGCGGTTGTCGATCGGT
Source organism: Halopseudomonas sp. Lyrl_26 (assembly GCF_051948695.1). Lineage (NCBI taxonomy): Bacteria > Pseudomonadati > Pseudomonadota > Gammaproteobacteria > Pseudomonadales > Pseudomonadaceae > Halopseudomonas > Halopseudomonas sp. Lyrl_26. The sequence continues at coordinate 240,838 of NZ_JAYJLH010000002.1, forward strand.
ATCGAGCATATCGACGACATTCTCGCGGATCTGGAACAGGCGCTGGAAGCCTCGAAGTAACGCCGACCGCCGCTGGATTGAAAAGGGCCTGCTTGTGCAGGCCCTTTTTTATTGCTCGCTCGGCGCCTCACGCCGGGAACAGAGGCCAGATCAGCGGGATGATGACCGTAGCCGTGGCCCACATGATCAGGTTCAGTGGCAGGCCGATACGCACGAAGTCCATGAATCTGTAGCCGCCGGCACTGTAGACCAGAGTATTGGTCTGGTAGCCGATGGGCGTGGCGAAACTGGCGCTGGCAGCGAACATGACCGCGACCACGAAGGGACGCGGGTCGGCGCCCAGCTGATGGGCAACCCCGATGGCAATCGGCGTCAGCAGTACGGCGACCGCATTGTTGCTGACGATCTCGGTCAGGGTGGATGTCAGCAGGTAGATGAAGGACAGCATGAACAGGGGGCCCAGCCAGGGCGACAGGGTCATGACCTGGGCCACTATGCTGTCCACCAGACCAACCTTGTCCATGGCGATGCTGATCGCCAGCATGCCGAAGATCAGCGACAGTATCTTCCAGTCGATGGCCTTGTAGGCATCCTCCACATCCAGGCAGCCGGTAGCCACCACCACGGCGGCGGCAATGATCGCCAGCCCCTCGATAGGCATGACACCCATGGCGGCCAGGCTCATCACCGCAACGACCGCCGCAATGGCGATGGGCGCCTTGCTCCGGCGGTAAGCCCGCTCCTGCACGGTGTTGAGACTGATCAGGTCACCGTTGTCGGCAAACTTGCGGATCTGTGCGGGCGACCCCTCAACCAGCATCACATCACCGAACTGCAGCTCGAAGTCATCCAGGTTGTCCTGGATGTGCTCGTCCTGGCGGTGCACGGCCAATACATGGATGCCGTAACGGGCGGTCAGGTTGAGGTCGCGCATGGGACGGTTGATATAGCGCGAGCTGCGCGCCACCACGGCTTCGGCCAGCACCACATCCCGGGTGGAGATGGTCTCGAAACGCTGGTCGCGGTTGAACTCCAGCACGCCGGTATGGCGCAGTTCAACGAAGTCCCGCATGCCGGCATGCAGGATAAGACGATCCCCGGCCTGCAGGGTGGTGGTATTGATCGGTGTGGACAGTTCATCCTCGCCGCGGAAGATCTTCAGCACCTTGATTCCGCTGTCGCCGTTGAGCTGGGCGTCGGCAATGGTTCTGTCGACCACGGGCGAGCCCTGGGGCACCAGCAGCTCGGTCATGAAAGTACGGCTGCGCTGGGGACGCAGACGCTCGGAGAGGCTGTCGCGATCGGGAAGCAGGCGTTTGCCGAACAGCATGATGAAGGTCAGGCCGATGGCCGCATAGATGGCGCCGGCCAGGGAAATCTCGAACATGCCGAAAGGGGCCAGCCCCTGCTGACGCGCCACGCCGTCCACCAGGATATTGGTTGAAGTGCCTATCATGGTCATGCTGCCGCCCAGAATGGTGGCATAGGACAGCGGGATCAGCAGTTTCGAGGCCTTGCTGCCGACCCGCGCCGCCAGCGTGACCGCCACCGGGGTGAGGATGGCCACCACGGGCGTATTGTTGATGAAGGTGGACAGCAGCATGGCGGTGAGCAGCAGGGCAAACAGCATGCGGGTAGGGCTGGTGCCGCCGATGCGGGCAAGTATGCTGCCGAGTCGTTCGACGCAGCCGGTACGCTCCAGCGCGGCGGAGAGAACAAACATGCAGGCAATGGTGATGGGGGCGCTGTTGGACAGGACGCCGAGAACCTCGGCCGGGGTCAGCAGGGTGCTGGCCAGCAGAACGGCCACGGCAATGCCCACCACGATATCCGGGCTGAATTTTTCCCGGACGAAGGCATACATGACCCAGCACAGCAGGGCGGCCACGCCCAGCATGGAGAGTGTTTCCCAGTTCATCGGCAACCTGAATCTCGTGTGAGGTATCGGTTCCGCACCGGGAACCAAGCTGCCGCTACCCTAACGTTTTGGAACAGCTCTGTAAAAGACCTGAATTTTATTTGCGGATTCAAAAAAAGAATAAGCAATCAGTCTGATATATCTATTTGTCTGGAGCTGGTCGTTAAGAGGAACAGCTGATCTCCAGCCGACGGCCCCAGTCCGGCGGGGGAGCGGCGTAGGCTTCCAGTCCCGACACCCGGGTGAATGGCTGGCGCAGTATCTGGTGCAGGCGCCGTACCTCGCTGAAGTCTTCCTGCTCAGCGGCACTGATGGCCTGCTGGGCCAGATAGTTGCGCAATACATACACCGGGTTGCACAGCAGGCGACCGGCCAGCGCGCTGCTGTTCATTGCCTGCCGCGCCCGGTGACGGGCCAGCCAGTCGTCTGCGGCGTCGCGGTCGATGAAGTGATCGCGGCTTGTCGGGTCATCCTCGGCCAGCAGGCGCAGCGTCAAATGGTAGTCTGCGGCGCTGGCCTGCATCAGCCCGAGCAGCTCTGCGAGCAGAGCGTCATCCCCCGGTTGCTCGCCGGCCCAGCCCAGGCGGGCATGCATCAACCGCCGATATTCGGCCTCGTAGCGCGGCATGATCTGACCCAGCTCGGTCTTCAGCGTCTCCACATCCAGGAAGGGCACCAGCGCCTGAGCCAGGCAGGCCAGGTTCCAGTGGGCGATCACCGGCTGGCGGTTGAAGGCGTAGCGACCGGCGTCATCGGAATGGTTGCAGATGTGTCCGGCGTCATAGTCGTCGAGAAAGGCATAGGGTCCGAAATCGAAGGTGATGCCCAGGATCGACATGTTGTCGGTATTCATTACCCCATGGCAGAAACCATAGGCCTGCCAGTGCGCCACCATGTGCATGGTGCGCCGCGCAACCTCGCGGAACATGGCGAGCAGAGGCTGTTCTGCCTGCTGGCAATGGGGGTAGCAGGTCTGCAGGGTGAAATCGATCAGTTGGCGCAGTTCGTCCAGCTGGTCGGTGTAGTAGAAAAACTCGAAATGCCCGAAGCGGATATGCGAGGGCGCCAGTCGCAGCAGCATGGCGGCCCGTTCCATGCGCTCCCGGCGCACCGGGTTATCACCCAGGGTAACGCACAGTGCCCGGCTGCTGGGGATGCCCAGCGCCGGCAGGGCTTCGGAGGCCAGGAACTCGCGGATCGACGAGCGCAGGACTGCGCGCCCATCACCCATCCGCGAGTACGGCGTGCTGCCGGCACCCTTCAGATGCAGGTCCCAGTGCTCACCACGATGGTTGACCACCTCACCCAGCAGCAGCCCGCGGCCGTCCCCCAGCTGGGGGTTGTAGATGCCGAACTGATGTCCCGAATACACCATGGCCCGGGGCTCGGCGTCCCGCCACAGCGTCCGGCCGGAAAACAGTTCGGTGAACAGCGGGTTGTCTGCCTCCGCCGGATCCAGCCCCAGGAGCTCGGCCGCCTCGCTGCTGGCGACCACCAGCCGGGGATTGCTCAACGGCTCGGGCATGACCGCAGTGGAAAAGCGGTCACCCAGGCGGGCGAAGCGGTTGTCGAATTGCAGGTCTGCCAGTGTCGTCATGGGTATGCCAAGGGGGTGAGGATCAGATCATGCTGCCTGTGTTATGGACCCGTATCAAGCGGTGTAATGGGCGGGCTTTTTCGTTGACTGGCTGGTCAGCGGCACATTAGTGTCAAACGTCTGTATGAATGACATACAACGCCATTGCACCGGAGATGATGATGCCCAGCTATAACGCCCCCCTGCGCGACATGCGCTTTGTCATGGACGAGGTTTTCGACTTTGCCGGCAGCTATGCTGCCCATGGCCTGACCGACGCCACCCCGGATCTGGTTGACGCAGTACTGGAGGAGAGTGCCAAGTTCGCTTCCGAGGTGCTGGCGCCGCTGAACCGCACCGGTGACGAAGAGGGCTGCCACTTCGAGGACGGGGTGGTGACCACACCCAAGGGCTTCAAGGAAGCCTACCAGCAGTACGTGGAGAACGGCTGGGCAGCCATGAGCGGGCCGGTGGAGTACGGCGGCCAGGGACTGCCCGCCTCCCTGGGCCTGGTGGTCAACGAGATGACCGCATCGGCCAACTATGCCTGGAACATGTATCCCGGTCTGACCCACGGTTGTGCCGCGGCTATCCGCGCCCACGGTACTCCGGAGCAGAAGCAGCTGTACCTGAACAAGCTGGTGCCCGGTTACTGGACCGGCACCATGTGTCTGACCGAGCCGCACTGCGGTACCGATCTGGGTCTGATCAAGACCCGTGCAGTGCCCCAGGCTGACGGCACCTACGCGGTCACCGGCACCAAGATCTTCATTTCCTCCGGCGAGCACGACCTGGCGGAGAACATCGTCCACCTGGTGCTGGCCAAGCTGCCCGACGCACCGGAAGGCACCAAGGGAATCTCGCTGTTCATCGTGCCCAAGTTCCTGCCCGACGCCAACGGCGAGGTCGGCGAGCGCAATGCGGTCAAGTGCGGCTCCATCGAGCACAAGATGGGCATCAAGGCGTCGGCCACCTGCGTGATGAACTTCGATGGCGCTACCGGCTTTCTGATCGGCGAGATCAACAAGGGTCTGGCCTGCATGTTCACCATGATGAACAGTGCCCGCCTGGGTACCGGCATGCAGGGGCTGTGTCACGGCGAAGTGTCCTACCAGAATGCCCTGGCCTACGCCAAGGACCGTCTGCAGATGCGCTCGCTGTCCGGTCCCGCCGAACCTGGCAAGCCGGCCGATCCCATTATCGTGCATCCTGATGTGCGCCGCATGCTGCTGACCATGAAGGCGTTCAACGAGGGCAACCGCGCGCTGGCCTATTACACCGCCCAGCTGCTCGACAACGCCCACTATTCGAAGGATGAGGCCGTGCGTGCCGATGCCGAGGACCAGCTCGCCTTCCTCACCCCCATCTGCAAGGCCTTCATGACCGAAACCGGCCTGGAAACCACCCTGCTCGGCATGCAGGTGTTCGGCGGCCATGGCTACATCCGCGAGTGGGGTCAGGAACAGCAGGTACGTGATTGCCGTATCGCTCCCATCTATGAAGGGACCAACGGCATCCAGGCGCTGGACCTCCTGGGCCGCAAGGTACTGATGAGCCAGGGCAAGCTGCTGCGCGCCTTCAGCAAGCAGGTTCACCTGTTCTGCCAGAGCCACGAGGGCCATGCCCAGCTTGGCGGCTATGTGGCTGATCTGGTCAGGCTGAACAGGCAGTGGGGCGACCTGACCCAGCAGATCGCGGTCCGTTCCATGCAGAACCGTGAGGAAGTCGGCGCAGCGGCCATGGACTTCCTGATGTTCTCCGGTTATGTCATCCACGCTTTCTTCTGGCTGAAGATGGCCGTGGTAGCCCAGCAGAAACTGGACGCCGGTACCAGCGAACAGGGCTTCTATCAGGCCAAGCTGGCGACCCAGCAGTTCTACTTCAAGCGTCTGCTGCCCCGCGCCCAGGCCCACGTGGCGGCCCTCGAGGCGGGTGCCGACAGCCTGATGCAGCTGGGCGCGGAGCACTTCTGATCCATTGATAACAGGCTCCCGGCCATCAAGGTCTGCGTCCGCAATCGGGCGCAGGCCTTTTTTATTGGGCGGCTCCGACGGCGGCATCGCGCAAAGCGAAATATGACTAATGGATAAGAAAAAGTCATAACAAGACGCTATCGTTTGAAAAGTTCTCAGACTACAATCAGGCCACTGATCCGGCTGAGCCGGCTTCTTATTGATTGCTGAGGAGTTACCATGGCTGAGTACCAAGCCCCCCTGCGTGATATCCGCTTTGTGCTGAACGAGGTCTTTGAAGCTGACAAGCTGTGGCAGAGCCTGCCAGGCCTGGACGGCGCCATCGATGCCGAGACTGCCGATGCCATGCTGGAAGAGGCCGGCAAGATTACCTCGCAGACCATAGCCCCGCTGAACCGCAACGGCGATGAACAGGGAGCGGTGTGGAACGACGGCCAGGTGACCACCCCCGACGGATTCAGGGAGGCTTATGCCACCTATGCCGCAGGCGGCTGGGTCGGTCTGGGCGGTAACCCGGAATTCGGCGGCATGGGCATGCCCAAGACCCTCGGCGTACAGGTCGAGGAGATGCTCTATGGCGCCAACAGCAGCTTCGCCCTCTATGTTGCCCTGACCGCCGGCAGCACCCTGGCGCTGGATGCCCATGGCAGCGAGGAACTCAAGCAGAAGTACCTGCCCCACATGTACTCCGGCAACTGGGCGGGCACCATGTGCCTCACCGAGCCCCACGCGGGCACCGATCTGGGCATCATCCGCACCCGCGCCGTGCCCGAAGCCGATGGCAGCTACTCGGTCACGGGTACCAAGATCTTCATCACCGGCGGTGAGCATGACCTGACCGAGAACATCATTCACCTGGTGCTGGCCAAGCTGCCCGATGCGCCGGCCGGTCCCAAGGGGATCTCCCTGTTTCTGGTGCCCAAGTTCCTGGTCAACGAGGACGGCAGCCTGGGCGAGCGCAACGCCGTGAGCTGTGGCTCCATCGAACACAAGATGGGCATCAAGGGCTCGGCGACCTGCGTGATGAACTTCGATGGCGCCAGGGGCTATCTCATCGGTGAGCTGAACAAGGGGCTCAATGCCATGTTCACCATGATGAACTACGAGCGCCTGTCCATTGGCATTCAGGGTATCGGCTGCGCCGAGGCCTCCTACCAGAGCGCTGTGGCCTACGCCCGCGAACGTATCCAGAGCCGTGCGCCGACCGGTGCGGTGCAGCCGGACAAGGCCGCCGACCCCATCATCGTGCACCCGGATGTGCGCCGCATGCTGCTGACCATGAAGGCCATGACCGAGGGCAGCCGGGCGTTCTCCACCTATGTGGGCATGCAGCTGGATATCAGCAAGTTTGCCGAGGACGAGGCGATCCGCCGCAAGGGCGAGGATCTGGTAGCCCTGCTGACACCGGTCGCCAAGGCCTTTTTCACCGATGTCGGGTTCGAGAACTGTGTTCACGGCCAGCAGGTGTTCGGTGGCCATGGCTACATCCGCGAGTGGGGTCAGGAGCAGCTGGTACGTGACGTCCGCATCGCCCAGATCTATGAAGGTACCAACGGTATCCAGGCGCTGGATCTGATGGGACGCAAGACAGTGGCCAACGGCGGCGCTTACTTCAAGGTATTTGCCGATGAGATCCGCGGTTTCATCGCCGGCAACGACGCCGGCCAGATGCAGGAGTTCGTGCAGCCCCTGGCGGCGGCGCTGGACAGCCTGCAGCAGCTGACCGATCTGGTGATCGAGCGCAGCCGCGCCAACCCCAATGAAATCGGCGCGGCCTCGGTCGAGTATCTGCATGCCTTCGGTTACACCGCCTACGCCTACATGTGGGCACGCATGGCCAGGGTTGCGCTGGACGCAGCAGAGGACGCCGACGGTTTCTATCAGGCCAAGCTGGGTACTGCCCGGTTCTTCTTCCAGCGACTGCTGCCGCGCATCCACTCGCTCAGCGAATCGGTCCGGGCCGGCAGTGAAGTACTGTTCGAGCTGGACGCCGCCCAGTTCTGAGTGACGCGTCGGGGTAGGAAAAGGCGTACAGAAGATAGTGACAATCGCCTCTATGTACGCCTCTGCCGCTTGCCTAATATGGCAATCGCAGGGACGCAGCGCAGGAAGCGCAAAGTAGTGACAGGGACGCAGGGACAGTCACAGGATGTGACCAGCGTTACGGAAGACCAGGACGTTATTCTGCAAAATCCCCGCAGGCAGGGTGGTGTTTACACCGCTCTGCCTGCGGGGTTTTCTGTTTCTGGCCTCCTCCCGCCCACCCCTCGGTACTGCAGCCGCTCGTGGTAGACTGATGCTCTTCGGACCCTCTGGTCCCGGTTCCATGGCTGCAGGGGAGGGCTGCGATTGTTCTCACTCAAACGCAAGGGCGATTATCGGCTGCAGTTGACCCGCACCCTGAAGAAGCCCGGGCGTTATACCCTCGAGCTCTACCTGTTCACACCCCACGAGAGCAACTTCGCTGCCTGGACCCTGACGGAGCAGCAATTCTACTTCCGTGCCATGCTGCACCGCTTCGGCCTGCTCGGGCTGCCCGCCCAGGACCGGCTCAGCAAGGATGACAGCAGCTTTGCCCTGTTGTCGCCCCATTACGAGATCACCTACGGCTCCTGGCTGTTCCGCTATACCGCCTCGATGGACCGCCTCCGCCAGCAACTGCAGAGTACCGGCGTGGCCAATGCCGAGACCATTGCACGGGGCCTGCGCCTGAGCGAGACCTACGCCCTGCGGCTGCGCCGCACCGTCCCGGAGCAGAGCGGCCAGCAACGCTATTTCCGGCAGATGGATATCTATTTTTCCTGGTATGCCGAACAGTTCCTGCTCGAATGCATGACGCTGGAAGGCTATCAGGAGCTGGACAGTGATCTGCGCGAGTCGGTGCGCGAATTCCTGCTGGAGGAATACCGCATACGCAAGGAGCGGGAGTACCTGGCGGACTTCCATGGCAAGCCGACCCGGGTGTGGAACCGCATGAGTCTGTATCACCGGTTGCTCGAATACCCGGTTCTGCTGCGGGCCAAGCTGACGGAGCTGGGCTCGGCAACCCGCAAGCTGGTCAAGGCAGCCAATACCACCCTGATCATGGGCCTGTTCACCTACGTGCTGTTCAATGCGCGCAGCGCCAGTCACCTGTCGATCACCCTGCTGCTGGGTATCGCACTGATCTATGGCATCCGGGATCTGCTGCGCGATGACCTCAATACCCTGGTCACCAGTTGGCTGCGCAAGGGCCGGCCACGCTGGAAAAGCCGTCTGCTGATGCCCTACACCCACAAGTCCATGGCCCAGCAGCTGATCTGGCTGGACTACTGCAAGGTCACGGACCTGCCGCGCGAGATAGCCGAACGCTCGGGCAAGTGGGCGGGGGAAGACAGACACATAGTGTGCTACCGCACGCAGCTGTATCTGGACAGGGACGCCCTGGAGCAGAACGAGATACAGGAGCGGCTGAACCTGGATTGCGAACCGCTGTGCGAGCTGATCGAGCCGACCCGCAACCGCTTGTTCGCCCCGGCCGGTGAGGAGGATCCCTTCGCTGCGGTGGATGCCCATCCGATCGAGAAGCAGCACGACTATAATCTGCTGCTGGTGGCAACCGAAGCGGATCAGGATTATTCCACGGCCCAGCGCTGGCGCCTGCGACTGGGGGCCAATGGCATCGTCGAGTGCGAGGCCAAGAAAATCAAATGGCCTTCGCCGGAGGAGCAGCAGCGGCTACCCTGGTACCGGCGCATGCTCATCCGTCTGGGGCGCGGCTGAGGGAATTTTCCGCTACCGCCAGGGTCTTGAGAGTAGTGTTTCAGCGGCACTATCGCGGCGGGATCGCCGCTCTTCAGTCAGGATAGGGACGGTGAATGAATTTCAGCTTCTTCCCGGGGTGGCCCGGCACGTTGCTTCTGCTTTCGTTGACCCTGCTCGGGGCCTGCAGCGTGGCACCCCCAGCGGAGCCGCAGCTGCCCTTTGACCTGCCTGATCGTTTCGACTCTTCCCTCGCCGAACCTTTTCAGCCCACCGAACGCTGGTGGACCGAGTTCGAGGATCCGCTGCTGGAATCTTTTGTCGATACCGCTCTGGTACGCAATCCCGGTGTAGCCCAGGCACTGGCCAGGGCCAGTGTGGCCGAGGCGCGGGTCAGGCTGCACCGGGGTGAGCGGCTTCCCCAGGCCGGAATCGGATTCACCAGTGCCAGACAGCGACAGAACATGGGTAGCATGGCCGGGCCTCTGGGCGAATTTGTCGATGACGAGCTGAGCTTCATCAGCAACAACCACAGTGCCTCCCTGGACGTCAGCTGGGAGCTGGATCTGTGGGGCCGCCTGGCCGCCGCCAGCTCCGCAGCCCAGGCCGAGTTCCTGGCCAGTGCCGAGCAGCTGCGTGGGGCGCGCCAGTCTGTCGCCGCCCAGGTGGTGCAGCTGTACTACGACGTGGTGCACGCCCGGGCCCAGGAGGAGTTGTCGGCGCGCACCGTCGATACCCTGGCCGAAATGGCCAGGCAGATCAGCAACCGGGTCGATGTGGGTATCGCCTCGCCGACTGATGCGATGCTGGCCGAGGCCAATCTCGGCTCGGCCCGGGCCGGACTGGAGCAGCGCCGTGAGGCACTGGCGCGCATCCGCCGGCAGCTGGATGTATTGCTCGGCTATTACCCCAGCGGCGCGCTGACTACCGCCGGGGCGCTGCCCGAGGTGCCCGCACGCCCTGCCGCCGGCGTGCCCGCCGAGCTGCTGGAGCGCCGCCCGGATGTGCGTGCCGCCGAGCTGGCCCTGCGGGCGGCGGGGTACCAACTGGGCGCGGCGGAGCGTTCCTTCCTGCCCAGTCTGGCCCTGACCGGCTCGGCGGGGTACAGCAGCGACCAGCTGTCCGGCCTGTTCGACAGCAGCAATCTGGTCTGGTCCATCGCCGGTCAGCTGATGCAACCCATCTTCCAGGGCGGCAGGCTGGTGGCCCAGGTGGACATTGCCGAGGGGCAGCAGAGCGAGGCGCTGCACAGCTATGTGGAAACCGCGCTCAATGCCCTGGCCGAAGTGGAGAGCCTGCTCGCCGTGGACGATCTTCTGGCCCGGCGCGAGGACAGCCTCGATGCCTCCGCGACGGCTGCCGAGGAGGCGGTACGGGTGTCCTACAACCGTTACCAGCAGGGCATAGACCCCTTTCTCAATGTGCTCGAGAGTCAGCAACGCGCCCTTGACGGGCGCAGCGCCTACATCAGTGCCCGGCATGCCCGGATTGAAAATCGCATCTCCCTGCATCTGGCCCTTGGCGGTGGCTTCGAACCCCGCATCGAGGCCGCCGAACCTGCCCCCCAGGACACCCCAGCCAGGACCGCCGATCGCCCATGAAGACATTCAACGCCACCCGCCCTCGCCTGTATCTGCTGCTGACCGGAGTCCTGCTCGCCGCCGGCTGCGGGGGCGGCAGCGAACCGGAGCAGGCCGCCGAGCAGACCGGTCAGGACAGCGTCGGCCAGGCACGACCGGTCAGTGTCCGGGTGACGGCGGTGGAGCCGCGCACCCTGCAGTCCTGGGTCTACAGTCAGGGTACCGCCCGATCCAGACAGCGCGAATTTCTCACTTTCACCCAGCAGGGAACCGTGTCCTACGTGGATCCGGAGCTGCGTGTCGGCAGCCCGGTGAAGAAGGGACAGCTGATCGCCCACCAGGCCCCGGACAGGGTGCAGGCGGAGCTGCAGGCGGCTCGGGCAGCCCTCGCCGAGGCCGAGGCCAACCTGGCGCTGGCTGAGGTGACCCGGCGGCGGTACGAGACGCTGATCGAGCAGCGCTCGGCCTCGCGGCAGGAGCTGGATCAGGCAGTGGTGCAGGTGGAGCAGGCCAAGGCCATTCGCGACAACAGCAAGGCCCAGCTGGCCCAGTCGCAGTTGACCGTCGACGAGTCCAGACTGGTATCGCCCATCGATGGCGTACTGGCGCGGCTGAACGTGGAGCAGGGGCGCTATTTCAATCCCAGCGTGGTGCAGACCAATACCGAGCAGAATGCCCTGCGCACCGTCCCGGCGCTGGTGATAGATCCTGATCGTTTCGAAGTGCGGGTGGACCTGCCGTCCTATGTCTACCGGCAGATTGCTGTCGGATCCCGGGCGGTGATCGGCGATACGCCCCCCCGGGACGGACAGGGCATGGACCCGTTGCAGCGCGAACAGCAGGTGCTGGGCAAGGTGCATGCGGTGAGCCCCTCGCTGGACCCGGAAACCCGCACCTTCGAAGTGATAGTTCATACCGAAGGTGACAATCCTCGACTGCAGGACGGCGAGTTCGTCGCGGTGTGGATTGCCCGCCCGCCGGAGAACGAGGTGCTGAGTGTGCCGCTGGAAGCGCTGCGCTACCGCAACGACCAGTCCTTCGTGCTGGTTCTGAACGAGGACACCGGGCGGGTCAGCGAGCGTCGGGTCGAGCTCGGCCAGCAGGCCGGCGCCTACCGAGCGGTGACCGAGGGGCTGGAGCAGGGCGAGCTGGTGGTAACCGATGGACGCGCCGCGCTCAACGACGGCCAGCCGGTTCGGGTTCTGGATACGGACGGAGCGCAGCCATGACCGAGCCTGATCAGCACCGGGCCGGGGATGGCGCAGAGGTGCCGGTGGAGACCGAGGAGGTGCGCAGCGCGCACCCGCTCGCACGCTTCTTCTTCCTGCAGCCGGTGTTTGGCATTCTGCTGCTGGTGACCCTGGCTCTGGGGGGCTGGATGGCCTACCTGCAGCTGGTCAAGGAGTCGTTGCCCGATCTGGACATTCCCCAGGCCACCATCACCACCGCCTGGCCGGGCGCCGACCCGCGCACCATCGAGGAGCAGGTCACCGATATCATCGAGGACGAGGTGACCACCCTGGAGGGCGTACGCCGGGTGGACAGCGCCTCCTACGACTCCTTCTCGGTGATTTCGGTGGAGTTCGACGCCTCCATCGACCCGGTGGACGCCATGACCCGGCTGCGTGCCGCCGTGGCGGATGCCGAGGCGGAGCTGCCGGACGAGGTGGACCGCCCGGCGATCGAACAGGCCTCCGTGGACCAGCTGCCGATTCTTACCTTCACCCTGCACGGGGATATCGGCTCGGCCACCATGAACCAGCAGGCCAGACGTATCCGCGATACGCTGGAACGGCTGCCCGGGGTCAACGAAGTCAACATCGGTGGTGAACGCGAAGAGATAGTGCAGATACTCCTGCGTCCCGAGCGCATGCTGGCGCTCGGGCTGTCCCCCTCCGCCGTGCGCAATGCCGTACAACAGGCCAACGTGGAGCAGCCCTTCGGCGAGATTCACAGTGACGACATCGGTGCCGTGGTTCGCCTGGAGGGCCGGTTCCGCGACGTGGATGATCTGCGTGCCCTGCCGGTGGCCCGCCTCAGCGGTGTGGGCGCAGGGCGCCCGATACGTCTTGATGAGGTCGCCACCGTCCGGCGCATGCAGGAAACCGAAACCAGCCGGGCCTTCTTCAGCGGAGAAGGCGGGACCTATGCCCAGTCCCTGGAGATGTCGGTGCGCAAGACCCCGGGTGCCGATACGGTCAACCTGGTGGCCACCCTGCGTGAGGCTCTGGAGGACATGCGCAACCAGGGCAGCTGGCCGTCCGGGCTGGACTACACCGTCACCCAGGATGAGGCCGAGCAGATATGGGACTCGCTGTCCGATGTCTTCGTCAGTGCGTTGCAGACCATGGTGGTGGTCTTTGCCATCCTGCTGCTGACCATCGCCTGGCGCGAGGCGATCATTGCCGGCCTGTCGGTGCCCGTCACCTTCGCCGGAGTGCTGCTGGTCATCTGGCTGATGGGGTATTCGCTCAACGAGCTGGTGATCATCGGCATGGTGATCGCGCTGGTGATGATCGTCGATGTGTTCATCATTCTGCTGGAGGGCCTGCACGACGAGATCTACAACGGCGGCAAGACCTTCGGCCAGGGCGTGCTGGCCACCGTCAGCCGCTATGGTCTGCCGGCCTTCGCCGCACAGATCACCACCATACTGGCGCTGGCCCCGCTGATGTCCATCAGTGGCACTGTCGGCGAGTTCATCCGGGTGCTGCCCACCACCACCGTGGTCTGTCTGGTACTGGCTTTCATCGTCGCCATGCTCTGTACCCTGCCGCTGTCCCGGGCTCTGCTTGGGAAACAGCGACCGGCAGCGCAGGCCGAGCGCCAGGGCCTGTCGGACCGGGTCACCGCCCGGGCGGTGAGCACGCTGGAAAGCTGGAATGCGCGCTGGGTGGTGGCCAGCCGGCGTCGCGCCTGGCTCTGGGTGGTGGCGGCGCTGGGGGTATTCTTCCTGTCGATGCTGGCCTTCAGTCAGGCCCGCGTCGAACTCTTCCCGCCCACGGACGGTGAGCGGCTGGGGATCAACATAGAGCTGCCGCCGACCACCCAGCTGGCCGGCTCCCAGGTCATTGCCGACGAGGTGGGCGAGATGCTGCGCGGCAAGCCGTACTTCGAGAGCGTGGTCAAGCTGGTCGGGCTCAAGAGTCCCTTCGCCAGCGGCTCGATGGCGGCCAACCTGCAACCCAGCGAGGCGGAGAACTATATCGGCTTTTCCGCGATTTTCCGGCCGCTGGAGGAGCGTGACGCGACCTCCTACGAGCTGGCCGACGCCCTGCGCCAGGAGCTTTCCGATTATCTGGAACAGCGGGTGGCGGCGGCGCAGCTGCTGGTGGTGGCCGAATCCAGTAGCCCGACCACCGGCGACCCCATCGAGATCCAGCTGATCGGCGCGGACATGGATGAGCTGCAGCGGTTGTCCCGTCAGGTTCAGACCCTGCTGGCCGAGCTGGATGGGGTGGTGGATGTCCGGGACAATATCGGCATGCTCAAGCCCCAGCTGGCGCTGCAGCCCGACCGGGAGGCGGCGGACTTCTTCGGCATAGACCACGGGGATCTGGCCTCCCAGCTGCGCATTGCCTTCAGTTCGGACGAGATAGGGCTGTTCGTCACCGGTGATGAGGATGATGACATCGATATCCGCCTGGGTACCGAATGGCCCAGCCGCCCCGGTGAGACGGGCGGTCCGCGCAATATCGAGGAGTTGTCCCGGGTGCGGGTCTTCACCCAGGACGGCCGTTCCATCGACATGCGCCAGCTGCTCAAACCGAACCAGTCCGAGGCGGCCATCGCCATATCCCACGTCAACGGCGAGCGCGCCATCACCGTCATGGGCAAGAACGAGGGCCGCACCGTCGGCGAGATCATGGCCGAGCTGCAGCCTCGGCTGGACGAGATTCAGGCGGACTGGCCGGCGGGTTACCGCACCGTGATCGGTGGTGAGGCGGCCGATACCAGCGAGACCTTCGGTTCGGCCCTGATCGCGCTGGTCATTGCCATAGTGCTGGTGGTGGGCGTGCTGGTGATCCTGTTCAACAGTTTCCGCCAGGCCCTGATCATCTTCGCCACCATGCCGCTGGCGATCATAGGAACCGCATTGGGGTTCTGGGCCTTTGATATCACCTTCAGCTTCTTCGCCATGATAGGCCTGGTGTCGCTGATCGGCATCGCCATCAACAACGGCATCATCATGGTCGACACCATGAACAGCTTCATCAGGGAGGGGATGGGGATTGCCGAGGCCGCCGCCGCCGGCTCGGCCCGACGTCTGCGTCCGTTGCTGACCACCGCTGTGACCACCATCGTCGGGCTGGTGCCGCTGGCCGTCAGCAGCGCCTTCTACCGGCCGCTGACGCTGGTCATCATTTTCGGACTGATTTCGGTGTCGGTGCTGGCACTCTTCGTGGTGCCGGCGCTGTATCTGCTGCTGACGCCACGGGACGCAGGTCAGCCGAAGGTGCTGGATTGAGGCAGGCAACGGCGGCCCCGCCGGGGCCGCCTCAGATCAGCGGGATTACCTGATGTCGGGGTAGGGCAGACCGACGTAGTTCTCGGCGATGGTGGTCTGACCCGCCACCGAACCGACGAAGTAGTCCAGCTCGCTGCTCTGGATGCGCTGGCTGAAGTCGTCCATGTCCGGGAACTGGTGCAGCATGGAGGTCATCCACCAGGAGAAGCGCTCGGCCTTCCAGATACGCTCCAGACAGAACTCGGAGTAGCGCTCCAGCAGGTCGGTACGGCCTTCCTGATACACCTTCACCAGAATGCGGTACAGGCTGTTCACGTCGCTGGCAGCCAGGTTCAGACCCTTGGCACCGGTGGGCGGAACAATGTGGGCGGCGTCGCCGACCAGGAACAGGCGGCCATACTGCATGGGCTCGACCACGAAGCTGCGCAGCGGGGCGATGCTCTTCTCCAGCGACGGGCCGGTAACCAACTTTGCTGCCACCTCGTCAGGCAGGCGGCGCTTGAGCTCTTCCCAGAAGCGCTCGTCGCTCCAGTCCTCGACCTTCTCGGCCAGGTTGACCTGCAGGTAGTAGCGCGAACGGGTCGCCGAGCGCATGCTGCACAGGACAAAACCACGCTCGTGGTTCAGATAGATCAGCTCATCGCTGACCGGCGGAGTGTCGGACAGCAGACCCAGCCAGCCGAAGGGGTAGACCCGCTCGAAGGTCTTGATCGAGTCTTCCGGAATGGAGCGGCGTGCCACACCATGGAAACCGTCGCAGCCGGCGATGTAGTCGCAGTCCAGCCGAACCTGCTGGCCTTCATGGGTGAAGGTCAGGTAGGGTTTGTCGCTCCTGGCGTCATGAATGGCCACATCCGGTACCTGGTACAGGGTGGTCTGACCGCTGGCGGCGCGGGCTTCCATCAGGTCGCGGGTGATCTCGGTCTGACCGTAGACCATGACTGTCTTGCCTCCGGTCAGCTCCTTCAGGTCCAGGCGCTCGCTGCGGCCTTCAAAGGCGATTTCGATGCCGTCGTGGACGATGCCTTCACGGTCCATGCGCTCACTGGCGCCGGCCTCACGCAGCAGATCGACCATGCCCTGCTCGAGAATGCCGGCACGGATACGTCCCAGAACATAGTCCGGGGACTGGCGTTCAATGATGATGTTGTCGATACCGGCCTTGTGCAGCAGTTGACCCAGCAGCAATCCGCTGGGGCCGGCTCCGATGATGGCGACTTGTGTTTTCATGGCTCACCTCTGGTTATCGTTATTTGAATCTGATTGTTTTATATATTTCGTTGAATATGCGGCGCCGGGAAGGCAGTATCAGATTCAATACTTGTACTTTTCGAGGATTTCACATGAGCGCAATAAAGGAGGTGCCGGTCTTCAAGCTGTATGGCGAGACGGTCAACTGGTCGGCACCTGACCTGTTGCATATGGAGTCCATCGCCGAGCGCAGCGTGCTGCATGACTGGCATATCCACCCGCATCAGCATGCGGACCTGGTCCAGGTGCTCTATGTACAGCATGGCCACGCCACGCTGGAAATCGAGGGCCGGGAGCTGAGTTTTCGCCAGCCGGCGCTGCAGGTGGTGCCCCCGCTCTGCGTACATGGCTTCCGCTTTGCCGAGGATGTGAATGGCTTCATCCTCAGTCTGGCGCTGCCCCTGGTGGAGGACTCGGCGCAGACCATGGGTACCCGGCTGCTGACCTCACCCCATTGCCATCTGCTGGAGCACGACGACCATCTGTTCATGACCAGCCTGTTCGAACGCCTGTGGTTGGACTATCAGGGCCGGGAGGAGGGGCGTGATGCCATGCTGGCCTCGCTGGTCAAGGTGCTGCTGATCTGGTTGCACCGGCGCGAGCGGGAGACCGGCGGCATCCGCAGCAGTCTGGACCGGGGCGAGGAGTACGTCGCCCGTTTTCTTGAGCTGCTCGAGCAGCATTTCCGTGAACACTGGCCCATCGAGCGCTATGCCAGCCAGCTGAAGATCAGCACCCCGCACCTCAATTCCCTGTGCCGACGGCTGTGCCATCAGTCCGCTCTGCAGGTGGTGCATCAGCGACTGGTGCTGGAGGCCAAGCGCTGTCTGGTCTACACCAGCATGACGGTGAGCGAGGTGTCCGACAGTCTGGGCTTTACCGAGCCGGCGTACTTCTCGCGCTTCTTCAAGCGTTATACCGGGGTGCCTCCCCGGGAGTTCCGCCTGCATGGCGGCAGGCAGGGCATCAATGAATCCCGATAACCGCATCAAGCTCAGGCACCTGCACTGCTTCCTGGAGGTTGCCCGTCAGGGCAGCGTCCAGCGCGCGGCTGATGCCCTGGCGATCAGCCAGCCGGCGGTGTCCAAGACCCTGCGCGAACTCGAGGAGCTGCTGTGCAACCGGCTGTTCGAGCGCAACCGCCAGGGGGTGGTGCTGACCGAGGCCGGTACGGCTTTCCTGCACGTGGCCGGCCCAAGTCTGCAGGCGCTGCGCCGGGGCATCGAGAATCTGCGCAGCGACGAGTTCAAGGCCGGGGAGCTGCGTCTGGGGGTGCTGTCCTCGGTGGAGACCTGGCTGATGCCGGAGATCATCAGTCGTCTGCACCTGCATCACCAGGGCTTGCGCATCAGCGTGCAGAACGGCCCCGCTGTCTACCTGCTGGGGCTGCTGCGCAGCGGCGAGGTAGACCTGGTGGTGGGGCGCCTGAGCGACAGTCCCCATCTGGCCGGATTGCAGTTCGAACACCTCTATGGTGATGAGCTCAGATTCGTAGTCGCACCCGGACATCCGCTGCAGAATTGCTCCAGTGATCTGCTGCCGGGGCGGCTGGCGGACTTTCCCATGGTGCTGCCGCTGCCCGGCACCACCATCCGCCAGCATGCCGACAGCCTGCTGCTGCAGACCGGTGCGCGACTGCCGATCCGTTGCCTGGAAACCCTGTCCAATACACTGGCCCGGCGCTATGCGCTGACCGCTCAGGCAGTGTGGATCGCACCCCATGATGCGGTGCGCGAGGATCTGGCCGGCGGGTTGCTGCAGGCGCTGGCCATTCCCGCCAACCTGGCCGGCGGTTCCATCGGCGTATGCACCAATCCCATGATGCACCAGAGTGTGGCGTTGCAGTGGTGTCTGGAGGAGCTGAGAACGCTGGCGACCCACAACATGTCATAACCATACGGTTATGTGAGGGCGACGTGATTTCATTGGCTTCTCCCTGCCCCGCCGGACAGAATGCCGGCAGGCAACAGGAGAATGACCATGCACTCAGATCAAGAAAGCCGTTTTGTTATACGTGACCGTAACGGTCGTCATCCCAAGGCATACTTCCCCGACTACAAGACCTCCATCACCCGCTCCCCGCGCCAGGCGCTGGTGAGCATTCCGCAGTCGGTCTCGGAAACCACAGGCCCGGATTTCAGTCACCTGGGCTTCGGCAAGCATGACAACGACCTGCTGCTGAACTTCAACACCGGCGCGCTGCCGGTCGGTGAGCGCATCATTGTTCACGGTCGTGTGCTTGATCAGTACGGTAAGCCCGTGCCCAATACCCTGGTCGAGATCTGGCAGGCCAACGCCGGCGGCCGGTACCGTCACAAGAATGACCGCTACCTGGCTCCCCTGGACCCCAACTTCGGTGGTGTCGGCCGTACCCTGACCGATCGTGATGGGCGTTACATGTTCCGCACCATCAAGCCGGGCCCCTATCCCTGGCGCAATGGTCCCAATGACTGGCGTCCGTCGCACATCCACTTTTCCGTCAGTGGTCCGGCCATTGCCACCCGTCTGATCACCCAGCTGTACTTCGAGGGCGATCCGCTGGTGCCCATGTGCCCGATCATCCGCACCCTGAACGAGGATGCGGCCCAGTCGCTGATCGCCCATCTGGACATGGGCATGGCCAACCCGATGGATGCGCTGGCCTACCGTTTCGACATCGTGCTGCGCGGTCAGCGTCAGACCCATTTCGAGAACCAGTGAGGAGATCCTGCGATGACCAAGCAATTGCTGCCTGAAACCCCTTCCCAGACCGCAGGTCCCTACGTCCACATCGGCCTGGCTCTGGCTGCCGCCGGCAACCCCGAGCGGGAGGTGGAAATCCTCAACCGTCTGGCCGCATCCGAGGCCGCCGGCGAGCATATCCGTGTGGTTGGCCGCGTCTTCGACGGCAACGGCCACCTGATGCGTGACGCCTTCCTGGAGTTCTGGCAGGCGGACAGCGAAGGCAACTACCAGACCGAGTACCGCACCGAAAACAGCTTCAACTCCTTCGGCCGGGCCGCCACCATCTTCGATACCGGCGAGTGGGAGCTGCACACGGTCAAGCCGGGTGTGGTGAAGAATGCCGCCGGCGTACCCATGGCGCCCCATATAAATGTTGCGCTCTTCGCCCGGGGCATCAATATTCAGTTGCAGACCCGCATCTATTTCGAGGACGAGGCCGAGGCCAACGCCGCCGATCCCGTTCTCGGGCTGATCGAGCAGCCGGAGCGTCGTCTGACTCTGGTGGCCAGCCGCTGCACCGAGTCGCCGGACACCTACCGCTTCGATATCCGGGTGCAGGGCGACCGGGAAACCGTGTTCTTCGACTTCTGACCCGAGGGGTAACGCCTTGAACGAAACAGCCAACCGCCTGCTCGAACCCTACTTCGGCTACGGCCGGATGCGGGAACTCTTCTGTGACCGCGGCCGTGTAGCCGGCATGCTCGAGTTCGAGGCGGCGCTGGCACGTGCCCAGGCCCGGGTGGGGCTGGTGCCCGCCGAGGCGGCCGAGGTCATCGGCCGCCATTGCCAGGCACAGGATATGGATCTGGATGCGCTGGCCCAGGCCATAGTACTGGCCGGCAACACCGCCATTCCACTGGTGAAGATGCTCGGTCGGCAGATTGCCGCCGAGTCGCCGGAGGCCGAGCGCTATCTGCATCTGGGTGCGACCAGTCAGGATGCCATGGACACCGGCCTGGTGCTGCAGTTGCGCCGGGCGGTCGACTTGCTGGAGCAGCAACTGGCGGAGCTGGGCGAGCAGCTGAGTGCCCAGGCCCGCCGGCATGCGGCTACCGTGATGCCCGGCCGCACCTGGCTGCAGCACGCCACCCCGGTCACCCTGGGGATGAAACTGGCCAGCGTGCTGGGCTCGGTCAGCCGCCATCGCCTGCGTCTGCAGGAGATGCGCCATCGTCTGCTCAGCCTCCAATTCGGTGGCGCCTCGGGCACCCTGGCGGCACTCGGCGAACAGGCCTGGCCGGTGGCCGAGGCGCTGGCCGATGAGCTGCAACTCAGCCTGCCCGAACAGCCCTGGCACACCCAGCGCGACCGTCTGGCCGAACTGGCCGGCTGGCTCGGCAGTCTGGCCGGTACCCTGGGCAAGCTGGGTCGGGATTTCAGCCTGCTCATGCAGACCGAGGCCGGTGAGGTATTCGAGCCGGCCGCGCCGGGCAAGGGTGGCTCCTCGACCATGCCGCACAAGCGTAACCCGGTCGGCGCTGCTGTACTGATCCATGCCGGCACCCGCGCTCCCGGGCTGGTTGCCACCCTGTTGTCGGCCATGCCCCAGGAACACGAGCGCAGCCTGGGTCTGTGGCATGCCGAGTGGGACAGCCTGCCTGAGCTGTGCTGTCTGGTGTCCGGTGCCATAGACCAGGCCAGCCAACTGGCGGCCGGGCTGGAGGTGGACACCGAGCGCATGCTGCGCAACCTGGAGCAGACCCGTGGTCTTATCCTGGCGGAGCCGGTCAGCGTCGAGCTTGCCCGGCATCTGGGACGGCAGGACGCCCACCACCTGCTGGAACAGTGCTGCCGCAGAGCAGTGGAGCAGGGCCGCCATCTGGGCGAGGTGCTGCATGCCGAGCCCGGGGTCACGGAACATCTGAGCGGTGATCTGATCGACCGGTTGCTGGATCCGGCCAACTACACAGGTCAGGCCGCCCGCTGGGTCGAGCAGGCCTGCCGCGAACATGAACAGCTACAACGAGACATGCACAATGGATGAGAAACAGCGTTATGAAGAAGGCCTGAAGGTACGCCGCGCGGTACTGGGCGACGCCCATGTAGACCGCTCGCTGGCCAGCCGCACGCCCTTCAACGAGGAGTTCCAGGAGCTCATCACCCGCCACGCCTGGGGTGACACCTGGACCCGCCCGGGACTGTCCCGCCATACCCGCAGTCTGATCACCATCTCCATGCTGATCGCCATGAACCACAGGGACGAGCTGCAGATGCACCTCAAGGCGGCGCGCAATAACGGAGTGACGCGCGACGAGATCAAGGAGGTGCTGATCCACAGCGCCATCTACTGTGGCATTCCCGCCGCTAACGGCGCCTTCCATCTGGCCATGGAAGTCTGGGATCAGATCGGCGTGGAGTCCCTGGAGCAGGACTGAACCCAACCTGTAATGCCCTCGAGCGGCCGGCAATAGGCCGCTCTGCTGTTCCCGCCCCGCTCGATAATGGGGCAGAGTCGCCCCTGTGCTAGAATGGGCGCCTGCTTCAACTCTTTCCATTCCCGGAACAATCGATGTCCTCTACTCCCAGGTACGCGCTCGTCGCGGTGCTTGCATTGCTCATTGGTCTCAATCTGCGCCCGATCATGGCTGCGGTAGGGCCGCTTCTCGATGTGCTGCAGCAGGATCTGGGCTTGAGCAGCACTCAGGCCAGCCTGCTCACCACCCTGCCGGTACTGCTGATGGGCATCTGCGCCCTGGGCGGTCCCTGGTTGCAGCGGCGGATAGGGGAGGTCCGCGGCATAGCCCTGGGCATGCTGCTGATAGTGCTGGCGGGAACGGTGCGCTTCGTCATCGACACGGCAGCGACATTGATTCTGTCGGCGGCGGTGGCGGGTACGGGTATCGCCATGGTGCAGGCCTTGATGCCTGCCTGGCTCAAGCGTCACCACCCGGCGCGGGCCGGTTCGCTCATGGGGCTGTTCACCACAGGTATCATGGGCGGAGCCGTGGTCGCTGCCGCCGGCGCCGCGCCTGCCGCCGAGGCTGCGGGATGGCGCCTGGTGCTGGGCTCGGCCATGCTGCCCGCCTTGCTGGCGCTGGTTGCCTGGCTGCGCCACGCCGGCAGTCAGCAGCGCCACAGCGAGAGCCCGGTGCTGCCCTGGCGTCGATCCCGGGCCTGGGCACTGATGGCCTACTTCGGTATCGGCACCTGCGCCTACACCCTGGTGCTGGCCTGGCTGCCTGTGTACTACATGGATCTGGGTCTGAGTGCGTCGCGGGGCGGTCTGCTGCTGGGCGCCGTCTCGGCGATGGAGGTGGTTGCCGGGCTGCTGGTGTCCTCCCTGGTACACCGCTTCCCCGATCGCCGGCCACTGCTGAGCCTGGTGCTCTGCATCATCCTCGCCGGCCTCGGCTGTCTGATCATCTCGCCCATCGAGCTGATGCTGCCTGCGGTACTGCTGGTCGGGCTGGGTATAGGCGCGCTCTTCCCGCTGCAGCTGATCGTCACCCTCGACCACGCCCGCACGCCCTCCGAGGCCGGCGCACTGCTGGCCTTCGTCCAGGGCGGCGGCTATACCATAGCCGCCCTCATGCCCCTGCTGGCAGGCCTCATCCGCGACACCACCGCTTCCCTCGAATGGGCCTGGGTCTGCCTGCTGGGCGGCATGCTGCTGGTGCTGCTGATGACCTGGAAACTGAAACACCCCGCAGCGCAGCAGACCATCGAAGGGGCGGCCGGGGCCGTGCGCTGAGTTTGGAGATGAGATCCGTTGACCAACGGAGATGGTGAGTCCAGCAGAACGCAGGCGGGGTTTCGTAAAGCGCAGCTTTGCGCCGCTGGAGCGACCGAAATCTGTGATTTCGCAGGTGGCCAAAACTGATGTGTGTACCGCTACTGTACCGCTGGTGAAGGCAAACTCGGGTGCAGGTCACCCTCTGCTATGGACATCAATCTCATAGAGACATTCAGGGTGTAGTGCTACTCTGCACATTGCGTGTAACACATGAGGATGGTGCCATGAGTGATGCCACTTTTACTTTTCGAGTCGATGACGCTCTGAAGGCTGAGTTTGCCAACGCCGCCAAAGCTAATGACCGTACCGGAGCCCAGCTTCTTCGCGACTTCATGCGCAGTTACGTGGCCCAGCAGGAAGAAGCACAGCAATACGATGCCTGGCTGGCGAAGAAGGTCGAGCAGTCGCGGGCGTCTGCGGAGGCTGGCAACCTGATTCCCGCGTCTGATGTCGAAGCCCGCTTTGCCGCTCGCCGCGCAGCGACCCGCGCCCGTATGGCTGCACCTGAATGATGGAGCTGCTATGGACGCCAGAAGCCGTCAGGGATCGTGAAGACATTTACGACTACATCGAGGAAGACAATCCGCTTGCTGCCCTGGCACTTGATGACCTGATAGCAGAAAGAACAGCAGTGCTCCTGGATTTCCCGAGAATCGGCCGGGGCGGGAGGGCGCCGGACACCTTTGAGCTGGTCGTCCATGGCAGCTATATGGTCGTGTATGACATCGTGGGAACGCAGGTGCGAATATTGAATGTCGTGCATACCGCCCGGCAGTGGCCGCCGCTGCAAAAATAAGTGATTGATACCATGCAGGCCAGTTGCCCCTAGACTATGCATAGGGTTGGCTGTATTCATATTCAGAATTTTCGTTCGTGCCGTAACGTTACCCAAAAATAGAGGGTGGTAAGAGCCGCGAAGATGGTTACCCCATCGAGGGCCATCATGTGCGGCGTAAGGCGCATCAACTCTTTCGATTGGCCTAGCCGGTGAACGCAACTCCAAAACCGATAGAGACCAAGACTGATGAGCGTTACAGGAACAAGCGTAAAAACAAAAAAAGCATTCATGGCGGCCTCCTTAGCGACGAAGTGAAAAGTTCATGGGCTCGACGTTGAGGCCGCCGCGCTTGGCCGCTTCCTCCATAACCGTTTCCTGTTCGCGCTGTTCTTGAAGCCGGTTTTCGGCTTCGGCCACCATCGCGTACATTTGCAGTTTCGTTTGTTCATTGGCAATCATCGCTTGCTCAGCCGCTATACGGCCTTGCAGTTCTGCAATGTCTTTCGGGTCTTGGGTGGTGTTGATGCGGCCCATCAACTGGTCAATCTGGTTCAGGCGGTCGCGGGCGGCATCGTAGGCGTCCAGGGCGAAGGCTTTGTCTTGGGCACCTTTCACTGCCCGAGCTTCACAGGCCAGGGGAGCTTGCCGTGAAATTGCTAATGGCTTATCCCTTTATTTTTAAGGAATAATCTTCACGTTTCCTGAGGGAAATGGTGGGCCCAGCAGGGTGCAAGCGGGGTTTCGTAAAGCGCAGCTTTGCGCCGCTGGAACGACCGAAATCTGTGATTTCGGGCTGGAATAGTCCAATGAGGTCCGACATGACCGAAGGGAATGGTGGGCCCAGCAGGACTTGAACCTGCGACCAATCGATTATGAGTCGACTGCTCTGACCAACTGAGCTATAGGCCCCCGAGTGCAACAGTCGCGAATTATACGGGCTGTGTCTGGCTCTGGCTAGGCTGCAGTGGGCTTATTGGCGAAAGGGCAAGGCACCTGCCGGTGCCTTGCCCTCTGCCTGAGGTTTACTCGCTGATGTCGATGCTGGAAATGCGAGCTGCCTCGATCTGCTCGCGGGTGTAGGGGAACAGGTGCCAATCCTTGTCCAGGTAGGCCTCTGTGTACTCGGTATAGTGGGGGCTGGCCGGATCGCTGGTAACCCCGTGGGTCAGGAAGGTCCAGGCGCGGACCGGCTCGCCTTCGGGGAAGTCCACCACGTGCATGTAGGAGTTACGCAGGACGGTGAAATAGCCCTCGCTGCCTTCCCCGCCAAACTGCGGGATCTGCGTCCCGGGCTTGAGGTAGAACTGCACCTCGCCCAGCTGGGCATCCAGAGCAATACCGGCGTCCACCAGCTCGGCGACGGCTTCGCTGAAGGCGGTACGCAACATCTCCAGATTGTCCGCACTGGTATTCAGGCCGTTGGGCGTGTTGACCGGATCCGCGGCATCGAAGGGAGTGGCGTAGAGGTCGCTGGTTCTCACTTTCGACCAGAAGGCACTCCAGACATGGGCGCCGACGGCGTCTATTTCCCCGGTATTGTTCCATGCTCCCAGTACCTGGCAGGCCTGCTGCTCGGTGTCCGGCGCGCTGTCACTGCATACCTGGGCGAGGATCTCGTCCTTCAGCAGCTCGGCACTGTAGACCCGGTTGTTCAGTGATATCTCCCGGATGTTCTCGCTGCTGGCCAGATGACCGTTGAGACCGTCAGCGCCGTTCAGGCGGTCCAGCACCAGCGTGTGGCCCATGCGGCTGCGCAGTGACTGCTGATACTCCTCCTGACCTATGATGCCGGCGTAGCCGGTCAGCGGCTGCTGCGGATTGCTCAGCCAGTAGCTGTCGTTCATGTTCACCACATAATCGGTGGTGAGCAGGCTCGGCAGGTTGCCCGGACCGAAGGCGCCGGGTTGCCGCGAGTCGGGATCCGAGCGCCAGTTGCACGCGCTGCGGCTGCCGTCGAGCAGGGGGAGGCCGGGTACGACCTCGATCACGATCGGACCGAGCGGCTGCGCCAGGCAGTCAGCGAGCATGCTGTCAGGTACGTTCGGCACCGCGGTGATGTCCGAATACAGCGCCCGGTCGTCATCGCGGCCGATGGCCGTGGTATTGACCCAGGGAATACCGACGTACTGCTGGATGATGCCGTAGAACTCATCCAGGGATTCGGCGGTGTTCCAGGCGAAGAAGTTCTGGAAGGCTCGAGTGTTTTCCAGATTCACGTCACGCAGGGTAAAGGCACGCTCCTCGCCCC
This sequence comes from Halopseudomonas sp. Lyrl_26, assembly GCF_051948695.1. NCBI lineage: Bacteria > Pseudomonadati > Pseudomonadota > Gammaproteobacteria > Pseudomonadales > Pseudomonadaceae > Halopseudomonas > Halopseudomonas sp. Lyrl_26. The sequence goes on from NZ_JAYJLH010000002.1 coordinate 266,828, forward strand.
AGGCCGGAAGGCCCATTGCGGACAGATTGATCATGGGGCCGTAGACCGAGCGGTAGAGGGTGCGTGACACGGGCACGAGCGAGTCGTCGGGCTGCCTGACCTGGACGGTCAGCTCGGTCGCCTCCAGCGCGCGCTCCTCGCCGTCCAGCACGTAGCGTGTCGGGTCACCCGGGACCATCTGCAGTTCGAACAGGGTGAAGCGGTAGGCGGTGGAAACGGTGTGGGCCCAGGCGATGTGATCGTTGAAGCCCATCTGCACCATGGGTGAGCCCATGATGGAGGCGCCGGAGATATCCATCTCCCCGGGGATGGTCATGTGAACCTGGTAGAAGCGGTCGATGCCGATCGGGTACCAGTGGGGGTTGGCCAGCAGCAGGCTCCGGCCGGTTTCGGTGGTGTCGCTGCCGAAGGCGAAGGTGTTGCTGCCGATGCCTTCCTTGCGGCCCAGCTTGAAGCGCTGCGGGTCGATATCCAGTTCCGGCGCGCTGCGGCTGCGCATTCTGAGGCTGGCAGCGCCGACGGCCGGTGGCTGGGCGCTGGCAATCTCTTCCACCCAGTTTGCCGAACTGGCGGAGAGATTGAGGGCGATCAGGCGGCGCATGAGATCGTCTTCGGAGATCTCCGCGAGCCAGGGCTGGTTACGGCAATCGGCATGACGTCCGGCATGGCCGTCGTCGAGGATTTCCCGGACATACCGGTTGTAGCCGGCAGTGAAGCCGCTCACCAGATCGCGCACATCCTGGTTCTGGTCATCCCTGAACCGGGTGACCGCCTCGTCGTTGACGATGAAGCGGAAGAAGAAGTCGGCCTCCAGGTTCGGCGGCGAGCCGAAGGTACTGGCCAGGGAAGCCGGGGCATCAGGGCCGAAATACTGCGAGCGCTCGCCACGGTAGGTAATGAAGGCGTCGGCCAGCACGCAGAGATTGTCCTCGGCGATGGCATAGCCGTGACCGTAGCCAGCACCGGCATAGTCGTCGGCGGTGATGTGCGGGATACCGTAGGTGGTGCGTTCGATGGTGGCGCTGAAACGGGTCGACGGCTCGGAGCTGCTGCTCCCACCACCCCCGCCTCCACCGAGACAGGCACCCAGGGCAAGAATACTGGTGATGACTCCGAGCCTGGCGAGATTGCCGGGCTGCACATACTGCGGCATGGTTGCGTCCTCTTGTTATTGTTATCACCCGTTCGAGGGGCGTAGGAGGCAGAATAGGCGAAAATCGAAGCGCTGGGTACAAAAATGCGCGTATCTGGCAAGATCCGGAAACAAGAACGCCCGGCGGGTGCCGGGCGTTCGGGCAGGAGCAGACAGCTCAGTCGTCGAGGAAGCTGCGTAGATGGTCACTGCGGGTGGGGTGACGCAGCTTGCGCAGGGCCTTGGCTTCGATCTGACGGATACGTTCCCGGGTGACGTCGAACTGCTTGCCGACTTCTTCCAGGGTGTGATCCGTATTCATGTCGATACCGAAGCGCATGCGCAGTACCTTGGCTTCCCGTGCGGTGAGTCCGGCGAGGACCTCGCGGGTGGCTTCCTTGAGGTTTTCCACGGTGGCCGAGTCGATCGGCGATTCCATGGTGCTGTCCTCGATGAAGTCGCCCAGATGCGAATCTTCGTCGTCGCCGATCGGGGTCTCCATGGAGATCGGCTCCTTGGCGATCTTCAGCACCTTGCGGATCTTGTCCTCGGGCATCTCCATGCGCTCGCCCAGCTCCTCGGGGGTGGGCTCGCGACCCATCTCCTGGAGCATCTGCCGGGAAATCCGGTTGAGCTTGTTGATGGTCTCGATCATGTGTACCGGGATACGGATGGTCCGGGCCTGGTCGGCGATCGAGCGGGTGATGGCCTGCCGGATCCACCAGGTGGCATAGGTCGAGAACTTGTAGCCGCGACGGTATTCGAACTTGTCCACGGCCTTCATCAGACCGATGTTGCCCTCCTGGATCAGGTCCAGGAACTGCAGGCCGCGGTTGGTGTACTTCTTGGCGATGGAAATCACCAGGCGCAGGTTGGCCTCGACCATTTCCTTCTTGGCACGACGGGCGCGGGCTTCACCGATCGACATGCGACGGTTGATGTCCTTGACCTCGGCAATGGTCAGCTGGTTTTCCTGTTCCAGGGCAATCAGCTGCTTCTGGGCGCGGAGGATGTCGTCGGCCACGGCGGCCAGGCCTTCGGCATAAGCCGGTTTTTCGGCCAGCAGGCTCTCGACCCACTTCTCGTTGGTCTCGTTGCCGGGGAAGCTGCGCAGAAAATCGGCGCGCGGCATGCGGGCATCGCGCACGCACAGTTGCATGATGCTGCGCTCACGGGCACGGATCTCGTCCTGAACGCCGCGGATGCGGGCGACCAGGGCGTCGTACTGCTTGGGCACCAGCTTGATGGGCATGAACAGCTGGGCCAGGGCTTCCAGTTCGGCGATGGCCTCGGGGCTGCTGCGGTCGTGCTTCTTCAGGACCTTGCGGACCTTCTCGAGCTGCTCCTGGACGGCGCCGAAGCGCTGACGGGCGACTTCCGGGTCGGGACCACCATCGGTCTCTTCCTCGGTTTCGCTGTCGTCCTCGGCTTCCTCTTCATCTTCCTCGTCGTCCGCAGGCTTCTTGTCACTCTTGGGCTTGACGGCTTCGGAGGGCACAACGGCGTTGTCGGTGCCGGACAGACCATCGTCATCCGGGTCGATATAGCCGCTGAAGATATCGGTCAGGCGACCGCCTTCCTCGGCGATGCGCTGGTATTCGGTGAGGATGCCTTCGACAGTGCCGGGGAACATGGAGATGGCTGCCATGACCTCGCGGATACCTTCCTCGATGCGCTTGGCGATTTCGATCTCGCCTTCGCGGGTCAGCAGCTCCACAGTGCCCATCTCGCGCATGTACATGCGCACCGGGTCGGTGGTACGCCCGATATCGCTTTCGACAGCGGCGAGTGCGGCGGCGGCTTCCTCGGCAGCAGCTTCATCAGCGTCACTGTCTGCCAGCAACAGGGCATCGGCATCGGGCGCAGTCTCGAAGACCGTGATCCCCATGTCGTTGATCATGCGAATGATGTCTTCAACCTGTTCCGGATCTGAGATATCCTCCGGCAAATGGTCGTTGACTTCCGCGTAGGTCAAGTAGCCCTGCTCGCGACCGCGGGCGATGAGCTCCTTGAGACGGGATTGCTGTTGCGCTTTTCCGGACATAACAACCCTATGTGGATGCCTAGGTGTGCAAAAAATAAGCTGCGGATTATACCCTGAAATCGGGGTGTCTGGCCAGTTTGCCGATTGTCAGGTCCCGGCAGTTGGTGTATGCCGACGGCTCAGGAGGTCTCGCAGCTGCTGTTTTTCCTCGCTGGTGAGTGGGGCCTGGGCCGACTTGTCGAGGAGCTGTTGAATCTGGCGATCAATCTGTCTCGCCATCAATGTATTTATAGTGTCGAAAAACTGTTGTTCAAGGTTGGCGCTGGGAATATTCAGCAGCCACTCCTTCTCCGCCAGCTGATTCAGCTGTTCTCCCAGTGCCGTTCCATGCCATCGCGCCAGCAGCTCTATGGTGCTCAGGCGCGGGTTCTTCTGCAGCGTATCGATCAGGGCGACCAGCAGCTGCGCCTCATCCTCGCCCTCGTTGGCCAGCAGGCTGGCCTGCTGCGCCAGTCCGGCCAGGTGGGGGTTGTGCAGCAGGGTGCGCGTGGCGCTGGTTACCGGGCTTTCCACCGTTCTGACATCCGGCCGACGCGGACGATTGTAGTCCCTCCGGGTGTTCTGTGGTCTGGACCAGGCGGGCGGGGCGTCGAAGGCCGGCTCGAAATCCTCCCTGTCGGCCCAGTTGTAGTCCTCATCCATCGGCGGCGGTGCGACCATGCTCTGCGGCGGCGCCTCTGTGGAGGCGGTGGGCGTCGGGCCCGGACGCAGGTCATCCAGGTCCATGCCGGTGCGTTCCTGCAGGGACTGGCGCAGCAGCCGTCGCAGCAGACTGCCGGGTACCTGCTCGATCAGGGGCAGGGCCAGGGTGGCCAGATGGGCCTTGCCCTCCAGGCTGTCCGGTGGTGCTTCCTCGGCCAGATGCCGGAACAGGTATTCGGTCAGCGGCTGGGCCTGATGGTGCATGCGCGCACGGAAGGCGTCGTGGCCCTCCTGGCGGATCAGGCTGTCCGGGTCGTGTCCCTCGGGCAGGAACATGAAACGCACGTGGCGTCCATCCTCCAGCACCGGCAGGCAGGACTGCAGCGCGCGCCAGGCGGCCTGCCGGCCGGCATTGTCGCCATCGAAGCAGAACACCACGCTGTTGACCAGGCGGAACAGGCGCTTGAGATGCTCCTCGCTGGTGGCGGTACCCAGGGTGGCCACGGCGTTGGTGACACCGTGCTGTGCCAGGGCGATGACATCCATGTAGCCCTCGACGACCAGGATATCCTCAAGCTGGCGGTTCTGCAGGCGGGCCTCGTACAGCCCGTAGAGTTCGCGTCCCTTGTGGAACACCGGGGTTTCCGGAGAGTTCAGATACTTGGGCTTGTCATCGCCCAGCACCCGGCCCCCGAAGCCTATCACCCGGCCGCGGCTGTCGCGGATGGGGAAGGTGATGCGGTCACGGAAGCGGTCGTAGCGCTTGCCGCTGTCCGGGTTTTCCACCACCAGCCCGGCCTCGACCAGCAGCTTTTCCTCGCTGCTGTTGGTGGCCAGATGTCCCATCAGGTTGTTCCAGCCTGGTGGGGCGAAGCCGATATCGTAGAGCTTGGCGATGTGGCCGGACAGACCGCGCTGCTTCAGGTAGTCCACCGCCCGCTTGCGCTGGGCATGCTGGCGCAGTTGCTGGCGATAGTAGGCGGCCGCGCTCTCCAGTACCGGGTACAGCGGGCTGTCCTGGCGCGTGGGGCGCGGGCCCCGCCGGTCACCCCGTTCCTCCCGTGGAACCTCCACGCCGGCCTGGCGTGCCAGTTCCTCCACCGCCTGGGGAAAGTCCAGGCGCTCGAAGTCCATCAGGAAGCCGATGGCATTGCCGCCGGCGCCGCAGCCGAAGCAGTAGTAGAACTGCTTGTCCGGGCTGACGCTGAAAGAGGGGGACTTCTCGTTGTGGAAGGGGCAGAGGGCCGAATAGTTCTTGCCGGTCTTCTTCAGCTTGATCCGCGAGCCGATCACCTCGACCACATCGGTGCGTCCAAGAAGATCGTCAATGAAACCCTGCGGGATCAGCCCGGCCATGCATGCTGCCTTGCGAACGTGGAGGAACAGGGAAGGGATGATAGCATGTCGAACAAACACGAAAATCCAGCTGCTTCCAGGTCAACCGGAAGGCCGGACGTGTTGCTTGCTATATCCAGATGAGTTCGTGCGTCCGTGAGCGGGGAACGGCTCGGCGGGCCTGGGATCAGGCCCGGCAGGACGCTGCGACTGAACTCAGTACAGGCGCTCGCGGCGGCGATTTTCGCGCTGCAGCTTCTTGGCGTGACGCTTGACGGCAGCAGCTGCCTTGCGCTTGCGCTCGGTAGTGGGCTTTTCGTAGAACTCGCGACGACGGACTTCAGCCAGGACGCCGGCTTTTTCGCAGGAGCGCTTGAAACGACGCAGGGCGACGTCGAAGGGTTCGTTCTCTTTTACTTTGACGGCAGGCATTTCGTACCTTTCTCAAAAACTGTGGTTAGTAGCTCTGATGAGGATCGGAGCAATCGCATTTCAAGGGGAGCGGATGTTACCGCCTTCGCCGGGAAAATGCAAAGGGCTTTTGGCGTTGAAACGAAGGGGCCGGATGTCGGCTGAGCGCGGAAAGGCTGGTCTGCAGGGACGGTGGGGATTATCATGCACGGCTATTTTCAGCCGAGGCCTGTCCCGCCATGCGCGTTCTGGGTATTGAAACCTCCTGCGATGAAACCGGCGTTGCCCTCTATGACAGCGAACGCGGTCTGCTGGCCGACGCCCTGTTCAGCCAGATCGACCTGCACCGCATCTATGGGGGCGTGGTGCCTGAGCTGGCCTCCCGCGATCACGTCAAGCGCATGATACCGCTGGTACGCGAGGTTTTCGAGCGTGCCGGGGTGCCCCATGGCGAGGTCGACGGGGTTGCCTATACCGCCGGCCCCGGGCTGGTGGGGGCGCTGCTGGTGGGGGGCGCCTTTGCCCGGGCGCTGTCCTTTGCCTGGGGCGTGCCGGCGCTGGGCGTGCATCATATGGAAGGTCATCTGCTGGCGCCCATGCTGGAGGAACGTCCCCCGGCGTTTCCCTTCGTCGCGCTGCTGGTCTCCGGGGGCCATACCCAGCTGGTGGAAGTAACCGGGATCGGCGAATACCGGCTGCTGGGCGAATCCCTGGATGACGCCGCCGGCGAAGCCTTCGACAAAACCGCCAAGCTCATGGGGCTGCGCTACCCCGGTGGCCCGGAGATTGCGCGCCTGGCCGAGCAGGGCACCCCGGGGCGCTTCCTGTTTCCCCGTCCGATGACCGACCGTCCCGGTCTGGACTTCAGTTTCAGCGGGCTCAAGACCTTTACCCTGAACACCTGGCAGGCCTGTGTCGCCGAGGGTGACGACAGTGAGCAGACCCGCGCCGATATTGCCCTGGCCTTCGAGCAGGCGGTGGTGGAGACCCTGACCATCAAGTGCCGGCGGGCGCTCAAGGAGACCGGCCTCAAGCGTCTGGTGATTGCCGGTGGGGTGAGCGCCAATCGCCGGTTGCGCCAGTCACTGGAAAAGATGGCCGCCGGTCTGAATGGCGAACTGTTCTATGCCCGCCCGCAGTTCTGTACCGATAACGGTGCCATGATTGCCTATGCAGGCTGCCGGCGCCTGATGGCCGGCCAGCAGGACGAGGGCGGCCTGTCACCGCGGGCGCGCTGGCCGCTTGAGGAGTTGCCGGCTATCGTCAGTTGATCAGAACCGGAAGCGGTTCTCGTTGCCGGCCAGCAGACGGCCTATGTTGAGTCGGTGGCGCAGGAGAATGATGAGCACCATGAGGCTGACCGGGATCTGCAGTTCCGGGCTGTGCCAGGCCATCCAGGGTACCAGCGCGACACAGGCGGCCAGTGAGGCCAGCGAGGCGATGGAGCGGATGGTGAAGATGGCCAGCCAGACCAGTCCGGCGATCAGCGCCGCGGGCCAGGAAAGCACCAGCAGCACGCCTGCCGCCGTAGCCACGCCCTTGCCCCCATGGAAGCGGTGATACAGGGGCAGTATGTGACCGATCACCGCCAGCAGTCCCACCCAGGCCTGTTGTACCGGTATCAGTCCCATCTGGGAGGCCAGCCACACAGCCACAGCGCCCTTGCCCATATCCCCGATCAGGGTTGCCAGGGCCAGGCGTCGGTGGCCGAGGCGCAGCATGTTGCTGGCGCCGGGGTTGCGTGAGCCGAAGCTGCGCGGATCCGGCTGATGGCGCAGACGGGCCAGCAGCACGGCAAAGGACACCGAGCCCAGCAAGTAGGCAGCGCACAGCAGCAGGAAGAATTCGACGGTCATGGTACGCCTGGCCGAATGATTGAAAGGCCATTGTAGACGACACGGGAGCAGACAGTGGATCAGGTTTTCATCAGAGGACTGGAAGTGCAGGCGGTGATAGGCGCCTATGACTGGGAACGGACCATCCGTCAGCGCCTGGTGCTCGACCTGGAGATGGACTGGGACATCCGCCCGGCGGCGGCTGACGATGATCTGACCCTGGCGCTGGACTACGCCGCGGTCAGTCAGCGGGTGCTGGACTATGTCAGTGCCAGCAGCTTCGAGCTGGTGGAAACCCTGGCCGACCGTCTCGCCACCCTGATCATGGAGGAATTCTCCGTTCCCGGCCTGCGTCTGGTCATCACCAAGCCCGGCGCGGTGCCGGAGGCGCGCCGTGGTGTGGGTGTCATCATCGAACGGGGACGCTCCCGCGCATGACCCGGATCTATCTGGGGGTCGGCACCAATACCCGCCGCGAGCATCATCTGCATCGCGGGCTGGATGCACTGCAGCAGCTGCTCGGTCCGCTGCAACTGTCGCCGGTGTTCGAGAGCGATGCGGTGGGCATTCTCGGGGCGCGGTTCTACAACCTGGTGGTGGCGGCGGACACGCCGCTGCCTTTGGCGGATCTGAATTCAGCGCTCAAGGCCATCGAGGCCGCCTGCGGTCGGCGCGAACAGAAGGTGCCCGGGCGCATCACCCTGGATATCGACATCCTGTTGTACGGCGAGCTGAGCGGCTGTCATGGTGGAGTGCAACTGCCCCGTCCCGAGATCAACCACAACGCCTTTGTGCTCTGGCCGCTGACCCTGCTGGCGCCTGAGCTGGTGCTGCCGGGTACGGACACCAGCTGTGCCGCCCTGTGGCAGGGCTGGCGGGGGCAGCAGAAGGTGTGGCCGGTCGCCTTCGACTGGCACGGTCAACCACTGACGCCGGCATTGCTGCTGCGTCAGTATCCTGCCCAGAGCAGTCCTGCGCCGGGCAGTGGCGCGGCCTGAGATCCGTTTCAATGTGTTTTGAGCAGGCGTAGCGCGGGTGCGCTACACTTCGCATTGCCGGGTTGGCGAGCACCAGCTCGTCCACCGGGGCTGCCAGCACCCCTTCATCGAGCTGGTGCTCGACGTTCCCGGCAGTACTCGGTTATCCGCTGCAGTCGCAGCTTCTCCATTTCCGCGCCCAGTGCGGCACCTTTGAATCCCTGTTCCAGCAATATCTTTACCTCCGCTGAGCGGGCTGCGTTGGCGGCGCCGCGCAGGTAGTCGGCCTGCGGATAGTCGCGTTCTTCCAATCCGGCCCGCCCGCGTGCGTCGGCTTCGCAGGCACCGAGAAAGAGTTCGAAGCGTTCCGGGCGACGGTAGATATCGAAGGCCTTGAACAGCTTCAGCAGGGTGGCCGGCTTGAGTTCCAGGGCGCGGTGGCAGTGGGTGTGGTACTCGCAGGTCAGCAGTGCCAGCTCCTGACATTCCCGGGGGGCCTTGCAGCGCTGGTTTACGGCCTTGACCGCAGCCAGGCCGGATTTTTCGTGACCATGGTGTTTCGGCCAGAAGCGCTCCGGGGTACGGCCCTTGCCCAGGTCATGCAGCAGGCAGGCCCAGCGTGCCGGCAGCGGCAACTGCATCCTCGCTGCCTGCTGCAGCACCAGCAGCAGGTGCTCGCCGGTGTCCACCTCCGGATGGTGGGCCTCCGGCTGGGGGACGCCGAACAGCACATCCACCTCGGGCAGCAGTTCGGCCAGTGCGCCGCAGTCGCGCAACACCTGTATGAACACATCCGGGCGCGGTTCCATCAGCGCCCGGCTGATCTCCTTCCAGCTGCGCTCGGCGGTCAGGTGTTGCAGTTCCCCGGACTCGGCCAGCTCCCGCATCAGCGCCAGGGTGTCCGGCGCGACACGAAAACCCAGCGGTGCATAGCGGGCGGCAAAGCGGGCGACGCGCAGTACCCGCAGCGGATCTTCTGCAAAGGCCGGAGAGACATGACGCAGCAGGCGGGCCTGCAGGTCCTGCTGCCCCCCGTAGGGATCGATGACCTGACCCTCGTCATCCATGGCCATGGCGTTGATGGTCAGGTCGCGGCGCTGCAGATCCTCCTCCAGGGTGACCGAGGGGTCGGCGTGGAAGGTGAAGCCGCCGTAGCCGTGACCACTCTTGCGCTCGGTTCGGGCCAGCGCGTACTCCTCGCCGGTGTCCGGGTGCAGGAATACCGGGAAGTCCTGCCCGACCGGGCGGAAGCCGGCCTCCAGCAGCTGATCCGGCGTGGCGCCGACCACTACCCAGTCGCGCTCATGCCAGGGCACGCCCAGCAACTGGTCACGGACGGCGCCGCCGACCAGATAGGTCTTGAAGTCTGTTTTCATGGGCGAAGCTTAGGGCGGGGTGGGGTGGTGCTGCAAGGGGGCATGCAACCCCCAATTGCCGGGATGGAACCCGGCACTCCATGGAAGAGGCGACCTGCTGGGAGCGTCGAGCACCACGGGCCGCGATCGGACTCGATGAAGGGGTGGCTGACAGTGCCGGTGGACGAGCTGGTGCTCGTCCTTCCCAGGGGAGGTCAGATCGGCGGTATGTTCATCTCGAAGCGGGGGATGCTTTCCTCGGTTTCGCTGGGTCGGGGTGGCATGTGCTGTTCTTCCTTGAGCGCATCGCCGTCCCAGCTCTGCAGATGGACATCGAAGCCCCACAGCCGGTGCAGGTGCTTGAGCATGCGCTCGGTGGTCTTGCCCAGCGGTTTGCCCTCATGACGCTGGTGACGCAGGGTCAGTGAGCGGTCACCGCGGCGATCCACTTCCCAGACCTGGATATTGGGCTCGTTGTTGCCGAGATTGTACTGGGCTGCCAGCAGCTCGCGCACCCGGCGATAGCCGGAATCATCATGGATGGCGGCGACTTCCAGGTAGTCGTTCTGTTCATCGTCGACTATGGCAAACAGTTTCAGCTCGCGAATCACCCTGGGAGACAGGTACTGCAGTATGAAACTCTCATCCTTGAAGGTGCGCATGGCGAACTTGAGGGTTTCCAGCCAGTCGCTGCCGGCGATGTCGGGGAACCACCGGCGGTCCTCCTCGGTGGGGTTTTCGCACATGCGGCGGATGTCCTGCATCATGGCAAAACCCAGGGCATAGGGGTTGATGCCGCTGAACCAGTCGCTGTCGAAGGGTGGTTGGTAGATGACGCTGGTGTGGGACTGCAGGAACTCCATCATGAAACCGTCGGTGACCTTGCCCTCGTCGTAGAGATGATTGAGCAGGGTGTAGTGCCAGAAGGTGGCCCAGCCCTCGTTCATCACCTGGGTCTGGCGCTGGGGATAGAAGTACTGCGCGATCTTGCGCACGATGCGCACCACCTCGCGCTGCCAGGGTTCCAGCAGCGGCGCATTCTTCTCGATGAAGTACAGCAGGTTCTCCTGTGGTTCGGCGGGGAAGCGTGCCTCCTGCTGGCGCCGCTCATGGCTTTCCGGGTTAACCGGTATGGTCCGCCACAGATCATTGACCTGACGCTGCAGGTATTCTTCGCGCTCGCGCTGGCGGCGCCGTTCCTCCTCGGCGGACACCGGTGCCGGGCGCTTGTAACGATCCACACCGTAGTTCATCAGGGCATGACAGGAGTCGAGCAGGTCTTCCACCGCATCGATGCCGTAGCGCTCCTCGCACTGGGTGATGTACTGCCGTGCGAATACCAGGTAGTCGATGATGGAGCCGGCGTCGGTCCAGCTGCGGAACAGGTAGTTGCCCTTGAAGAAGGAGTTGTGGCCATAGCAGGCATGCGCGATCACCAGCGCCTGCATGGTCATGGTGTTCTCTTCCATCAGGTAGGCGATGCACGGATCGGAGTTGATCACAATCTCGTAAGCCAGACCCATCTGGCCGCGCTTGTAGTGCTTTTCCGTGTGCAGGAAGTGCTTGCCGTAGGACCAGTGGTGATAGCCCAGGGGCATGCCCACCGAGGCATAGGCGTCCATCATCTGTTCGGCGGTGATGACCTCGATCTGGTTCGGGTAGGTGTCCAGACCGTAGACCTCATGGGCAATGCGGCCGATTTCCCGGTCATACTCGCGGATCAGGTCGAAGGTCCATTCCGATCCGGTGGAAATGGGCTGACGGCTCATGTGACCATCCTCTTCTGGAACAGTTTGCGAAAGACAGGGTAGATGTCACCGGCATCCACTATCTGTTGCTGGGCGAAACTGTCGGGGAACAGCTCTGCGACCTTTTCGTATTCGTACCAGAGTGCCTGGTGCTCCCGCGGGGTGATTTCCACGTAGCAGTAGTACTGCATGGCCGGCATCAGCTGGCGGGCCAGCAGCTCCCGGCAGATGGGCGAGTCGTCGTTCCAGTTGTCGCCGTCCGAGGCCTGGGCACAGTAGATGTTCCATTCGTTGGGCGAGTAGCGGTCGGTGATGATCTGCTGCATCAGGCGCAGGGCGCTGGAGACTATGGTGCCGCCGGTTTCCCTCGAGTAGAAGAATTCCTCTTCATCGACTTCCTTGGCGCTGGTGTGGTGGCGGATGAACACCACCTCGATGCGCTCGTAGTTACGCTGCAGAAACAGGTAGAGCAGGATGTAGAAGCGCTTGGCGATGTCCTTGGTGGCCTGGGTCATGGACCCGGAGACGTCCATCAGGCAGAACATCACGGCCCGGGAGCAGGGGTCAGGCTGCTTGACCAGCAGGTTGTAGCGCAGGTCGAAGGTGTCGAGGAAGGGGACCCGGTCGATGCGCGCCCGCAGTTGCTCGATCTCCTTTTCCAGCGCCTGAATGTCGATGAGATTGTCCGGCTGCTCACGGCGCAGCATCTCCAGTTCGCGCTGGGCTTCGCGCAGCCGCGCCCGGCTTGCGCCGGACAGGGCGATACGGCGGGCGTGGGCAGCGCGCATCGAGCGCACCACGTTGATGCGCGAGGGGTTGCCCTGCTGGCTGAAGCCGGCGCGCACAGTGCGGAAGTTGTCTGTGCCGGTCAGGTGGCGCTTGATCAGATTGGGCAGGGCCAGATCCTCGAACATGAAGTCGAGAAATTCTTCCTGGGTTATCTGGAAGACAAAATCATCCTCTCCTTCACCGGTGTTGCCAGCTTCGCTGCCGCCACCGGCTCCGCCGCCACCTCCTTCCGGCCGGGGAATGCGGTCGCCGGCGGCGAAGTCCCTGTTGCCGGGAAAAACCCGGGTCTGGCGCCCCCCGGGACCATGGTGGAAGATCGGCTCGTCTATATCCCGCGCCGGTATGCTGATCTGCTCTCCATGCTCGATGTCGGTAATGGAGCGCCGACCGACCGCCTCTTCCACGGCTTTCTTGATGTGCGCCTTGTAGCGACGCAGGAAGCGCTGGCGGTTGACCGTGCTCTTGTTCTTCCCGTTAAGTCGACGGTCGATTACATAACTCATGGCCCCTCCAGGGCCAGCTGCAAGCCACTGGCTGCAAGCTTGAAGCTGGCCGTGCTGCTTCATTTGTGCGCGATGCCTGTAGGCACCTGCGGTCAACCTGCCGCTTGAAGCTGCAAGCTTGCCGCTGCATTTATTGGGCCTTGCGGACGCGCAGGTACCATTCCGACAGCAGTCGCACCTGTTTCTCGGTGTAACCCCGCTCCACCATCCGGGTGACGAAATCGTTGTGCTTCTTCTGGTCCTCGGTCGAGGCCTTGGCGTTGAAGCTGATGACCGGCAGCAGATCCTCGGTGTTGGAGAACATCTTCTTCTCGATCACCACACGCAGCTTCTCGTAGGACAGCCAGCTCGGGTTCTTGCCGTTGTTGTGCGCCCGGGCGCGCAGCACGAAGTTGACGATCTCGTTGCGGAAATCCTTGGGGTTGCTGATGCCGGCAGGCTTTTCGATCTTCTCCAGCTCCTCGTTGAGGGCGCTGCGATCGAGGATTTCGCCGGTGTCCGGATCCCGGTATTCCTGGTCCTGGATCCAGAAGTCGGCATAGAGCACATAGCGGTCGAAGATGTTCTGGCCGTACTCGCTGTAGGACTCCAGATAGGCGGTCTGGATCTCCTTGCCGATGAATTCCACGTAGCGCGGCGCCAGGTACTCCTTGAGGAAGCGCAGGTAGCGCTCGCTGGTCTCGGTCGGGAACTGTTCCTGTTCGATCTGCTGCTCGAGCACGTAGAGCAGGTGCACCGGGTTGGCGGCTACCTCGGTATTGTCGTAGTTGAACACCTTGGACAGGATCTTGAACGCGAAACGGGTCGACAGACCGCTCATGCCCTCGTCCACACCGGCGGCATCGCGGTATTCCTGGATCGACTTGGCCTTGGGGTCGGTGTCCTTGAGGTTCTCACCGTCGTAGATGCGCATCTTGGAGTAGACGTTGGAGTTTTCCGGCTCCTTCAGGCGCGACAGCACGCTGAACTGGGCCAGCATCTTCAGGGTGTCCGGGGCGCAGTGGGCGCTGGCCAGGGAACTGTTGGCCAGCAGCTTCTGATAGATCTTGATCTCATCGCTGACCCGCAGGCAGTACGGGACCTTGACGATGTAGATACGGTCGATGAAGGCTTCGTTGTTCTTGTTGTTGCGGAAGCTGTGCCACTCCGATTCGTTGGAGTGGGCCAGCACCACGCCGTTGAAGGGCAGGGCACCGAGACCTTCGGTACTGTTGTAGTTGCCCTCCTGGGTGGCAGTCAGCAGCGGGTGCAGCACCTTGATCGGCGCCTTGAACATCTCGACGAACTCCATCAGCCCCTGGTTGGCACGACACAGGGCGCCGGAGTAGCTGTAGGCATCCGGGTCGTTCTGCGGAAACTCCTCCAGCTTGCGGATATCCACCTTGCCGACCAGCGCGGAGATGTCCTGGTTGTTCTCGTCGCCGGGTTCGGTCTTGGCGATGGCGATCTGCTGGAGGATCGAAGGGTACAGCTTGACCACGCGAAACTGGCTGATGTCCCCGTTGTATTCATGCAGACGCTTGACCGCCCAGGGCGACATGATGCTGTTCAGATAGCGGCGGGGGATGCCGTAATCCTCCTCCAGGATATGACCGTCCTCGCTGGCGTTGAACAATCCCAGGGGTGACTCGAACACCGGTGAATCCTTGATGGCATAGAAGGGTACCTGTTGCATCAGCGCCTTGAGCTTCTCGGCGATCGAGGATTTGCCGCCGCCTACCGGCCCGAGCAGGTAGAGGATCTGCTTGCGCTCCTCCAGGCCCTGGGCAGCGTGCTTGAAGAAGGACACTATGCGCTCGACCGCGTCCTCCATGCCGTGAAAGTCGGCGAAGGCGGGATAGCGTTTGATCACCTTGTTGGAAAAGATCCGCGACAACCGCGGGTCCAGGGAGGTATCAATCAGTTCCGGCTCGCCAATGGCCATCAGCAATCGTTCGGCCGCAGAGGCGTAGGTCGAGGGGTCGGCCTTGCACAGTTCAAGGTATTCCTGCAGGGACATCTCTTCCTGCTGGGTGGTCTCGAATCGATTCTGGAAGTGACTGAATATGCTCATGGCATGACCTCGCTGTTACCGGGAATGTGATCCGGGGCTTCCGGGTAGGAACCCGCCTGCCACGCAGCGAAGGGCGAAGATCTGGACAACATGTGCAATCCCCCGTTACCGCTGGTCAGTCAAGGCCCGGGAGTGCGGCCAGGGCTGGATACGCCCGGGCGTGATCCCCTTTATCGGAAGCCGGCGGACCGGCTCTGCTTGTTCTGATTGCCTTGACTTCAGGATAGTTGGTTTGCGCGGGGGTGACAGGAAGATTGGAAAATATTTACATGAGACTGGCGGGGGGCTGCAGCGGGGCAACACTCATTGGTGGCATTTGCAGCGCAGCTTTTCACCGGTGTCGACATTCATCAGGGTCATGCTGTTGCCCCAGACGCAACCGGTATCCAGCGCGTGGATACCGGGTTCGGAGACCTTGCCCTCCAATGCTGCCCAGTGACCGAAGATGACCTGTACTTCGGGGTTGCGGCGAGGCAGTTTGAACCAGGGCCTGTAGCCGTTGGGCGCCCCTCCGGGACCTTCCTTGGACTTGAGATCCAGGGTGCCGTCGGCTCGGCAGAAACGCATGCGGGTGAGGTAGTTGGTGATCACGCGGAGCCGTGTGGTGCCCTCCAGGTCGTCGCTCCAGCACGCCGGTTCATTACCGTACATATCATCCAGAAAACCGGGAATGCGCTGATCGTCCCGCAGCGCGGCGCTGACTTCCGCGGCCAGGGCGCAGGTCTGCTCCACAGTCCAGATCGGCGGGATGCCGGCGTGGGTCATGAGGATGTTGCGCTGGGGGTCGAAGTGCGCCAGGGAGCGCTGGCGCAGGCTGTCCAGCAGCAGTTCGCTCTCCGGGGCGTCGAGGATCGGCATCAGGGTGTCGGATTTGCGCAACCGTTTCGGGTTCTGGGCGCAGGCCAGCAGGTGCAGGTCGTGATTGCCCAGCACAGTGATAAAGGCGTTGCCGAGACCTTCGAGAAACCGCAGTGTTTCGAGGGAGTCGGGTCCGCGGTTGACCAGATCGCCGACCGCCCACAGGGTATCCCGCGACGGGTTGAAGTCGACCTTGCGCAGCAGGCATTGCAGAGGCTTCAGGCAGCCCTGAATGTCACCGACCGCATAGACAGCCATACCCTCAGTCCTCAGTGGAGCGCATTGGGTTTGGCCAGGCGAAACACCGCAATGGGTGCGCGGAACAGCTCGCCATCGCTGCTCTGCATGCCATAGCTGCCCTGCATGCTGCCTACCGGTGTCTCCAGCAGACAGCCGCTGGTATAGGTGTGGCAGGCGCCGGGCTGGATCAGGGGCTGCTCGCCTACCACGCCCTCGCCGCGCACCTCCTGGATCTTGCCGTTGCCGTCGGTGATGATCCAGTGCCGATCCAGCAGCTGGGCAGCCCTGTCACCCTCATTGCAGATGGTGATGGTGTAGGCGAAGGCGAAGCGGTTGTCGGCCGGCTTGGACTGCTCGGTGAGATAGCGTACCTGCACCTGGATGCTGATGCTCTTTGCCAGGGCGTCAGTCATGGCTGGCGCTCCGCTCGCGGCTCAGGCGGTTGGCCAGTCGCACGAAACCGGCCAGATCGACCTGCTCCGGCCGCAGGGTCGGGTCCAGACCCTCTTCGGCGATGGCATCGGCGTCCAGCAACGGCTTGAGCGTATTGCGCAGGGTCTTGCGGCGCTGGTTGAAGGCTTCGCGCACCACGATCTCCAGCATCTCCACGTCGTCGGCCGGATGAGGCAGCTCAGCATGGGGGGTAAGCCGGACGATGGCTGAATCGACCTTGGGGGGCGGATTGAATGCGCCGGGGCCGACATCGAACAGATGCTCCACGGCACACCAGTACTGGACCATGATGCCCAGGCGGCCGTAGTGGTTCATGCCCACACCGGCGGCCAGGCGCTGCACCACTTCCTTCTGCAGCATGAAGTGCATGTCACTGATGCAGTCGGCCTGACTCAGCAGGTGGAACATCAGCGGCGTGGAGATGTTGTAGGGCAGGTTGCCCACCACTCGCAGCTTCTGTCCGGGCTCGGCCAGGGCGCGGAAATCGAACTTCAGGGCGTCGCCCTTGTGCAGGGTGAACCGGGGGTTGTTGCCGAAACGGGCGAGCAGCAGCGGGTGCAGGTCGTGGTCCAGCTCGACCACGTCAAGGGTGGCGCCGCTGTCGGCCAGCTCCTGGGTCAGGGCGCCCTGGCCCGGGCCGATTTCCACCACGCGCTGGCCCTCGCGGGGGGCGATGGCCCGCAGGATGCGGTTGATCACTCCGTGGTCGTGCAGGAAGTTCTGACCGAAGCGCTTGCGCGCCCGGTGCGGAGCAAATTCACTCATGGTTTACCTTGGGCTTCGATCATGCTGATCGCTGTATGCAGGGCTACCCGCAGGCTGCCGACATCGGCGCGGCCGGTGCCGGCCAGATCCAGGGCGGTGCCGTGATCCACCGAGGTGCGGATGATGGGCAGGCCCAGGGTGATGTTCACCGCCTGGCCGAATCCCTTGTGCTTGAGCACCGGCAGGCCCTGGTCGTGATACATGGCCAGTACTGCGTCGGCATGGTCCAGATACTTGGGCGTGAAGAGAGTGTCCGCCGGCAGGGGGCCTTCCAGCAGCATGCCCTCGCCACGCAGGCGCTCGAGCAGCGGGATGATCACATCCAGCTCCTCGCGGCCCAGATGGCCACCCTCGCCGGCATGGGGGTTCAGCCCGCAGACCAGGATGCGTGGGGCGGGCAGGCCGAACTTGGTCTGCAGGTCCCGGTGCAGTATGCGTATGACCTGTTCGAGGGACTCGTGGGTGATGGCATCGGCTACTGCGCGCAGTGGCAGGTGGGTGGTGGCCAGGGCCACGCGCAGGCCGGGGCAGGCCAGCATCATCACCACCTTGGGGGTGCCGGTCTGCTCGGCGAAGAATTCGGTATGTCCGGAGAAGCTTACGCCGGCATCGTTGATGACGCCCTTGTGCACCGGGGCTGTCACCACGGCGGCAAAGTCACCGTCCAGGCAGCCCTGGCCGCCCAGGCGCAGGGTTTCGAGGACGTAACGGGCGTTGCCCGGATCAAGCTGGCCAGGGACGCAGGGGCTGGCCAGGGACACCGGCAGCACGCTCAGCTGGCCGGCCTGTTGCGGTTGTGGGGACTGCGTGGGGTCAAAGAGATCCAGCTGAATGTCGAGGCCGAGCATGCTGGCCCGCTGGGCCAGCATGTCGGGATCGGCGATCACGACTCGCTGATGGGCGCAGGGCTCGGTGGCCAGCTGCAGGCACAGATCGGGCCCGATGCCGGCGGGTTCGCCGGCGGTCAGGGCAATGGACAGAACGCTCACTTAACTCTTGATCTCTATGTAGGCCTCGTCGCGGATCTCCTGCAACCAGCTCTGCAGTTCTTCGTCGAACTTGCGGTTCTGCAGCATGTTGCGGGCCTGTTGCTCGCGCATTTCATCGGTCATGTCCACTTCCCGCTGGTCCAGCACCTGCAGGATGTGCCAGCCGAACTGGCTCTGGAAGGGCGCAGAGACGGTGCCCTTCGGGGTGCTGAGCATGGTATCGCGGAACTCCGGCACCATGGCGTCGGCGGTGATCCAATCCAGTGAGCCGCCATTGAGCGCAGTGCCCGGGTCTTCGGAGAAGGAGCGGGCCAGGGTTTCGAAGGATTCGCCGTTGCTGATGCGCTCATAGAGTCGCTGGATCAGTTGCGCGGCTTCGGCCTCGCTGCGGATCTCGCTGGGCTTGATCAGGATATGGCGCACATTGAATTCATCCACCAGCAGGTTGTCCCCACCGCGCTTGTCGAGCAGCTTGAGGATGTGGAAACCCACCGGCGAGCGCAGCGGTGGGGTGATGCCGCCGATTTCCAGGCGGTCCACCGCATTGGCAAACTCGGGGGGCAGCTGTGCCGCCTTGCGCCAGCCCAGCTCGCCGCCCTCCAGTGCGTGCTCACCGCCGGACCGACTGACAGCCAGGCGGGTGAAGTCGGCACCTTCCTGCAGCTCGCGGTGGATCTGTTCGGCCATCTCGGCCTGACGGCGTGCCTGCTCGTTGCTCGCGGTTTCAGACACGGGCAGTACTATCATGGCCAGGCGATAGTCCGCCGAGGTCTGATAACGGCCCATCTCCGAATTCAGGAAGTTGCGCACTTCCTGATCACTGACCTGGATGCGTTCGGCCACCCGGCGCTGACGTACCCGGTTGATGATCATTTCGCGGCGAACCTGCTCCCGGGCCTGCCTGTAGCTGATGCCGTCCCTCTCCAGCGCAGCACGGAACTGCTCGAGGGTAACGCCGTTGCGCTCGGCCAGTTGCTGCATGGTCTGGTTCAAAGAGGCATCATCGATCTGGATACCGGCCCGCTCACCCATCTGCAGCTGAATGCTTTCCAGGATCAGCCGGTCCATTACCTGCTTGCGGATCTCTTCGGTCGGTGGCAGCTCGCCGCTGCCGCCCTGACTGAGCTGGGCGCGGACGCTGTTGACCCGTTCCTCCACCTGGCTGGCCATGATGACATCGTTGTCGACGATGGCCACCACCCGGTCCAGCTCGACCATCTGCGCCTGCAGGCCGGTGCTGATCAGCAGACCGGCGCACAGGCCGATCAGTTTTGCGTGTAGCTTAAAATGCATTGGATTCTCGCTCTCGGTAACCGGTGATGCTGTCTTCTAGGAGCGTTTCCATGCCACCACCGGCGATATTGCCGAGGCCTTTGAAGACAAGCTGCAGGAAGATGCCACGGTCAGGCTCGTCGTTGAGCTTGGGGTTCAGACTGGTTTCATCGTAATCGATCCAGTAGCGGTTGATCACCCGCAGCTTCCAGCAGCAGCTGTCGTACTCGAAGCCGCCGAAGGCCTCGACGGTGCGGTTGCGGCCGTAATCACGCTGCCAGCGGCCGATCAGGCTCCACTGGTTGGAAACCGGCCACATGAAGGAAATGTCATGCTGGTCGGTCTTGTAGTAGTTGGCGATGTAATCGGCATCACCCGGTTGGCCGAAATCCGGGTCCGTGGTCCAGGTACCGGTGGCACGGTCGAAGCGCATGGTCTCGTTGCGGTACAGGTAACCGATATTGAGAATCTTGCGCGGATTGTCGGCCGGCTGGTAATGCCACATGGCGCTGCCGCTGCGGGTCTGGCTCTGGTCCGGATCCCAGTTGAAGGTGGAGGTGAAACGCCAGTCCTCGTTGTGACGATACTGGTAGGCCAGGGCGATCGGCGACTGGGAGGCGGTGGATTCCGGGCGGTCGCGGTAGTCGATGCCAGGCATCTGCACCTCGCGGTCGCGGAAGTACCAGGCCTGACCGATACTCAGGCGCTGACGCTCCACGCCCCGTGCGTCGATCCAGCGGTTGGTCAGGCCGAGCGACAGCTGGTTGGCGTCGCCGATGCGGTCGCGCCCGGCGAAGCGGTTGTCGCGCCACAGCGAGTCGTAGCTGAAGGTGGCCTCGCTGGTGTCGAACACAGGAATGTCCCGCTGATCCTCATTCGGTACGTAGAGATAGAACAGACGGGGTTCCAGGGTCTGGGTATAGCTGTTGCCGAACAGGGTGGTGGCACGGTCGAAATACAGGCCGCTGTCCAGGCTGGCGATCGGAAGCGACCGATCCTGATTGCTGTCGAAAGTCTCGTCCGCGCCCAGCGTGGTGCGGCCGCGGTTATCCAGCGACAGGTCGTAGCGGGTGTAGGCGTATTTCAGCGAAGGCTTGATGAAGCCCCAGCTCCAGTCCAGGGGCAGACTGACCCCGGGCTCCAGGTGCAGCCGGTCACCCTCGGCGCGGGTCAGGCCGGTCAGGCGATCGTCGTACCAGCGGTGCTCCTCCAGCCCGGTATTGCCGTTCTGGTCCGTATAGAAGCCGCTCAGCAGGCTGCGCTGGAAGCTGACGAACTCGGTGTCATAGCCCAGACGCAGGCCGCCCGGCTGATAGGGCAGGGTGCCGCCCAGCAGCAGTTGCGGCAGCCGCTCGTAGGGGGTGATCTCGGTTACCGTGGCCCGTTCGTAGGCGTGCACGTTGAGGGCGGCGAAGTGGTTGTCGCCACGCCATGCAAGGCTGCCGCGCTGGTCGAGGAAGTCCCCGGTATTGATGCCCAGGAAGGTTTCCAGGTCCTGGAAGTAGTAGTAATCGCTGATGTCGGTGTAATCGACACTGCCGCGCAGGCGCGGAGTGAAGTCACTGGTGTGCTGCCAGCTGTACATCCAGCGCTGGTCCTTGTATCCGGTCTGCAGCTCCCGCTCGTCCTCGCGGTCATCCAGCACCGAGGCACCGATCTGGCCGGAGCTGGTGGGCGTCAGGTAGCGGAATTCACCCTCCAGTTGCAGGCCCCGGTCGGTCATCAGCGTCGGATAGAGGGTGGCGTCGTAGTTCGGCGCCAGGTTGAAGTAGTAGGGCTGGGTATAGGAGCTGCCCGAGTTGCTGCTGTAGGACAGGCTGGGCACCAGCAGGCCGCTCTGGCGCCGGTCGTCCAGCGGGAAGTAGAAGTAGGGGGTGTAGAACACCGGCACGTCCTTGACCTTGAGGGTCACGTGTCTGGCTTCACCCCAGCCCTTTTCCCGGTCCAGTTCGATATCGTCACTGTGCAGGCTCCAGGTGTTGCGTCCCGGATCGCAGGTGGTATAGGAGCCGTCGGCAATGACGATCACCGCATCATCCCGGCGACGCAGGCTGTCGGCGGTACCCCGGGCATTGGCCTCGTGTACCACATAGCGTACCTGGTTGACCCGGGCCTCGCCGGTCTCGATGTGCATCTGGCCGTCTTCGCCGAGAATCAGTACGCCCTGGTCGCGCAGACGGACGTTGCCTTCCAGGCGGACCAGGTTGTTGGCGCGGTCGAAACTTGCCTGATTGGACTGTGCCTGCAGGCGGCCCTGGCGCAGCACCACGTCACCCTGGAGGGTGCCCGTCTGCTGGTCCTGTTCGAAGCTGCTGGAGTCGGCACTGGCGTAGACAGGCAGCTCATCGAAGGGGGTGTCGTCGTCGCGGCCGATGCGATCCGGCTCGATATAGTCGCCGCTGCAATAGGGCGCTATCGCCGCCTGCTGCGCCGCTGTCAGCTGGTCGCGGGGAACCCAGTCCAGTTCGCTGAAGTCCACCGCCCGGGCTTGTCTGGCGGGCGCGGGCTCGCGGGGTTGTTCAGCCGAGGCCGGCTGCCGGGCCGGCTCGCTGGCACGCACCACCGGTGCCTGGGGGCGTGGTGGCAGCTGACTGGTGGTTTCCAGCGGGTTGCAGGCCCAGCCGCGGCCGTCACTGCTTGGGCGGCACTCGACCTGGCTGGCAGCCAGACTGGATACCGGCTGGGCCAACAGCAGTCCGCTGGCCAGCAACAGGGAGAATGTGGGGCGAAACGGAGGTCTTTGGTTGGCCATTATAATTGTCCGGGCTTCCAGTCGGTCGTACAGGTCGCGATGACTCGGTGAGCTCTGCGAGGTAAATGCAACATGGGCTGCTTCTACTTATAGAGATCGTGGATAATAAAGCATTGTTGGGCAGCAGAGCCAGCGCCGTACCAGCGTGACTGTCGCCTGTGCGAGCTAATCGACCTTCGCGGTCCCTAGGAGCTGAATGATGGATGCAAGACGACGTCTGCTGGATACCTGGTTGCCTGAGGCACTGCTGCAGGCACAGCAGACAACAGGCTGGTCGCTGCGTTCCGGTGAGTTGTCGCCGGCCAGCAGTGATGCCAGCTTCCGGCGTTACTTCCGCTGGCATGACGGGCAGCACAGCCTGATCATCATGGACGCGCCGCCACCGCAGGAGGATGTGCGTCCATTCATGCGTATCGCCGCTCTGCTGGCCGAAGCAGGTGTGCATACGCCGGCGATCCTGGCGGCCGATCCCGCGCGGGGGTTCCTGCTGCTCGAGGATCTCGGCACCCATACCTACCTTGAAAGCATCCAGGCCGGTGTCAGCGATGCCGAACTCGAGCGCATGTATGCCGGGGCCATTGCCGTGCTCATCCGCTGGCAGCTGGCGAGCCGTCCGGGGGAGTTGCCCGAGTACGACGAGGCGGTACTGCGGCGCGAGCTGCAGCTGTTCCCCGACCGGTTTGTCGCTCACCACCTGCAGCGCGAGCTGAGTGCCGAGCAGGCTGCGGACTGGGACGCCCTGTGCAGGACGCTGCTCGATTCGCATCTGGCGGAAAGCCGGGTGTTCGTGCACCGGGACTACATGCCGCGCAACCTGATGACTACCACTGGTGAGCCGGGTGTGCTGGACTTTCAGGATGCCCTCTACGGTCCGGCCAGCTATGACATTACCTCGCTGCTGGCCGACGCCTTCTTTCACCTGCCGCTGCAAGAGCGCGATCGCTGGCTGCGTCGTTACTGGGAACAGGCGCGGGCCGCTGGGGTACCGCTGCCCGAGCAGTTCGAAGTGTTTCACGGGCAGTCGCGGCTCATGGGCGTGCAACGGCATCTCAAGGTGCTGGGCATTTTCGCCCGGATCCGTTACCGCGACGGCAAGCCGCGCTACCTGGAGGATGCGCCGCGCTTCGTTCAGTACCTGCGCGATGCCTGTGCCGGCGATGGGCGCCTGCAGCCGCTGACGCGACTGCTGGACAGTCTGGGGCTGTAATCCATGAAGGCAATGATCCTCGCCGCTGGCAAGGGAGAGCGCATGCGTCCCCTGACCCTGCATACCCCGAAGCCGCTGTTGCCGGTGGGTGGCAAGCCGCTGATCCAATGGCACATCGAACGTCTTGCCCGGGCTGGCTTGCGGGAGCTGGTCATCAACCACGCCTGGCTTGGCGAGCAGCTGGAGGCACGGCTGGGTGACGGTACCGACCTTGGCGTGCGCATCCGCTGGTCCGCCGAAGACGAGCCCCTGGAAACCGCCGGCGGCATCCGCCGTGCCTTGCCCCTGCTGGGTGAACAGCCCTTCGTGCTGGTAAACGGGGACGTCTGGACCGATTTCGATTTTGCCCGACTGCAGCTGCCGACCGGCATGCTGGCCCACCTGGTACTGGTGGACAACCCGCCCTTCAAGGCCGCCGGCGACTTCCTGCTGCAGGGCGGGCGCATTGCCAACCCGGGCGCCGGAGAGCAGGCCGATGCCATGACCTACAGCGGTATTTCCATCCTGTCCCCGAGCCTGTTCGACGGGCTCGGTGAGGGGCCGCAGCCGCTGGCGCCGCTGTTGCGCCGAGCGGCGGAGCAGGGGCTGGTCAGCGGTGAGCGGCATACCGGGTGCTGGGTAGACGTGGGAACGCCGGAACGCCTGCGGCAGGTCGACCAACTGGCCCGGGAAGCCTGAGATGCTCTGGCCGCTGACGCTGGGAGGAATAGCGCTGGGCGCCGTGGTGGCAGGCGTGTCCGGGGCTATCCTCGGCGGCATTCTCGGGCATGCCCTGGATCGTCACTGGCAGCTGCGGCGCTGGTCCGATCTGCTCCAGCGTCTTGGGCTGCGGCCCGATTTCGAACAGGTGCTGTTCCTCTGTCTCGGACGCATCGCCAAGGCGGATGGCCAGGTAACTCAGCAGCACCTGCAGCTGGCCCGTGAGTTGATGCAGCAATACCGTCTGGACGAATCCCAGCGACTGGCCGCCATGCGCGCCTTCAATCAGGGCAAGCAGCAGGCGCGGCGGGTCGAGCGGGCGGTCGAGCGACTGTTCCGTCAGCAGCCGGCGCGCAGCGCCGAGCTGCTCGACGGTGGCTGGCGCATGGCTCTGGTACACGGCCGGGTAGGGCGGGCGGGCCTGCTGCTGGATGACTGGGCGCAACGCGCGGGCCTGGGCAAGGCCGAGCAGCAGCGTCTGCGTCAGCGGCATCAGCGTCGTCAGACGGGGGCTGCCGCGCCGGCGCGCACCACGGGCAGTCTGCAGCAAGCGGCGCGGCTGCTGGGAGTGGAGCTGGACAGCAGCCCCGAACAGATCAAGCGCGCCTACCGCCGGCAGCTCAGCCGGCATCATCCGGATAAGTTGATAGGTACCGGTGCCAGTGAGGCGAAGCTGGCCGAGGCCAGTGAGCGGGTGCATCAGATCCAGCAGGCCTACGAAAGGCTGCGTCGGTATCACGGTATCCGCTGAGTGTGCCTCCTGCCACACCGCGGACGAGCCGGACGAGCTGGTGTCCGTCCCTCCCGGGGCTGGAGCTCGTCGCTCCCGGAGGAGCTGGGCATGGTAGAATGGCCCGGTTCCGATCACTCCCCTGAGGTCTGCCATGCCTGATTACGCGATTGCCCCGTCCATTCTGTCCGCCGATTTCGCCCGCCTCGGGGAAGATGTGGATCGGGTGCTGGCGGCGGGTGCTGACATTGTCCACTTCGATGTAATGGACAACCATTACGTGCCCAACCTCACCATAGGTCCCATGGTCTGCAGTGCCCTGCGCAAATACGGCGTGTCGGCGCCAATCGACGTACATCTGATGGTGCGGCCAGTGGATCGCATCATCGGCGACTTTCTCGAGGCGGGGGCCAGTTACATCACCTTCCACCCGGAAGCCAGCGACCATATCGACCGATCCCTGCAGCTGATCCGTGATGGCGGCGCCAAAGCCGGGCTGGTATTCAATCCGGCGACCCCGCTGGATGTGCTCAGGTACGTGATGGACAAGGTCGACATGATCCTGCTGATGAGCGTCAACCCCGGCTTCGGCGGGCAGAAGTTCATCCCCACCACCCTGGACAAGCTGCGCGAGGCGCGAGCGCTGATTGACGCCAGCGGGCGTGATATCCGTCTGGAAGTGGACGGCGGGGTCAACACCCAGAACATCCGCCAGATTGCGGAGGCCGGGGCCGACACCTTCGTGGCCGGCTCGGCCATCTTCAATGCACCGGACTACAAGGCGGTGATTGACCAGATGCGTGCTGAACTGGCCCAGGTCCAGCGTTGACGTGAACGCCCTTATGCGCCTGTTCGACGGGGCGCTGCCGCAACTGGTGATGTTCGATCTGGACGGCACCCTGGTGGATTCGGTGCCGGATCTGGCGGCGGCGGTGGACCATATGCTGGCGCTGCGCGGCAGGCCGCCTGCCGGTGTCGAGCGGGTGCGTGACTGGGTCGGCAATGGCGCGCTGGTGCTGGTGCGCCGTGCCCTGGCTGGTAGCCTCGCGCATGATGGGGTAGGTGAGGCTGAGGCCCGGGCAGCGCTGGATGATTTCTTCGAGGCCTACTCCGGTGATCACAGCGCCACCGCTGTATACCCCGGGGTAATGCCGTTCCTGGCCTGGTTGCGCGAGCGTGGCGTGGCACTGGCAGTGATAACCAACAAGCCCGGGCAGTTTGTGGCCCCGATTCTCGAGGAAAAGGGGCTGGGGGATTTCGACTGGATCATCGGAGGCGACACCCTGCCGGTGAAAAAGCCGGATCCGGCAGGCCTGCTGCATGTGATGCGGGCCGCTGGCGCCGCTCCCGATCGCAGCCTGTTTATCGGTGATTCGCGCAACGATGTACTGGCGGCGCGCGCGGCCGGTGTCACCGTGGTGGCGGTGGATTACGGCTACAACCACGGCCGGCCGGTGGCGGCAGAGGGCCCCGACCTGCTGGTTGATTCGCTCGCAGCGCTCATATAGTCTTGTCCCGTTACACACCTTCGATAGATGGATCAGCCGTGTTTGTCAGCAACCGCATACTGATGGGAATCCTGAAAGCGCTCGCGCGCTGGCGTTGGCGTTCCTGACAGTGCTTTGCCCGCCACCGCTGCGGGTACCGGTTTGCATGTGACTTTCACCCGCCCCATGAGGCTGATCATGAATCAAAACGAATTTCTCCGTCTGGCCGCCCAGGGTTTCAACCGCATTCCCGTGGTGCGCGAAGTGCTGGCCGACATGGACACCCCCCTGTCCACCTACCTGAAACTGGCCGATGCGCCCTATTCCTACCTGCTCGAATCAGTGCAGGGCGGCGAGAAATGGGGGCGTTACTCCATCATCGGCCTGCCGGCCCGTACCGTGCTCAAGGTGCAGGGTCGTACTGCCCGGATCCAGGTCGATGGCGTCCTCACCGAGCAGCATGAGTGCGAGGATCCGCTGGCCTTCGTCGAGCAGTTCAAGGCCCGTTACCGGGTGCCGGACATTTCCGGGCTGCCGCGCTTCAACGGCGGTCTGGTGGGCTATTTCGGTTATGACTGTGTGCGCTATGTGGAGCCGCGACTGGCAAGATCGGTCAATCCCGATCCACTGGGCAACCCGGATATCCTGCTGATGGTTTCCGATGAGGTGGTGGTATTCGATAACCTTGCCGGCAAGCTGCATGTGATAGTGCTGGCCGACACCGGCGCGGATGACGCCTTTGCCCAGGCCAACCAGCGGCTGGAGCAGCTGCTGCGGCAACTGACTGCACCCTTCACTCCGCGTCCGGGCCTGAACCTGACGGCGGTGGCCGAACGGGAGCCGGAGTACCGCGCCAGCTTCAGTCGGGAGGACTATCAGAACGCGGTGCGGCGCATCAAGGAGTACATCCTCGCCGGCGACTGCATGCAGGTGGTGCCCTCCCAGCGCATGAGCATCGACTTCAGCGCTGCACCCATCGACCTCTATCGCGCCCTGCGCAGCCAGAATCCCACTCCCTACCTGTACTTCTTCAATCTCGACGATTTCCATGTGGTCGGCAGCTCCCCGGAGGTGCTGGTGCGCGTGGAAGATGGCGAGGTTACTGTCCGTCCCATCGCCGGCACCCGCCCCCGGGGTGCCACCGAGGAGGCCGACCTGGCGCTGGAGCAGGACCTGCTGTCCGATGCCAAGGAGCTGGCCGAGCACCTGATGCTCATCGATCTGGGGCGCAATGATGTGGGTCGTGTATCGCAGATCGGCCAGGTGCGGGTGACCGAGCAGATGGTGATCGAGCGCTATTCCAACGTCATGCATATCGTCTCCAACGTGCAGGGCCGGCTGCGTCCGGAGCTGACCGCCATGGACGCCCTGCGCGCCATTCTTCCGGCGGGCACCCTGTCCGGGGCGCCGAAGATCCGGGCGATGGAAATCATCGACGAGCTGGAGCCGGTCAAACGCGGCGTCTATGGTGGCGCGGTCGGCTACTGGGCCTGGAACGGCAACATGGACACCGCCATCGCCATCCGCACGGCCGTGATCAAGAACGGTGAGTTGCACGTGCAGGCCGGTGCCGGCATCGTCGCCGACTCCGTGCCGGAAACCGAGTGGGAAGAAACCATCAGCAAGCGCCGCGCCATGTTCCGTGCGGTGGCGCTGGCCGAGACGACCATGCAGTGAGGGGAACGTCATGTTATTGATGATCGACAACTACGATTCCTTCACCTGGAATCTGGTGCAGTACTTCGGCGAGCTGGGTGCCGAGATCAAGGTGGTGCGCAACGATGAGCTGAGCGTGGCCGAGATCGAAGCGCTGCAGCCCGAACGCATAGTCGTCTCCCCCGGCCCCTGCACGCCCAACGAGGCTGGGGTATCGGTGCCGGTACTCAAGCACTTTGCCGGCAGGCTGCCGATCCTGGGCGTCTGCCTCGGCCACCAGAGCATCGGCCAGGCCTTCGGCGGCGAGGTGGTGCGTGCCCGCCAGGCCATGCACGGCAAGACCAGTCCGGTGTATCACAGTGATCAGGGAGTATTCGCCGGCTTGGCCAATCCCCTCACCGTCACCCGCTACCACTCGCTGGTGGTAAGCCGTGACAACCTGCCGGACTATCTGGAAATCACCGCCTGGACGCAGCATGCGGACGGCTCGATGGACGAGATCATGGGCCTGCGTCATCGCCGGTACATGATCGAGGGTGTGCAGTTCCACCCCGAATCCATCCTCAGCGAACAGGGCCACGAGTTACTGGCCAACTTCTTAAGACAGCAGGGCGGAATGCGCAGCTGACGAATCAGGAGAGTCATAATGGACATCACCACAGCACTGGCCAGGGTCGTTGATCACATCGACCTGTCCACCGAGGAAATGCAGGACGTCATGCGGCAGATCATGACTGGACAGTGCACCGACGCCCAGATTGGCGGTTTTCTCGTTGCCCTGCGCATGAAAAGCGAAAGCCTGGATGAAATCACCGGTGCGGCGCTGGCCATGCGCGAGCTGGCGTCGGGGGTATCCATCCAGGGCGAGCATCTGGTCGATACCTGTGGCACCGGTGGTGATGGCGCCAACATCTTCAACGTGTCCTCAGCTGCAGCCTTTGTGGTTGCCGCAGCGGGCGGCCAGGTGGCCAAGCACGGCAACCGCGCGGTGTCCGGCAAGAGTGGCAGCGCCGACCTGCTGGAAGCCGCCGGCATCAACCTGAACCTGACCCCCGAGCAGGTGGCCCGCTGCGTCGAGCATGTCGGCGTCGGATTCATGTTCGCCCCGGCGCACCATGGCGCCATGAAGTACGCCGTCGGCCCGCGGCGCGAGCTGGGCCTGCGTACCCTGTTCAACATGCTCGGGCCGATGACCAACCCGGCCGGGGTCAAGCGTCAGGTGATCGGCGTGTTCAACAAGGCGCTGTGCCGACCCATGGCCGAAGTGCTGCGCCGGCTCGGCAGCGAGCATGTGCTGGTGGTGCATTCGCGCGACGGGCTGGACGAGATCAGCATCGCCGCCCCGACCCATATCGCCGAGCTGAAGAACGGTGAGGTCAGCGAATACCAGATCAGTCCCGAGGAGTTCGGCATCAAGAGCCGCAGTCTGATCGGCCTGACCGTGGAAGGCCCGGCCGAGTCCCTGACCCTGATCCGCGATGCGCTGGGCAAGCGCACCACCGAGAACGGTGAAAAGGCCGCGGACATGATCATCCTCAACGCCGGTGCGGCGCTCTATGCGGCAGATGTAGCCTCGTCGCTGCGCGAGGGTGTGGAGCTGGCCTCGGATGCGCTCTACTCCGGCATGGCCCGGGAGAAAATGGCGGAGCTGGCCGCTTTTACCGAAGTATTCCGTGAGGAGGCACTGCAGAAATGAGCCTGCCTACCATTCTGGAAAACATCGTTGCCCGTAAATATGAGGAAGTGCGGGAAAACCGCGCCAGGGTGTCCCTGGATGACCTTCAGCGTCAGGCCGCATCAGCCGATGCGCCGCGGGGCTTTGCCCGGGCACTGCGGGCGCAGGCGCAGGCGCGTCAGCCAGCGGTGATCGCCGAGATCAAGAAGGCCTCGCCCAGCAAGGGGGTGATCCGCGAGGACTTCAACCCGGCGCAGATCGCGGTCAGCTATGAGCAGGGCGGTGCTGCCTGCCTGTCGGTGCTGACCGATATCGACTTCTTTCAGGGCAGCCCGGAGTACCTCCAGCAGGCCCGTGCGGCCTGTGCGCTGCCGGTCATCCGCAAGGACTTTCTGGTCGATCCCTACCAGGTGGTGGAAGCCCGGGCCATGGGCGCCGATTGCATTCTGCTGATCGTAGCCTCGCTCGAGGATGCCCAGATGGCCGAACTGAATGCGGCGGCGGTGGAGCTGGGCATGGATGTGCTGGTAGAAGTGCACGACGCCCCGGAGTTGGAGCGCGCGCTGGCACTGGACACCCCGCTGGTGGGGGTCAACAACCGCAACCTGCATGACTTCAGCGTGTCACTCGATACCACGCTGGAGCTGCTGCCAAGGATTCCGGCCGACCGGCTGGCGGTCACCGAAAGCGGCATCCTCTCCCGGGCCGATGTGGAGCTGATGCTGGACAACGGCGTCTACAGCTTCCTCGTTGGCGAGGCTTTCATGCGCGCCGAGGATCCTGGCACCGAGCTCAAGCGCCTGTTCTTCCCCGGCTGAGCACACTCCTTTCTTTCAGCTGGTCTCATGACATGATCGGTGCAGTGGCAAGTCCACTGCACGGATCGCTGTCCCATTTGCGACCGTGGTCATATCGAATTATCAGATCGGTTGAAGCCAGTATTTGCGCTTTTTCTATCGCCCAGGCGATGTATGATCTTGGCAAAGGTTACAGGGAGCATCCGCCATGCACTGGAAGAACACCGCAACCCGTTATGGTCTGGTGGCCATAGTTCTGCACTGGGTGGTTGCCGTGACGGTTATAGGTCTGGCCATCCTGGGTTTGTGGATGGTCGATCTGAGTTACTACAGCCCCTATTACCGCAGTGCGCCTTTCTGGCACAAGAGTATCGGCCTGGCGCTGTTTGCGGTACTGGTGCTGCGGATTCTCTGGCGCTTGTTCACGCCGCGTCCTGCCCATCTGCCCAATCACAGGCGCTGGGAGAGGATCAGCGCTGCGCTGGTGCATGCTCTGCTATACCTGATGCTGTTCGTGATCCTCATCAGCGGCTATCTGATTTCCACCGCCAAGGGGCAGGGCATCAGCTTCTTCGGCTGGTTCGAGGTGCCGGCGACCCTGACCGGGTTGCCGAGCCAGGCTGATCGGGCCGGGCAGATACATTATTGGATGGCAATGGCAGTACTGGCGCTGGCAGGGTTACATGCCCTGGGCGCCCTGAAGCACCACTTTCTTGACCGTGACGACACGCTGCGCCGGATGCTCGGCCTGCGCCCTCGTCATCTGACTGATAGACAGGAGTAACTGTATGAAGAAGATTGTTGCCGGCATTGCACTGGGTAGTCTGATGGCAGTATCCGGTTCGCTGCTGGCCGCCGATTATGTGATCGACAAGGAAGGCCAGCACGCCTTCATCAACTTCAAGACCGGCCACATGGGCTTCAGCGTTCTGCATGGGCGCTTCAATGACTTTGACGGCACCTTCAGCTGGGACGCCGCCAAGCCCGAAGAGAGCAAGGTCGAAGTGACCATCAACACCGCCAGCGTGGACTCCAACCACGCCGAGCGTGACAAGCACCTGCGCAGCCCGGACTTCCTCAATGTGGACAAGCATCCGCAGGCCACCTTTGTCTCCACCGGTGTGGAAGTGACTGGCGAGAATACCGCCAGGGTCACCGGCGACTTCACCTTCAACGGTGTGACCAAGCCGGTGGTGATCGACGCGCAGTTCATTGGTGAAGGCGAGGATCCCTGGGGCGGCTACCGCGCCGGCTTTGTCGGTACTACCAGCATCAAGCTGGCTGACTACAACGTATCGATGGACCTTGGTCCGGCCTCTGCGGTGGTTGATCTGGATCTGACCATCGAGGGTGTGCGCAAGTAACCTCTGCGGCAGTAACCAGGGGCGAGCTTCGGCTCGCCTTTTTTATGCAGGAATTCCCGCTTCTCCGATTGCACCAGCGGAGCGGTCTCTGGTAGCATCGCAAACAATAACTATTCTCACTATTGCTTTCCAGGGGTGATCATGCTGTCAGCCGTTTCCCGTTTTGCCGCGGTGTCGGGTATCTGTGTTTCCATGCTGTTCGGCGCCGCGCAAGTGCAGGCCGAGTCCGTCACCATCAGCCACTCCAGCGGCCAGACCGAGGTGCCGGTGCAGCCGCAGAAGGCGGTAGTACTGGACTGGTCGACGCTGGATACGCTGGCACAGCTGGGGGTGACTGTGGCCGGTATTCCATCCGGCAATCCGCCGGAAGTGCTCAGGCAATACCGGGAGGGCGAGTTTATCCGAGCCGGCAGCCTGTTCGAGCCTGATCTGGAAGTGCTGCGCACTGCCCAGCCTGATCTGATCATTCTCGGCCGTCGCGCCCAGGGCAAGTACGAGGAAGTTTCGGCCTTCGGCACCACCATCGACCTGACCCCCGATCCCAACGACCTGCTGGGCAGCGTGGAACGCAATACCCTGCTGCTGGGCGAGATCTTCGGCAAGCAGGAGCGGGCGGCTGAGCTGGTCGCTCAGCTCAAGGCATCGGTGGACGAGCTGCGTGCGCTGACAGCCAAACAGGGCGATGGCCTGTTGATCCTTACCACCGGTGGCAAGATGGCCGCCTTTGGCAAGGGTACCCGGTTCGGCCTCATCCATGATGTCTTCGGTGTAGAACAGGCGGTTGCCGAGCTCAAGGCCGGTCGCCATGGTCAGGCGGTATCCTTCGAGTTTCTGCTGGAGGCCGATCCGGACTGGCTGTTCGTCATGGATCGTGATGCGGCCATCGGCCGGGAAGGCACCGCAGCCGCCGAGCTGATGGACAATGAACTGGTCAGGGCGACCAGTGCCGGCAGCAAGGGGCAGATCGTCTACCTCGACCCGGCCAGCTGGTACCTGCTGGACAACAGCGGCATCGGGGTGATGCAGGCCAGTGTGGACGAGCTCATCAAGGTGTTCTCCGCCGCCGCTGCGCGATAATCGACCCCGCAAAGGACGTTGGCGAAACCCCATTCCTGCTGCAGTCGGGAATGGGGTTTCCTGTTGCAGGTAGAGTGCATGACTGATTCCCGTTTTTCTCCTCCGAGGGCGTCTCGCGCTGGCGCCCTCTGGCTGTTGCTGTTGTTGGTCCTGGTGCTGGTTCTGGCGGTGTGCAGCCTGAACGTCGGCGCCAGCCGGCTGAACCTGCTCAATGTATTGACCGCTGACCCGGATGACCGGGTCTCGAAGATCCTCTTCGCCAGTCGGCTGCCGCGAACCCTGGCACTGATTCTGGCCGGCGCGGCGCTGGCGGTGGCCGGCGCCATATTGCAGATGATGGCGCGCAACCGGCTGGTGGATACCTCGACCACGGGGCCCATGGCGGCTGCGGCGCTGGGCATGCTGGTGCTGGCCATTGCGCTGCCGGACGGCCTGCCTTTGTGGGCGCGCTTTCTGCTGGTCAGTGGTTTCGCCGCCGGCGGCATTCTGCTGTTTCTCGGTGTACTGCAGCGCATCCCCCTGCGCTCGGCGCTGATAGTGCCGCTGGTTGGATTGATCATCGCCGGAGTGGTGCATGCCGGCAGTGGCCTGATCGCCCATCATTTCGATCTGTCCCAGTCGCTGCGTGCCTGGAACAGCGGCGATTTCTCCGCGGTGTTGCGCGGTCGTTACGAGCTGCTGTGGGTGGCGGCGGGGCTGACGCTGGCTGCCATGCTGCTGGCCGACCGCTTTACCGTGATCGGCATGGGGCGGGATTTTGCGGTGAATATCGGCGTCAACTATGGGTTGCTGATGGCCATCGGCGTGGCGCTGGTGGCCATGATCGTCGGCAGCGTGGTGGTCACCGCCGGGGTGATCCCCTTCATCGGACTGGTGGCACCCAATGTGGTGCGGGTGCTGACCGGCGACAACCTGCGGCGGGCGGTGCCCATGATTGCGCTGCTGGGGGCGGCCATTCTGCTGGCGGCCGATCTGCTCGGGCGGCTGCTGATCCATCCCTATGAGGTGCCCTCGTCCAACCTGCTGTCGATTGCCGGCTGCGTGGTATTTCTCGGGGTTCTGCTGCACGGGAGGAAAAAATGGTCCTGACCCTGTGGCGACAACCGGCCGTGCGTGTACTGCTGCTGGCGATAGCGGCGGTGCTCTGCTTGCTTGGCTTCATGACCATCAATGTCCAGACCGACTGGGCCTTCATCCTGCAGCACAGGGGCAGCCGCCTGCTGGCGTTGCTGCTGGCAGCCAGCGCCATCGGCCTGTCCACCGTGCTGTTCCAGACCATCACCCACAGCCGGCTGCTGACGCCGGCCCTGATGGGCTTTGATGTGCTCTTTGTACTGGTCAACACCCTGGGGCTGCTGATCTTCGGTGGGGCGGAGCTGGCCGGTTGGCCGAGCTCGCTGCGGGTCGGGCTGCAGATGCTGCTCATGGTGGGGCTGGCGTTGTTGCTGTTTCGCCTGCTGTTTTCCGGTTCAGTGCGCAGCCTGCACCTGATGATCCTGCTGGGCATGCTGGCCGGCATGCTGTTCCGCGAATTGTCGGAGCTGGGTGCCCGGGTGCTGGACCCGAGCGAGTTCGGTATCAGCAGCGGTGTGCGCCAGGCCAGTTTCAGCCGGGTCAATACCGAACTGCTGGCGGTCAGCGCGGTGGCCCTGACCCTTGGCGGGCTGTTGCTGCTGCGCTGGCGGCGCTATCTGGATGTGCTGTCGCTGGGCCGGGATATTGCGGTGAATCTGGGCGTGGCCCATGGCCGTGTGGTGCTGGGCATCATGGCAGTGGTCGCCATCATGGTGTCGGTGGCTACGGTACTGGTCGGCCCGACCCTGTTCTTCGGCCTGCTGATTGCCAACCTGGCCTACTGGATCACCGGCACCCAGCGCCATCGGTGGACGCTCCCGGCCAGCGTGCTGGCGGGCATCATCTGCCTGGTCGGTGGTCAGGTACTGCTGGAGCAGTTGCTGGCCTCAACCCTGCCGCTGGCACTGGTCATCGAGTTGGCCGGCGGCCTGTTATTCATAGCGCTGTTGTTGCGTGGAGTCAGACAATGATTGAAACCCGGGGCGTATCCAAGCGCTACGGCGATACCCTGGTGGTGGATGATGTCAGCCTGAGCATTCCCAAGGGCGGGTTCACCTCCATCATAGGTCCGAACGGGGCGGGCAAGTCGACGCTGCTGTCGATGATCAGCCGCCTGACACCCATGAACGCCGGTTCGGTAGTGGTGGATGGCATGGACGTTACCCGTACACCGGGCAATGTGCTGGCCCGGCGCTTGTCGATCCTGCGCCAGGACAATCAGACCAGCCTGCGCCTGAGCGTGCGGGATCTGGTGGCCTTCGGTCGCTTTCCGCACTCGGGCGGCCGCCTCACCGCCGAGGACCTGCGCCATGTGGATGAGGCCATGGAGTATCTGCAGCTGCACGAATACCGCGACAGGCCGATTGATGAACTGTCCGGCGGCCAGCGCCAGCGT
Source organism: Halopseudomonas sp. Lyrl_26 (assembly GCF_051948695.1). Taxonomy (NCBI): domain Bacteria; kingdom Pseudomonadati; phylum Pseudomonadota; class Gammaproteobacteria; order Pseudomonadales; family Pseudomonadaceae; genus Halopseudomonas; species Halopseudomonas sp. Lyrl_26. The sequence goes on from NZ_JAYJLH010000002.1 coordinate 302,143, forward strand.
GCCTATGTGGCCATGGTCATGTGCCAGGACACCGACTACGTGCTGCTCGACGAACCGCTGAACAACATCGACATGCGCTTTGCCGTGGACATGATGCAGCTGCTGCGCCGGGCGGCGGACGAGAAGGGCAAGACCGTGGTGGTGGTGCTGCACGACATCAACTTCGCCTCCTGCTACTCCGATCACATCATTGCCATGCGCCGGGGCCGGCCCGTGTATCAGGGAGCCCCGGAGGAGATCATCCGCGACGAGGTGCTGCGCGACCTCTACGAGATGGATATCCGCGTACACGAGGTCAACGGGCAGCGGATCTGCGTGTACTTTCGAATGGGCTGAGGCAGGTCGCAGGCCGCCCGGCCCGGGTGCGAATGGGGCTGGCGGTTTTCGCACCGAGGCGGTGCTCCTACAGCAGGTCCCGATATCCTCGTTAGGCCTGTCCCCAGTAGGAGCACCCGCCCCGGGTGCGAATGGGGCTGGCGGTTTTCGCACCGAGGCGGTGCTCCTACAGCAGATCCCGATCTCCTCGTTAGCTCTGTCCTTGCAGGAGCACCCGCCCCGGGTGCGAATGGATGTGGCGGTTCGCACCGAGGCGGTGCTCCTACAGCAGGTCCCGATATCCTCGTTAGCTCTGTCCTTGCAGGAGCACCCGCCCCGGGTGCGAATGGATGTGGCGGTTCGCACCGAGGCGGTGCTCCTACAGCAGGTCCCGATCTCCTCGTTAGCTCTGTCCTTGCAGGAGCACCCGCCCCGGGTGCGAATGGATGTGGCGGTTCGCACCGAGGCGGTGCTCCTACAGCAGGTCCCGATATCCTCGTTAGCTCTGTCCTTGTAGGAGCACCCGCCCCGGGTGCGAATGGGGCTGGCGGTTTTCGCACCGAGGCGGTGCTCCTACAGCAGATCCCGATCTCCTCGTTAGCTCTGTCCTTGTAGGAGCACCCGCCCCGGGTGCGAATAAATTGGGTACTACGCCTGATGGTGCATTGCTGCGGCGGGGCCTGCGCGATACTGCTGCGCCTCGGCAATCACCCAGTCACGGAACCCCTGCAGGGTCGCCGACTCGGCCTTGCGCTCGGGAATGACCAGATAATAGGCGTTGCGGCTGTCGACGCTGTGATTGTTGGCGATCACCAGTCGGCCGCTCTGCAGCTCGCTGCGGATCAGGAAAGGCGGTATCAGCGCCACGCCCATGCCATGCATGGCCGCCTGGGCCAGCATGGAGAACAGCTCCAGGCGCGTGCCGTTGAGATCGTGCTCGATGCGCATGTCGCAGGACTCGAACCACTGGCGCCAGGCGTAGGGCCTGGTGGACTGCTGCAGCAGCGGCAACTGGCTGATCTGCTCGGCGCTCAACTCGCTCAGCCCCTGCATCAGGGCAGGGCTGCAGACCGGCACCGGGGACTCGTTCATCAGAAAGTGCACCTCGGTACCCGACCATTCCCCGTCGCCGAAGTAGATGGCGGCATCGAACTCGGTGTCGGCGAACAGAAAGGGGCGGGTGCGGTTGGTCATGTTGACCGTGACGTGCGGATGTTGCACAAGGTACTGACCAAGCCGGGGCAGCAGCCATTGGGTGCCGAAGGTCGGTACCAGGGCCAGCTCCAGGGTGGCGCTGCCCTTGTTGCCCATCAATGACAGGGTATCGCGCTCCATGGCATCCAGCCGATTGGCAATGCGACGATGGTAGGTCAGTCCCGCCTCGGTCAGCCGTACTCCGCGCCGGGTACGGCGGAACAGCTCGACGTCGAGAAAGCCCTCGAGATTGGCGATCTGCCGGCATACCGCGCTCTGGGTCAGGGCCAGTTCCTCGGCGGCCCGGGTAAAGCTCTCATGGCGGGCGGCGGACTCGAAGCAGATCAGGGCCTGGGTGGGGGGTATCTTGCGGCGCACGGTGGGACTCTCGAAGTGAGGGTGTGTTTGCGGAGTTCCAATCTAGCACAGGTCGCTGAAAAAAACGCGTTTGCTTGTGTGCCTTGGCAGGACTAGGCTTTAAACCATCCTGCGGCGTTGTGCCGCGCCAACACCACGATATTCACGGAGTACCCATGGCTAACAAGGCATCCTTCAACTGGGCAGACCCGCTGCTGCTGGACCAGCAACTCACCGAAGAAGAGCGCATGGTGCGCGACTCCGCAGCACAGTATTGTCAGGACAAGCTGATGCCGCGCGTGCTGGAATCCTTCCGCCACGAGCAGACCGATGCCAGCATCTTCCGTGAGATGGGTGAGCTGGGCCTGCTGGGTGCAACCATTCCCACCGAGTACGGCGGCAGCGGCCTGAACTATGTCTGCTATGGCCTGATTGCCCGTGAGGTCGAGCGGGTGGATTCCGGTTATCGCTCGATGATGAGTGTACAGTCCTCGCTGGTCATGGTTCCGATCAACGAGTTCGGCTCCGAGGCCCAGAAGCAGAAGTATCTGCCGAAACTGGCCAGCGGCGAGTGGATCGGCTGCTTCGGCCTGACCGAGCCCAACCACGGTTCCGACCCGGGCTCCATGGTCACCCGTGCGCGCAAGGTCGAGGGCGGCTATCGCCTCAAGGGCGCCAAGATGTGGATCACCAACAGTCCGATTGCCGACGTGTTCGTGGTCTGGGCCAAGACCGAGGACGATGTGATCCGCGGCTTCATCCTCGAGAAGGGCTGGGAAGGTCTGAGCGCTCCTGCGATCAAGGGCAAGGTCGGCCTGCGCACTTCGATCACCGGCGAGATCGTGATGGATGATGTGTTCGTGCCGGAGGAGAACCTGATGCCGGGCGTGACCGGTCTGCGCGGTCCCTTCACCTGCCTGAACTCCGCCCGTTACGGCATTTCCTGGGGCGCCCTGGGTGCCGCCGAGTTCTGCTGGCACACCGCCCGCCAGTACACCCTGGATCGTCATCAGTTCGGTCGCCCGCTGGCGCAGACCCAGCTGGTACAGAAGAAGCTGGCCGACATGCAGACCGAGATCACTCTGGCCCTGCAGGGCTGCCTGCGCCTGGGCCGGATGAAGGACGAAGGCACCGCTGCGGTGGAGATCACCTCCATCATGAAGCGCAACTCCTGCGGCAAGGCGCTGGATATCGCCCGGGTTGCCCGTGACATGCTCGGCGGCAACGGCATCTCCGACGAGTACGGCGTGATCCGCCATGTGGTCAACCTGGAAGTGGTCAATACCTATGAGGGTACCCACGACGTTCACGCACTGATCCTGGGCCGTGCCCAGACCGGTCTGCAGGCGTTCTTCTGAGGCGTCGCTGAGCAGTACCGAAACGGCCCCGGCAACCCCGGGGCCGTTGTCGTTCTAGAGGCCGGTACCGGCGGGCACCAGCAGTACCGGGCGGCGGCTTTCCCGGGCTACCCCTTCGGCGGTACTGCCGATCATCAGATCCTGAATGGGCGTGGTGCCGCGCTTGCCCAGGATCACCAGCGCCACCTGCTCATCCTCTGCGGTGCGGACTATCTCGCGAACTGCCGAGCCCTTGCCCAGACGGGCCACTGCCTGCTCGTGCCTGGCGGTGAGATCGGCTATCTGCGATTGGACAAGGGCGCTGTTGTCCGCCTCCTCGGTCTCCACCCAGAGCACCAGTCCATGGCGACCGTCCACCAGATAGTGTTCGAACATGCGCTGCGCCGCCTGGGCCGGGTCCGAGCCGTCGGTGGCGAGCAACAGGGTGCCGGCCGGCTCGATCGCCGGTCCGTCAGCGGGCAGCACCAGCAGCGGCAGGCGTGTCAGACGCGCAAGGTTCAGTGTGGTATTGCCGTAGAACAGTGCCCGGCCCGCGGAGTGGCTCTGATTCAGCATGATCAGGCCGTCAGCCTTGTGCCGCCGGGCCACTTCGTGGAGCTCGGTCGCGGCAAAACCGCGGCGAACCTCATGATCGACGGCGATGCCGAGCTCCGTCGACAGCGCGCCCGCAAGCTTCTCCAGATGGCTGTCGGCGGCCGCTTCGCTGTCCTCGACGTTGATGCGCCGGGTGGTGTCCACGACGTGCACGAGCGTGAGTCGCTTCACGCCGAGCAATTGCACTATCGGGGGAAGGCGTTCGCAGGTCCTGTCCCAGCTGTCCGAATAATCAAAGCCAAGAATGCAGTGGTTCAACATGGTGCCCCCTTTGCGCTGTCCTGAGCTTCAGTCTAGACGAGGGCGGGGATAAGACGAGGATCAGAACGCCATGCGGTCGTGGGGTTCGTACTGCCCACAGTCAGGGGATGCCCAGCGGTGAACCTCATGCTGCTGGATGATCAGTCCCGAGGGGGAGTTACTCTCTGGCTGGCCGGGGGTGGGTGCACGGCCGAGGAACGACGCGTGAATCTCATGGGTGCTGACAAACTCGACCAGGCCTTCCATCTTGCCGTTGAAACGTTCGGGGTCCTGGCAATCGCCACGCACCTGAACGATGGAGCGGCCGACCTTCTGCAGGCTCAGGTCGCACTCCGGCAGTTTGCGCTGGAGGATGTTGTGGAGACTGTGATGGCTGCCCAGCTCGGAGGCCTGTGAAGGCGTGAGGCAGACCAGTTCGATCTTGGGTTGTGCCACGCGTCTGGCCGTCTCGTGCAGGATGCGGTAATCGACATGGGAGAAGGTGAGACCCGGCTGAACGGAACGCATCCGGCGCAGGCTACCCTCGTTGTCGGTAATCAACCGGCTTTCGGAACGCCACAGGCCGGCTTCGGGGGGCGGAGCCAGACGGTTCTCCGCTTGAAGGTCCAGTGCTATGAGCAGCATCAGTATGGCTAAGGTGCCTCTCATCAGAACCTCCTGTCGGTATGTGACAACTTTTGGTGTGGAACGTTGACTATAACCTCTTGCCCAAAATTTACACGGCGCCGTTTGAGGCGCTCTGGACCATGGATTCCGTAGGGTTCATGTGGCACAACGCCACGTGGCTGATAGCTATGAAAAAAGAGGATGGAAGCGGGAGATGGCGAGAAAATGAACAGGTTCTGCGACCTGTTCATTTCTGACGAACGGAGGCTCAGCTGCCGAGCAGGGCAGGCTTTTCGCGACGCGGGCGGTTACGTTTGGGGGCCGGTGTTTCCGGCACGACCCGGTTGCCCATCGCCTGCAGACGGCGCTCGCGGGCGACTGCATCCTCGGGCTCGGCGATACCCGGCATGGCCTGCTGCGGACGGCGTGGCTTGCTGCCGGGGCGGGGCTTGTCAGCACGACCCTGCCCCCGCGGAGCGGCGTTACTGCGGGGCTGGCCGCGACCCCTGCTCGGGGTATTGGCGCCACGCGGACGCTCGGGGCGGTCGCTGTTGAGTTCCGCCTGCGCCGGGGGCACGAAGCCCTGCAGATCGCCTTCCTCGAAGCGCTGACGGGTCAGTCGCTCGATGGCCTTGAGCAGCTTCTCCTCATCGGGGCTGACCAGGGAAACCGCCTCGCCACTGCGTCCGGCGCGGCCGGTACGGCCGATGCGGTGCACATAGTCCTCAGCCACGTTGGGCAGCTCGAAGTTCACCACATGGGGCAGCTGGTCGATATCCAGGCCGCGGGCGGCGATATCGGTTGCCACCAGCACGCGGATGCTGTTGCTCTTGAAATCCGCCAGTGCCTTGGTGCGAGCGCTCTGGCTCTTGTTGCCGTGAATGGCGGCCGCCGGCAGGCCATGCTTGGACAGGTATTCGGCCAGGCGGTTGGCACCATGCTTGGTGCGGGTGAACACCAGTACCTGTTCCCAGGCGCCCATGGTGATCAGGTGGGCGATCAGGGCCCGCTTGTGGCCTGCCTCTACCCGGAAAACCCGTTGCTCGATGCGTTCCACCGTGGTGTTCGGCGGGGTTACTTCGATCCGTGCCGGATTGTGCAGCAGGCGGTTGGCGAGCTGGGTGATCTCGCTGGAAAAAGTCGCCGAGAACAGCAGGTTCTGGCGCTTGGCCGGCAGCTTGGCGATGACCTTCTTCACGTCATGAATGAAGCCCATGTCCAGCATGCGGTCAGCTTCGTCCAGAACGAAGTATTCCACGGCAGACAGGTCCACGGCGCGCTGGCCAACCAGGTCCAGCAGCCGTCCGGGGCAGGCCACCAGGATATCCAGGCCAGGGGCCAGCGCCTTGATCTGCGGGTTGGCACCCACGCCGCCGAAAATGCAGGCGCTGTGCATCTGCAGCTCGGTGGCGTAGGAGCGGATGTTGTCATGCACCTGGGCCGCCAGCTCGCGGGTAGGGGTCAGCACCAGTGCACGAACCTGACGGGCAGTGCGCTTGTAACCGGACGGACGCTGACCATCGGGGAACAGCAGCTCGAGAATCGGCAGGGAGAAACCGGCGGTCTTGCCGGTGCCGGTCTGGGCCGCGACCATGAGATCACGACCTTCCAGCACGGCCGGGATGGCCTGCGTCTGGACCGGAGTGGGGGTGGTGTAACCAGTGGCAGCCACGGCGCGCACCAGCGCGTCGGACAGGCCGAGAGAAGCAAAGGACATTCAGATAAACCCTGTGATGGCCGTTTGCGAACAGGGGCTGTCCGTGCGGCCGGAATGAAGATGAAGAGCGGCGAGTCTAACAGAAAGCTGCAGATCTCGCAGAAAAATAGCGGAGACGGTTGCCGAAACGTCACTGCGCTCCCGACAGCCGAACCGCTGGGAGGGCCCAGCCGAACTCCCGGGAGGGACGAAAATCAGTACGTTCGGCACAGCAGCCGCTACGGATAATTGCCACGGCCGTGCCGGGCTGCACCCGGCACGGCGCACCTGACTCAGAGGTTGCGCAGGATCGCCAGGCTCGGCTCCGCCTGGTTCAACGTATAGAAGTGCAGGCTGGGTGCACCACCGGCGATCAGGCGCTGGCACATGTCGCTGATCACTTCGGTGCCGAAGGCGGCAATGCTGGCTGTATCGTCGCCATAGGACTCCAGCTGCTTGCGGATCCAGCGGGGGATCTCGGCGCCGCAGGCATCGGAGAAACGCGACAGGCTGCTGTAGTTGGTGATCGGCATGATGCCCGGCACTATCGGCACGTCCACACCGGCCTTGCGAACCCGGTCGACGAAGTGGAAGTAGCAGTCGGCATTGTAGAAGTACTGGGTGATGGCGCTGTTGGCGCCGGCCTTCACCTTGCGCACGAAGTTTTCCAGATCCACTTCGAAATTGCGGGCCTGGGGGTGGGATTCGGGATAGGCAGCCACCTCGATGGTGAAGTGATCACCGGTCTCCTGGCGGATGAACTCCACCAGCTCGTTGGCGTAACGCAGTTCACCCGAGGCCCGCCCCATGCCCGAGGGCAGGTCGCCACGCAGGGCGACGATACGGTGGATGCCCGCTTCACGGTACTCGTTGAGCAGCTGGCGCAGGTCTTCCTTGCTGTCGCCGACGCAGGACAGGTGTGGCGCGGTGGGCACCTTCACCTGCTGGTCCAGCTGCAGCACGGTGTTCTGGGTACGGTCGCGGGTGGAGCCGCCGGCGCCGTAGGTGACCGAGAAGAACTCGGGCTTCTGTTCGGCCAGCACATGGGCTGCGGCGATCAGTTTTTCATGGCCGGCATCGGTCTTGGTCGGGAAGAACTCGAAGCTGACCGGGATGTTCCTGTTGTTCATATCCTGTCTCTTGGCAAACGCCGGGGGTGGCGCGCTCGCGACACCCCCAGGCGGGTATCAGTAGCGGTAGGTATCCGGCTTGAACGGACCTTCCACCGGCACGCCGATGTAGTCGGCCTGCTGCTGGGTCAGACGGGTGACCACGCCACCGAAGCCCTTGACCATTTCCAGCGCCACTTCCTCGTCCAGCTCCTTGGGCAGCACTTCCACGCGCAGCAGCTGCTGGCGGGCGGTGGCGTCGAGGTCGGCATAGCCCTGGCGGAACAGGTGGATCTGGGCCAGCACCTGGTTGGCGAAGGAGCCGTCCATGATGCGGCTGGGGTGACCGGTGGCATTGCCCAGGTTCACCAGACGGCCCTCGGCCAGCAGGATCAGGTAGTCGTCGTTGGCCGGATCGAAGCCGTCCCTGCCGGTACGGTGGATCTTGTGTACCTGCGGCTTGACCTCTTCCCAGGCCCAGTTCTGACGCATGAAGGCTGTATCGATCTCGTTGTCGAAGTGACCGATGTTGCACACCACCGCGCGCTTCTTCAGCGCCTTGAGCATGTTGGCGTCGCACACGTTGATGTTGCCGGTGGTGGTGACGATCAGGTCGGTGTTGCCCAGCAGCTCGCGGTTGATGCTGGCTTCGGTGCCGTCATTGACGCCGTTGATGTAGGGCGAGGTGACCTCGAAACCGTCCATGCAGGCCTGCATGGCACAGATCGGGTCGGCTTCGGCCACGCGCACTATCATGCCTTCCTGGCGCAGGGACTGGGCCGAGCCCTTGCCCACGTCACCATAACCGATGACCAGCGCCTTCTTGCCGGACAGCAGGTGGTCGGTGGCGCGCTTGATGGCGTCGTTCAGGCTGTGACGGCAGCCGTACTTGTTGTCGTTCTTGCTCTTGGTTACCGAGTCGTTGACGTTGATCGCCGGTACCTTCAGGGTGCCCTTTTTCAGCATCTCCAGCAGGCGGTGTACGCCGGTAGTGGTTTCCTCGGTGATGCCGTGGACCCTGTCCAGTACCTGCGGGTACTTCTCGTGCAGGATCTGGGTCAGGTCACCGCCATCGTCCAGTACCATGTTGGCGTCCCAGGGCTGACCGTCCTTGAGAATGGTCTGCTCGATGCACCATTCGTACTCCTCTTCGGTCTCGCCCTTCCAGGCGAATACCGGAATGCCGGCGGCGGCGATGGCGGCGGCGGCGTGGTCCTGGGTGGAGAAGATGTTGCACGAGGACCAGCGCACTTCGGCGCCCAGCTCGACGAGGGTCTCGATCAGCACCGCGGTCTGAATGGTCATGTGGATGCAGCCGAGGATGCGTGCGCCCTTGAGCGGCTGCTCGGCCTTGTACTTGCGACGCAGCGCCATCAGCGCGGGCATTTCCGATTCGGCGATGACGATTTCGCGGCGGCCGTAATCGGCCAGGGTGATGTCCGCTACCTTGTAGTCGGAAAAATCTGCTTGCATGACTGCGCTCATAATCAGCTCCAATAAGAGTAAGCTTGCGAGGGCCGATTCCGGCCCCACTATCAATTCCACGTACGTCAGGGAGAAATCCGTTGTCTGTTTCCCTTCCCCGAATACTGCTGCCTGCGGCCCTTGGCCTGGCTCTGGTCGGTTGCGGCGGTCCTGCCGATCCCGATTCGCCTGAGGGCAAGCGTCAGGCGGTGTTCAAACAGTTCCTCCAGCACAGCGAGCCCATGGGCGGCATGCTGTCGGGTCGCGTGCCCTTCGATGGCGAGGCCCTTGCCGGTCACGCCGAGGGCCTGGCCGAACTGGTCGAGGCGCCCTGGGACTACTTTCCCGAGCCCGGCGACTCCAGGCAGCGCAATGCGGCCCTCCCGGACATCTGGCAGCAGCCGGATGCCTGGCAGCAGGCCATAGCGGATTACCGCCAGGCCGTGGCCGATCTGCTTGCCGTTACCCGCGAGGGTGTCGACAGTCCCGAGCAGGTGGCTGCCCCTGTGGCAGCGATACAGCAGGGCTGCAAGGGATGCCACGACGGCTTTCGCCGCTGATTCCACTTCCCTGCAGGGCAGGGCCGCACCGCGTATGCCGGGACGGCCTGCTCCGGATTCCCCGGTCTGTTACAGCCCGGCGTCGGCGCGCAGGGCGTCGGCGCGGTCGGTCAGTTCCCAGGGGAAGGCGGTGAAGGTGTCGCCCTTCACTGTCATCTCGTAGGGGTCGCGGCCGAAGTGACCGTAGGCCGCAGTGGCCTGGTACATCGGGTGCAGCAGGTCGAGCATGCGGGTGATTGCATAGGGCCGCAGGTCGAAGTGCTCGCGAACCAGCTGAACGATGCGCTCGTCGCTGACCTTGCCGGTGCCGAAGGTGTTGATCGACACCGAGGTCGGCTGCGCCACGCCGATGGCGTAGGACACCTGGATCTCGCAACGATCGGCCAGGCCGGCAGCGACGATGTTCTTGGCCACGTAACGACCGGCATAGGCGGCGCTGCGGTCGACCTTGGACGGGTCCTTGCCGGAGAAGGCGCCGCCACCGTGACGGGCCATGCCGCCGTAGGTATCGACGATGATCTTGCGTCCGGTCAGACCGCAGTCACCCACAGGGCCACCGATGACGAACTTGCCGGTGGGGTTGATGTGGTACTGGGTGCCGGCATGCAGCAGCTCGGCCGGGATCACGTGCTTGATGATGGTCTCCATCACCGCCTCGCGCAGGTCTTCCTGGGCGATCTCCGGATTGTGCTGAGTGGACAGTACGATGGCATCGATACCGACCACCTGGCCGTTCTCGTAGCGGCAGGTGACCTGGGACTTGGCGTCCGGGCGCAGCCAGTTCAGGGTACCGTTCTTGCGCACCTCGGCCTGACGCTCGACCAGACGGTGGGCGAAGGTGATGGGCGCGGGCATCAGCACGCTGGTCTCGTTGCTGGCATAGCCGAACATCAGGCCCTGGTCGCCGGCCCCCTGATCCTCGGGCTTCTGCCGGTCCACACCCTGGGCGATATCCGGTGACTGCTTGCCGATGATGTTGATCACGCCACAGGTATCGGCGTCGTAGCCGACCTCGGAGGAGGTGTAGCCGACATCCTTGATCACCTTGCGTACCAGATCCTCCAGGTCGACCCAGGCGCTGGTGGTGATTTCCCCGCCGATGATCGCCACGCCGGTCTTGACCATGGTTTCGCAGGCCACACGGGCCAGCTTGTCCTCGGCGAGAATGGCGTCGAGCACGGCGTCGGAGATCTGATCAGCCAGTTTGTCCGGATGGCCTTCGGATACCGATTCGGACGTGAAGATGCTGTATTCACTCATGGTTCTGGTCCTTGGAAAATTGTTGAAGCTGAATCTGAAATCCGTTGCGCAGTCCCAGATAGAGGCTGACGCCACTGTTCAATCCCGCCTGTGAAGCCCAGCGGGCGAGGTCGCTCTGGTCGAAGCCCAGCCACAGGTCACCGCAGGTGTCCTGAACCCAGCTCTGATCATGTCGGCACAGCTCGGTGAGGATCAGGCTGCCGCCGGGCCTGAGCAGGTCGGCGAAGCGCTTGAGCGCCTCCGCTGGCGCCGGCATGTGGTGCAGCACCATATTGCACACCACGGCGTCCGCCGGGGGCAGGGCCTGGGGCTGCAGGGCATCGGCCAGCAGGCATTCGACATTGACCAGACCGGCCTCGCTGCACTGCTGGCGGGCGCGCTCCAGCATGGCCGGGGCGTTGTCCAGGGCCAGCACCCGGGTGAAGCGGCCGGCCAGATCCGGCAGGAAGCCGCCTTCCCCCGGCCCGATCTCGATGGCCAGCGCCCGGTCCGGCAGGGCCAGGCTGTCGATCAGGTCCAGCAGCGGCTCGCGGTACAGGCCGAAGTGGGCAATCAGGTCCTGCTGGGCCGGAGTGCCATCGGTAAAACGGGCGAAGAACTGCCGCGATACCTCGCCGCGCTGACTGTGCACCAGGGCGATGGCGCTCTGCAGCCGGTCTTCCAGCGGCAGGGCGTCAAGTTCGCCGAGCAGCTGCTCGTGCAGCACCGGCCATGGGCTGGCGTCGGCCAGGCTGCGCCGGTAGAAGATCGAGTTGCCTTCACGACGGGTGCTGACCAGACCTGCGCTGGCCAGTACCTTGAGGTGGTGGCTCATGCCTGACTGGCGCATGTCGAAGATCTGCGCCAGTTCCAGCACGCCGAAGGAGTCATTGCGCAGTACCCGCAGGATATCCAGGCGCAGCTGATCCCCTGCCGCCTTGAGAAAGGCAGCCAGTTGCTCGGAACTCGAGCTGGCGACGAGGGCGAGGGAGGCGGTGCTGTTCATGCTGGGGGATTCTAGTCAGCCGCGACCGGTCTCGCAATGGCTATATCAAAATATTTTGATATTCGTCTCGGATTCGGGCCGCTCGTCCACAATTCCCGGCGTTTTCCATGGTCGGTCCGGGTTTTCATTGCCCGTTGCAGCAGTTTGGGCGAAAATGCCGTCCTTTCATTTTCCGGGGGCGTGGACCAGTCCTGGGCCCCTCCCAGTCTTGCCAAAATCACAGGAGTTGTTCATGCCCAGTCGTCGTGACCGAGCCAATGCCATTCGTGCCCTGAGCATGGATGCGGTGCAGAAAGCCAACAGTGGTCATCCGGGTGCGCCAATGGGCATGGCGGATATCGCCGAAGTGCTCTGGAGGGACTTCCTCAAGCATAACCCGGCCAACCCGCAGTGGGCTGACCGCGACCGTTTCGTGCTGTCCAACGGCCACGGCTCCATGCTGATCTATTCCCTGCTGCACCTGACCGGCTATGACCTGACCATCGATGATCTGAAGAACTTCCGTCAGCTGCACAGCCGCACCCCCGGCCACCCGGAATACGGCTACACCGCCGGTGTGGAAACCACCACGGGTCCGCTGGGGCAGGGCATCGCCAACGCCGTGGGCTTTGCCCTGGCGGAGAAGATCATGGCCGCCCAGTTCAACCGCCCCGGGCACAACATCGTCGATCACGACACCTATGTGTTCCTCGGTGACGGCTGCATGATGGAGGGCATTTCCCATGAAGTCTGCTCGCTGGCCGGTACTTTGGGCCTGAGCAAGCTGACTGCCTTCTATGATGACAACGGCATTTCCATCGATGGTGAAGTGCATGGCTGGTTCACCGACGATACCCCCCGGCGCTTCGAGTCCTACGGCTGGCAGGTGATCCGCAACGTCAACGGCCACGATGCCGACGAGATCAGGCTGGCCATCGAGACTGCTCGCAAGAGCGACAGGCCGACCCTGATCTGCTGCAAGACCATCATCGGCTTCGGCTCGCCGAACAAGCAGGGCAAGGAATCCTCCCACGGCGCAGCCCTGGGTGAGGACGAGATCGCTCTGACCCGCGATGCGCTGGGCTGGAAGCATGGTCCCTTCGAGATCCCCGAAGACATCTACGCCGAGTGGGACGCCCGCGAAGCCGGTGCCCGTGCCGAGCAGCAGTGGAACGAGAAGTTCGCTGCCTACCAGGCCGAGTACCCCGAGCTGGCTGCCGAGTTCAAGCGCCGCATGGCCGGTGAGCTGCCGGCGGACTTCGAGGAGAAGGCCAGTGCCTTCATCCGCGAGGTAGCGCAGAAGGGCGAGAACATCGCCAGCCGCAAGGCCAGCCAGAACTGCCTGAATTTCTTCGGTCCGCTGCTGCCCGAGCTGCTTGGCGGCTCCGCTGACCTGGCCGGTTCCAACCTGACCCTGTGGAGTGGCTGCAAGCCGGTGGTGGCCGAAGATGCCTCCGGCAACTACATGTACTACGGCGTGCGCGAGTTCGGCATGGCCGCCATCATGAACGGTGTCGCCCTGCACGGCGGTCTGATCCCCTATGGCGCCACCTTCCTGATGTTCATGGAGTACGCCCGCAATGCGGTGCGCATGTCGGCGCTGATGAAGCAGCGGGTCATCTATGTGTTCACCCACGACTCCATCGGTCTGGGCGAGGACGGCCCGACCCACCAGCCGGTCGAACAGCTGACCAGCCTGCGCACCACCCCCAATCTGGATACCTGGCGTCCGGCGGATACCGTCGAGTCGGCGGTGGCCTGGAAGCAGGCACTGCTGCGCAAGGACGGCCCCAGCGCGCTGATCTTCTCCCGCCAGAACCTGCCGTGCCATGTGCGTGATGATGAAACCGAGGCGGCCATCGCCCGCGGCGGTTACATCCTCAAGGACTGCGCCGGCGAGCCCGAATTGATCCTGATCGCTACCGGCTCCGAGGTTGGTCTGGCGATGCAGGCCTGGGAAAAGCTCAACGAACAGGGTCGCCGCGTGCGCGTGGTCTCCATGCCCTGCACCAGCGTGTTCGACCAGCAGGACGCCGAGTACCGCCAGGCCGTGCTGCCGCTGGAAGTGGGTGCGCGCATCGCCATCGAGGCGGCCCACGCCGACTATTGGTACAAGTACGTTGGTCTGGACGGCCGCATCATCGGCATGCACACCTACGGTGAGTCAGCGCCGGCCGGGGAGCTGTTCGAGGCCTTCGGCTTTACCCTGGACAATATCCTGGCGGTGGCCGACGAGCTGCTCGAAGACGAGTGAACATGTCGCGCGGCAGGCCCTATCGCATCGCCCTGAACGGCTACGGCCGTATCGGCCGCTGCGTGCTGCGCGCCCTGCATGAGCGGGGCGGGCAGGACATGCAGATAGTGGCCCTCAACGATCTGGCCGATCAGGCCAGCGTCGAGTACCTGACCCGCTTCGACTCCACCCACGGACGCTTTCCCGGTGAGGTTCGGGTCGACGGCGACTGCCTGCACATCAATGGCCACTGCGTGAAGGTGCTCTGTGCGTCCACCCCCGAAGCGGTGGACTGGGCGGCGCTGGATATCGACCTGCTGCTGGAATGCTCCGGGCAGTACACCCGCCGTGACGAGGGTGCCCGCTTCGTCGAAGCCGGTGTACCCCGTGTGCTGTTCTCCCAGCCGATGGCCAACGCCGAGGCGGTGGATGCCACCCTGGTCTACGGCGTCAACCACCACAGCCTGAATCCGCACGCGCGGCTGATCTCCAATGCCTCCTGCACCACCAACGCCAGCGTGCCGGTGCTGCATCTGCTCGACCGCGAGCTGGGTCTGGAGCAGGTGTCCATCACCACCATCCACTCGGCTATGAACGACCAGCCGGTGATCGACGCCTACCACCATGCGGACCTGCGCCGTACCCGCTCGGCCTTCCAGTCGGTGATCCCGGTGTCCACCGGGCTGGCCCGGGGCATCGAGCGGCTGCTGCCGGAGCTGGTCGGGCGGGTGCAGGCCAAGGCCATGCGGGTGCCCACGGTCAACGTCTCGGCGCTGGACATCACCCTGCAGACCCGTCGTGACACCAGCGCCGAGGAAGTGAACCGGCTGCTGCAACAGGCGTCAGAGTCTGAGTATTCCGGCCTGCTGGGCTATACCGAGCTGCAGCACGCCAGCTGTGATTTCAACCATGATCCGCACTCCGCGATCATCGACGGCAGTCTGACCCGGGTCGCCGGCCCGCGCCTGGTCAACCTGCTGGTGTGGTTCGATAACGAATGGGGCTTTGCCAACCGCATGCTGGATGTGGCGCAGTACTGGCTGCAGCAGCTTGAGAGTGCGGCGGCCCGCGACTGAACAACAGTTAATTTCCAATCTCTGGACAAGGAGCACTACATGCCGGTACTGACCATGGAGGCACTCGACCTGAACGGGTTGCGGGTTCTGATTCGTGAAGATCTCAACGTCCCGGTCAAGAATGGCCAGGTCGCCAGCGATGCCCGCATCCTGGCCGCACTGCCGACCATCCGCCTGGCGCTGGAAAAGGGTGCAGCGGTCATGGTCTGCTCACACCTGGGCCGCCCGGAAGAGGGCGTGTTCAGCGAGGAGAACAGCCTGGCACCGGTCGCCGCGTACCTGAGCAAGGCGCTGGACCGTGACGTCCCGCTGGTGCGTGACTACCTCGGCGGCGTGCAGGTGCAGCCGGGCGAGCTGGTGCTGCTGGAGAACGTGCGCTTCAACGCCGGCGAGAAGAAGAACGCCGATGAGCTGGCGCAGAAATACGCTGGCCTCTGTGATGTCTTCGTCATGGACGCCTTCGGTACCGCCCACCGTGCCCAGGCCTCCACCCATGGTGTAGCCAAATTCGCCGCCACCGCCTGCGCCGGCCCGCTGCTGGCAGCCGAGCTGGAGGCCCTGGCCCGGGCGCTGGACAAGCCGGCCAAGCCGATGGCCGCCATCGTTGCCGGCTCCAAGGTGTCGACCAAACTGGATGTGCTCAACGCCCTGTCCGAGAAGTGCGACCAGCTGATCGTCGGTGGCGGCATCGCCAATACCTTCCTTGCTGCGGCCGGTCTGCCGGTGGGCAAGTCCCTGTACGAGGCGGATCTGGTGGAAACCGCCCGCGCCATCGCCGAAAAGGTCAGCGTACCCCTGCCGGTGGATGTGGTGGTGGCCAAGGCCTTTGCCGAGGACGCCGAGGCCACGGTCAAGGCGGTCGAGGATGTGGCCGCGGATGACATGATTCTGGATATCGGTCCGAAAACCGCTGAGCAGTTCGCCCAGCTGCTCAAGTCCTCGGGTACCATCCTGTGGAACGGCCCGGTCGGGGTATTCGAGTTCGACCAGTTCGGTGAAGGTACCCGCGCGCTGGCCGAGGCCATTGCCGAGAGCCCGGCGTTCTCCATTGCCGGCGGCGGCGATACGCTGGCAGCCATCGACAAGTACGGCGTTGCCGATCGCATTTCCTACATTTCCACCGGCGGTGGCGCCTTCCTCGAGTTCGTCGAGGGCAAGGTGCTGCCGGCGGTCGAGATACTGCAACAGCGCAGTAACTGAGCAACCGTTATCCTGCCCCGCGCGCGGGGCACTTGCAGCCACGGGCCTGCTGCGGCAGGCTACGCGGCAGTGATTTGAATACAGTTAACCGGAGAATATCACCATGGCTTTGATCAGCATGCGCCAGATGCTGGACCACGCCGCCGAGTTCGGCTACGGCGTCCCGGCCTTCAACGTCAATAACCTGGAACAGATGCGGGCCATCATGGAAGCGGCTGACAAGACCGACTCCCCGGTGATCGTGCAGGCCTCCGCCGGCGCCCGCAAGTACGCCGGTGCGCCCTTCCTGCGCCACCTGATCCTGGCCGCCATCGAGGAGTTTCCGCATATCCCGGTGTGCATGCACCAGGACCACGGCACCAGCCCCGCCGTCTGCCAGCGCTCGATCCAGCTGGGCTTCTCCTCGGTGATGATGGATGGCTCGCTTGGCGAGGACGGCAAGACGCCGACCAGCTACGAGTACAACGTTGACGTAACCCGTCGCACCGTGGAAATGGCCCACGCCTGTGGTGTTTCCGTAGAGGGTGAACTGGGTTGTCTGGGCAGCCTGGAAACCGGCCAGGCCGGCGAGGAAGACGGCATCGGTGCCGAGGGGATCCTGGATCACAGCCAGATGCTGACCGACCCCGAGGAAGCCGCGGACTTCGTCAAGAAAACCAAGGTTGACGCGCTGGCCATCGCCATCGGCACCAGCCACGGCGCCTACAAGTTCACCCGCCCGCCGACCGGCGACATCCTTGCCATCGACCGCATCAAGGCGATCCATGAGCGCATTCCCAACACCCACCTGGTGATGCACGGCTCCTCCTCGGTACCCCAGGAGTGGCTGGCGATCATCAACGAGTACGGCGGCGACATCAAGGAGACCTACGGCGTGCCGGTCGAGGAGATCGTCGAGGGCATCAAGTACGGCGTGCGCAAGGTCAACATTGATACCGACCTGCGTCTGGCGTCCACCGGGGCCATCCGTCGCTACATGGCGCAGCACCCCAGCGAGTTCGACCCGCGCAAGTTCTTCAGCGAAACCGTCAAGGCCATGCGCGATATCTGCATCGCCCGGTACGAAGCCTTCGGCACCGCCGGTAATGCTTCCAAGATCAAGCCGATCAGTCTGGAAGCCATGTACCAGCGTTACGAAAGCGGTGAGCTGGACCCCAAGGTCAACTGATCAGGGCGTTCCCAGCCGGGGTTGGCGAGCGTCTGCTCGCCGAGCCCGCAGCAATGCGCTGCTGTGCGCTCCACCCGCCGGGACGGCCCGGGCTTGCCGGGAACGTCGAGCACCAGCTCGATGAACCTCGGAGCCCCGTGCCACCCGGAACAGAACACCAACGAGACCAAGCATGTCCCAAGCCGATAACGAAGCCGACGAGGCTTTCACCCACGAGAAACTGCTGGAAGCGATCGAGAACCAGCTGGCCGAAGGCTCGCCCGCCGCTGCCCAGGCCACGCTGAACAAGCTGACCCTGGTGGGTTATGAGCGCGCCGACAGTCTCGACCTGATGGCTCAGGTGCTGGCCTTTCATATCAACCGGATGCTCGAGCAGGACGCCCCCTTCGACCTCGAGGGCTATGAGCAGTCCCTGCGCAACCTGCCGGATCTGCCTGACAAGGACTGAACGATGTCACCCATAGCGATACTGCGCATCATCGCCTTCTATCTGCTGGCGGTTGTGGTGGCGACCATTCTGGGCGGCCTGGTGCAGTCCCAGATCGAGATCGCCGCCCTGGCCGAGGCACCCCTTGACCTGAACGAGCGCGTGGCGGCCGGCTGGCCGGCGCTGCTCGGTCTGCTGCCGACCCTGGCGGCCGTACTGGCCGTCGCTCTGCTGGTAACCCTGCCGATTGCCGAGGCGCTGGCGCGGATCTTCCGTCCCTGGCGCTGGTTGCTGTTCGCGCTGGCCGGGGCAGGGGGGATCTGGGCGGCCCACAAGCTGTTGCCGGTACTGCCGCTGACGCTGCCGAGCCTCACCACCCCCGCAGGTGGATGGCAGTGGCTGGCCCTCTGCGCGGCAGTGGCCATCGGCAGCTGGTTGTTCGGCCACCTGACCCGCCCCAAGGCTAAACGGGGCCTGCGCGTACTGGGCTGAGATGGGCGTGCCGGGTTCCATCCCGGCAAGGGTTGCGGCGAGCGCGCCATGTCGAGATGTAACCTCGACACTCCCGGGAGGGACGAGCACCAGCTCGTCCGCGGTGTCGGGTCGGCAGCGCATGCGCTGCGTGTCAGTCCGCTCATCGACCTGGTGCTCGAGATTTCCCAGAGGGAAGCCTGGAAAACCTACGCTGCGCCACGCCTTACAGCAACCGCACCTTGAACCGGCGACCCTTGATCTTCCCCTGCTCCAGCCGCTCCAGCGCGGTCTGGGCCAGATCCCAGCGCACCGCTACCAGCGCCTGGAAATCACTGATACTGATCTTGCCGATGGCATCGCCGGGCAGTCCCGCCTCTCCGGTCAGGGCGCCGAGCAGGTCGCCGGGGCGAACCTTGTCCTTGCGTCCACCGGCCACCGCCAGGGTGCGCATGGGCGGCAGCAGGGGTTTGTCCAGATGTTCCGGCAGCCGGTCCAGTGAAGCCCAGTTCAGCGGCTCACCCAGGGCTTCCTCGATACGCCGGGCTCGTCCCCGTTCGGCCGGGGTAACCAGGCTCAGGGCCAGCCCCGGCTGACCGGCGCGGCCACTGCGACCGATGCGGTGGGTATGCACCGCCGGGTCCGGTGACAGTTCGGCGTTGATCACCGCCGCCACCCCCTCGATATCGATGCCCCGGGCTGCCACGTCGGTGGCCACCAGCACGCTGCAGCTCTGGTTGGCGAACAGGGCCAGTACCTGATCCCGTTCACGCTGTTCCATATCGCCGTGCAGGGCCAGGGCGCTGACCCGGTTGCCATTGAGCAGTTGCTGAAGTTGCTGGCACTGCTGGCGGGTCTGACAGAACATCATGCAGGGCTGCGGCCGTTCGGCCGCCAGCAGGCGCAGCACCGCCGGCAGACGCTGTTCGGCGCTGACCTCATAAAAGCGCTGGCTGATGGGGTTCCTGACCTCGGTTTCCTCGATCACCACCTGCTGCGGGTTGCGCATGAAGCGCCCGGCCAGACCTTCGATCCCAGGTGGATAGGTGGCGGAGAACAGCAGGGTCTGACGCCGGCTCGGGGTGCATTCGATGATCTCGCTGATGACCTCGATGAACCCCATGTCGAGCATGCGGTCGGCCTCATCCAGTACCAGACAGTTGAGTCGATCCAGCTTCAGCGTGCCGCGCTGCAGGTGGTCGCGTACCCGCCCCGGGGTGCCGACGATGATGTGCGCGCCCTGCTCCAGGGAGGCGGCCTGTGGACCGAAGGGGGTGCCGCCGGCCAGGGTCAGGATCTTGATGTTGCCGGTGCCCCTGGCCAGTGCCCGCAGGGCGTCAGCGGTCTGCCCGGCCAGCTCCCGGGTGGGGCTGAGCACCAGGGCTTGACAGCCGAGGAAGGCGGGATTCAGCGGCGCCAGCAGGCCGATGCCGAAGGCGGCGGTCTTGCCGCTGCCGGTGCGTGCCCGGGCAATGAGATCCTCACCGCCGAGGATGACCGGCAGTGCCGCGCGCTGGATCGGGGTCATCTGCTGATAGCCCAGCTGCTGGATGCTGTCGAGCAGAGGGGCGGGCAGCGGCAGAGTGGAAAAGTCGGAGTGGCTCACGTCATTGACCTGCAGGGAAGGGGCGGGGAGTGTAGCAGATGCGGCCGCCCGACGGGCGGGCGCCGGTCGCCCCGGCGCGGCAGCCTTCAGGCTCCGCCCCTGTTGGCCAGCTCTGCGCGCAGTTCGGCGATACGCTGATCCTTGGCATCCCAGATGCTGTTGACCCAGTTCTGGAAGTACTCGCGGAACTGCGGATCCTCGCTGTAATCGCCATGGAAGAGGTCGGCCGGCAGCGTCTGCGAGCGGATGTCCACCAGCACATAGGGTACCCGACCGCTGATCAGGGCCCAGAAGCCCGGCGGCGTCTGCTCCGGATAGATGATGGTCACATCCAGCAGCGAACGCATTTGCTCGCCCAGCGCGGCGGTGACAAAGGCAATGCCACCGGACTTGGGCCGCAGCAGGTGGCGGTAAGGGGATTGCTGGGCGGCATGCTTGGCCGGGGTGAAGCGGGTGCCTTCCAGGAAGTTGACCACGGTCACCGGCAGGTGGCGGAACTTCTCGCAGGCGCGGCGGGTGATTTCCAGATCCTTGCCCCGGTCCTCGGGATGGCGTTCCAGGTGCGCCTTGCTGTAGCGCTTCATGAAGGGGTAATCCAGCGCCCAGAAGGCCAGCCCGAGAAAGGGCGCCCAGATCAGCTCCTTCTTCAGGAAGAACTTGAAATAGGGCGTCTTGCGGTTGAAGGACTGCACCAGTGCCGGTATGTCCACCCAGGACTGATGGTTGCTGATGACCAGGTAGGAATGGTCGCTGTACAGGGGAGTATCGCAGCGGATGTCCCAGACCGTCGGCAGCATCAGGCGGAAGATGGCCTTGTTGGTCTCGGCCCAGGTTTCGGCAATCCACATGACCCAGCGTGAACTCCAGCGGCGGAAACCCTGGTGGGGAATCACTACCTTGAGCACCGCAAGCACCATCATCGGGCCGATCCCGATCAGGGTATTGAGCAGGACCAGCAGGCTGGTCAGGGTTCCGGTCAACCAGTGGGGCATGGTGTGTTATTCCTCGACGGTCAGAAACGAGGCCAAGCATAGCGGCTTTGGGCGTTACTGTGGCAGGGGTCACGATTCACTCGGACAGGGTATTGCCTGCGACCGCCTGACGGGCAAGGATGGGGCTGAACTCGTACCGGATTGCCGACCCATGCTGCCTACCAGTTCCCGTCTGCCAGCGCAGCCGGCCCTGATCGACCGACTGCAGGCTGGGTACCGATCGCTGCTGCTGCGTCTGCTGCTGGCCGCACTCAGCGGTCTGATGCTCTGTGTGCCCTGGCTGAACAATCAGCTGTTCTGGAGCGGATGGCTGGGCTGGGTGCCGCTGCTCTATGCCGTGCGGGGGGCCGGCCCGGGCATGGGACTGCTGCTGGGCTGGGTTGCCGGCACCCTGTGTTTTGCCGGGGGCAGCTACTGGCTGGCCCAGTTCATGATCAACCTCAAGCAGGTCAACCCCGGCCTGAGCCTGGTGCTGGCGGCGCTGTTCTGGAGCTACCTGGGGTTGACCCTGGGCCTGACCTGCATGCTCTATCGCTGGCTGGTGCGCCGGCTGGGTGGCTGGGAGCTGCTGGCCTTCCCGCTGTCGCTGGTGGTGGTGATGGCGTTCTATCCGATGCTGTTCAAGACCCACTTTGCCGATGGTCAGGTGCAGTTTCTGCCGGCGCTGCAGGCGGTGGAATGGACCGGCGCCGCCGGCCTGGACGCGGTAATGGCGCTGTTCGCGGTGCTGCTGTACCGGATGCTGACCCGGGATGGGCCACGGTCGGCGATGGCCAACCGCATCGCCTGGATCGCCCTGCTGCTGTGGCTCGGCTACGGCGTCATCAGTCTGCAGGACTGGGATCGGCGGATGCATGACTGGGAAACGCTGCGCATCGGTCTGGTCCAGCCCAATGACCCCATCACCCTGGATATTCCCCCTCCGGCGCCTGGCTTCACCCGGGAGTTTCCCCAGGAGATGGAAGCGACCCGGCGGCTGATCGAGGCGGGCGCCCAGTGGGTGGCCTGGCCGGAGGCCCGTTACAAGGGCTATTTCGACACCTACAGCGTACGCCAGGCCTATGCCCGGGAGGTGTCTCGCCGGGGGGTACCGCTGATCTTCCATGATGTCGAGCGCCAGTGGCAGGGCAGCGAGCGAATCAGCTACAACACGGTGGCGCTGCTGGATGCCGAGGGTGAGCTGGCGGCCCGATACCGCAAGATGCTGCGCATGCCCTTCGGCGAGTATCTGCCGCCGCCCTGGTCATGGTCCTGGCTGCGCCCGATCAATGACCGGGTGTTCGGCGAGTTCCTGCGGCCCCTGGGTGCCGGGGAGGCCCATGTGGAATTTCCGGCGGCAGGCATGCGGGTCATGCCCATGGTCTGCTACGAGGCGGCCTTTGCCGACTTCGTAGCCGCTGCGGTAGGTGCCGACGGTGCCGGCAAGATGCTGCTGTTCCTGTCCCAGGACAACTGGTTCGGTGAGAGCACTCAGCCCCGGCACCACGCCAACATGTCGATCCTGCGCGCGGTGGAGAACCGTCTGCCGATGGCCCATCTGATCAACAATGGCCCCTCGGTGGTGGCTGCACCCCATGGACGGATTCTCGGTGAGGGGCAGGCCTTCAATGCGGACGAGCTGCTGGTGCGGGTGCCCTTCGATGCGGCCTCGGGTGGCAGCTTTTTCAGTCGCCATCCGCGGCTTTTCATCCATGGGGCGACCTGCCTGCTGGGACTGCTGATTCTGGGGGCGCTCTGGCGCAGCCGGTCTCAGACTGCCAGTCCGGCACTGTAGCCGGATGACCAGGCCCACTGGAAATTGAACCCGCCCAGGTGACCGGTGACGTCCAGCACCTCGCCGATGAAGTAGAGCCCGGGGCAGTCACGGGCTTCCATGGTGCGCGAACTGATGGCGGTGGTATCCACGCCCCCCAGGGTCACCTCGGCGGTACGGTAGCCTTCGGTGGCCGAAGGCTTGATGACCCAGCCATTGAGCTGGCCGGCGATGCGCAGCAACTGGCGGTCGCTGAACTCGGCCAGGGGTTTGTCCGCCGCCTCCGGCCACCAGAGCTGTTGCAGCTCGGTGACCAGGGCTCGTCCCAGCTTCTCGGCAAGTACCGTCCTGAGCAGCTGGCGGGCCTGCTGCTGCTTGGCTTCCCGCAGCCACTGGGCAGCGTCGATCCCGGGCAGCAGATCCAGGGTCAGGCTGTCGCCGGGGTGCCAGTAGCTGGAGATCTGCAGAATGGCCGGACCACTGATTCCCCGGTGGGTGAACAGCATGTTCTCGGTGAAGCTCTGGCCGTTGCAGCTGGCTTCGACTTCCAGCGCCAGCCCGGACAGGCGTTCGCAGAGACCCTTCATGCTGTCACTGAACATGAAGGGCACCAATCCGGCGCGTCGCGGCGTCACCGACAGACCGAACTGCTCGGCAATCTGGTAGCCGATACCGCTGCCGCCGAGGGTGGGAATGGACAGGGCGCCGCTGGCCACCACCAGCGAGTGGCACTCGATGCGCAGCGGTTGCTGGCCCTGGCGCAGCTCAAGACGGTAGCGAAGGTGCTGCGAATCCAGTGCGCTGACCTGCAGCAGTTCGCAATGGGTACGGATCTCCACGCCGGCAGCGGCACATTCGTCCAGCAGCATGTTGAGCACATCCCGTGCCGAATGCCGGCAGAACAGCTGGGAATGCCGGCGCTCTTCGTATTCGACGGCGTGGCGTTCGATCAGGCTGATGAAGTCCCACTGGGTGTAGCGCTTGAGCGCTGCCTTGCAGAAGTGCGGGTTGGCCGAGATGAAATTGTCCGCTTCGACCTGGTAGTTGGTGAAGTTGCAGCGCCCGCCACCGGACATGAGAATCTTCTTGCCCGGCTTGTTGGCCTTTTCCAGTACCAGTACCCGCCGGCCGCGCTGACCGGCGGTGGCGGCGCACATCAGGCCGGAGGCGCCGGCGCCGATGATGACAACATCGAAACTCAGAGTGGGGGCGTGCACGGGCAGGTCCGTATCGTTACATGGAAACGGGCGCCGCCTTGGTTGCGGCACCGGCGCGCAATGGTAGCACGCCGGTGGCGGTCAGATGCCTACTTGAGCAGTGCCTTGCGTCGCCAGGCCGGCAGGGGCTGATGGCGGTTGATCCGGCACAGCGGATCATCCTGAGCGGCAAAGGGGCGGCACCACCAGAAGGTGGAGTTGCCGCTCGGGTTGTGATGGGGACCGGGGTTGGGTTTCCACATGATCGGGCTCCTGTTCAACGGTTGATTTTCTCGACCGGCATGAGGATCAGGTCATACAGACGCCAGTCCAGCTCGGTGGCCACGGCAATCAGCTCCTGTGCCCGCCGGGCCAGTTGCTGCTGTTGCGGGTCGAATACCACGAAGATCTCGCCACCGACCAGGTGGCCCTCCTCACGCAGACGCGCCTCTACATCCAGAACGTCAGGCTCGCGCATGAGCCGGCGGGAGATCAGGGTTTCCAGACCCAGCGGGGTATTGCTCATGATCTCGGTCGGTCTCTGGTCCATCAGCTGGAACATCGCCTTGCGCACGTGGGTGCTGCCGTCCTTCAGCACATCCAGGGCGATGATCGAGGCCGCCGCCGCGTCGGCCCACCAGAATCCCAGCCCGATGCCGATGATGCCCAGGATGGCGGCGGCGGAGGTCATCCAGTCGGCCTTGTTCATGGTGGCGTCGGCATACAGGGTGCTTTCGTGCAGCTCGCGGGACAGCGGCAGCTTCATGCGCCCGAGAATGATCGGCGGAATCATGGAGTACACCAGGGCCAGGATCATCACCCAGCCACCCCAGATCGGATAGGCCTCGCCGAACAGCTGGAAGTGGCCGATGCTGGGCCTTTCCTGGCGCAGCAGCGAGCTTGCCGAATCGATCAGCATGAACAGGCCGAACAGGACTATGGCCATGGCGGCAGCAAGGAAGGCCAGCAGGATGGCGCGACTGTAGCCGTAAGGGTGCTGCTCGTCCGGAGGCCGCTTGCGCATGCGCATGGCCAGCAGGAAGACCACCGGCGGCACCAGGGCCAGCAGATCCTCGAGCAGGGCCATCTTCATCGTCTGGGAAGAACCCATGCTCAGGTACATCACCAGCACTATGCTGAGCACGAAGCCCAGCGAGATCCACTCGAGGCGGATCGCCTTGTGCAGCAGGGCTTCCCGGTCTGCGGGCAGCCGATAACCCTGACGTACCCTCATGGCTGGCCGGCGGCTCGCAGCGTGGGCAGGTAGTGTTCCGGGTCCTGGCGGGTGAACAGGAAACGCTCCAGCGTCAGGAGCAGGGCATTCTCGCCGGGCGCCGTGAGGATGACATGTTCACCCAGTGTGCCCTGCTGGTTGCGTTCGTTGAAATAGATAAAGGTCTGGCCGACCTCGGCGCGCCAGGGGTGGTGGCGGAGAAACCACCGATCAGCAGGTCCAGTTCATGTCGACGCAGGGACTCCACCAACTGCTCGACCCCGCGATGATGCCATTGGATATCCAGATCCTGACGCTCGGCGAACTCGCGCACCAGTTCACTTTCCAGGCCGACCGGCGCCGCCGGGTCCGGCACTTCGACCCAGGGTGGGTTGGCCACCACACCGACACGCAGGGCGCCCCGTTCCCGGGCCGCGGTCAGGGAACGTTCGGGATCGGCGGGCCATTGGCAGCCGGTGAGCATCATGGTCAGGGCCAGGGCCGTGGTGAGCGGCCTGAAGAAGCCGTCAGTCAGGGAATGCAGCATCATCGTCAGCACCTCGAATGGGTATCAGTTCTGACTGGATAAACGACGCGGGAGTTCAGACCGGATTTTCCGCTGGGCGGGGAGTGGAAAATACTCCAGCGCAGCGGGCAACTGACGTAGAATGACGGCTTTTCAATCAAACGGGACCGCCGGATGGGACGCGCTTATCAGAACCGCAAGGAATCCATGGCCAAGACGGCCGACGCCAAGACCAAGCTCTACAGCAAATACGCACGGGAAATCTATGTCTGTGCCAAGTCCGGCGGTGTCGACCCGGCAGGCAACCTGTCCCTGCGTGGCCTGATCGAGCGGGCCAAGAAGGATCAGGTGCCGGCCCACGTGATCGACAAGGCCATCGACAAGGCCAAGGGCGGCGGTGGTGAGGATTTCTCGGTGGCGCGTTATGAGGGTTTTGGCCCGGGTAACTGCATCGTGATTGTCGAGTGCCTGACCGATAACCCCAACCGCACCATTGCCGATGTGCGCCACTGTTTCACCAAGACCAAGTGCAAGATGGGCACCCCCGGCAGCGTCAGCCACATGTTCGACCACTGCGCTATCCTGGCCTTCAAGGGCGACGACGAGGAAGCCGTGCTCGAGGCGCTGATGATGGCTGATGTGGATGTCACCGACATCGAGAACGAGGATGGCCTGATCACCGTTTTCACTCCCAACACCGAATATGCCAAGGCCCGCCAGGCGCTGACCGAGGCCCTGGGTGAGGTGGAGTTCGAGGTCGACGAGATCCAGTTCCTGCCCCAGACCTTCACCGCCATCGGCGAGGAGGATCGACCCATGTTCGACCGCTTCCTCGACATGCTCAATGATCTGGATGACGTGCAGAACGTCTACCACAACGCCGAGCTATAGGTCGCTCAGGCGCAGCTCGCTGCGCTCGACCTCCACGAAGCCCTGACCCGCCAGATAATCCCAGCGGGTCAGGCAGCAGCGCCGCGGCACGCCGGCGTCGTATTCGATCAGATTCACCGAGTTGGGCACGGCGCCGCGGATGCGCGTCGAGAGCCCCGTGCCCGCCTGCACTGCCCAGCCGCGCCGCTCGGGCTGGCTGCCCTGCAGCGGTACCAGATAGGGCAGGTGAATGTGTCCACCCAGCAGCAGATCCGCCCCGGCATCCACCCACTCCGGTACTGCCCGCTCCCGACCGATCAGCAGGTTGCTCAGGTCCGACTCTTCTATGGCGCGAACCGGATGGTGCAGCATCACTATGCGCAGCTGTCCGGGTGCGGCCTGTTGCAGGCGCCGGCTCACCCGCTGCACCTGGGCGGCGGACACCTGACCGTCCTTGTGTCGCGCTGGCCGAGTACTGTTGACGCCGATCACCAACAGCCGTGGCGTGTCCAGCACGGGCTCCAGATCCTGCCCGAACGCCTGGCGGTAGTTGCCGTAGGGATTGAACAGACGTGCCGCCAGATTGAACAGCGGCAGATCGTGATTGCCGGGCACGGCCATCACCGGGGCGCCGAGACGCCGCACGAAAGCCCGGGCGGCGGCGAACTGGCCGCGCCGCGCCCGCTGGGTGATGTCGCCGCTGAGCAGGCAGTGATCCGGCCGCAGTTGCTGCTCCAGTTGCAGCAGGGCCTGAACCACTCCGGGATCCTCGGTGCCGAAGTGCAGATCTGACAGGTGCAGCAGACGGGTCATGGATGCTCCGGTGTGGGGGCGCTGCGCGGAATGAGCAGCGGCAGCACATGCGGGGCAATGCGGAAGGTCAGGGGCGTGCGCATGCGCAGTATCTCGCCATCCACCGCCACCTTGACCATCCGCGGCCGGGCATTGGGGCGCACCGTCAGGTTTTCGAAACCGAAGCTGATGACATTCTCCGCTTCACCCATGCGGCTGAGCAGGCCCTGCAACAGCAGCAGGTAGAGCGCGCCGGTGCCCACCGGTCTGGAGGCCAGGGCCACCAGATGGTCGCGATTGTCCGGCAGCGCCGGATCCACACCTATGTGCTTGAGCTGCAGGGCGTTGTTGCAGACCACCAGGGTCGGCGTGCGCAGGCGCTCGTGGCGGCCGCCATGCTCCAGGGTGATGTCGAGCTGGCGATGGGCCCGCGCCAGGGTGACCAGGGCGGCGACCAGGGCGATCCAGCGGCTGCGACCGTAGCGCTGCTTGTACTCCTCGCGGTCCTCCAGCAGTTGCGGATAGAGGCCGAGACTGGCATTGACCAGAAAATAGCGTCCGTTGATCTGACCCAGACTGATGTATTCCAGACGGGCGTTGAGCAGGTCGTGCATCGCCTGGCCGGTGTCCTGGGAAATGCCATGGGCGCGGCCGAAATAGTTGAAGGTCCCCTGGGGCAGGACGCCGAAGGGCACGCCCTGGCCCACCACCGCCTGACACACCGCATTCAGGGTGCCGTCGCCACCGACGGCGACCACTATGCCGCCCTGTTCACGGGCCAGGGTCACGGCCTTCCGTGCGGCGCTGGCCAGGTCGGCGCCGCGCTCCACCACCAGCAGCTCGCAGCGGCGCCCGGCCTCGGCACAGGCTGTCCTTATGGCCTGGCGTGTGGCCTCGCTATCCTGTTTTCCGGAGCGGCTGTTCATGACCAGGAACAGGGGTTCGCAGCCGGTCAGCTGGACCACCGCGGCAGGGGTTTCGGGAACGGCTGTATGCAAGCAAAGCTCCTTCCGGTATCGGGCCGGCATTTCAACGTAATTGACTGTCCTTGCTGCCGCGGCGGTTGTAACCGGCGGACTGGCGCTGGTCGGCATCATGCTCGGTCTGGCAGGGTACGCACAGGCGCACCCCGGGCAGTGCCTCGCGTCTGGCCTGCGGAATGGGGTCGCCGCATTCCTCGCAGTGGGTCAGGCTCGGCCCCGTCGGCAACTGGCTGCGTGCCCTGTCCACCGCATCCTGGATGCTGTCTTCTATCTGTTCCTGAACGGCACCGTCCTGCGCCCAACCTGTGGCCATGGCGTTCTCCTCAGGGGTTGTACATGAGTTCGTAGTACTGGTGTGCCAGCCGGTCGGAGTCGAAGCGGGGCTGTACATCGCGCATGCCCTGTTTCATCAGCTGCAACCAGCGTCCAGGTTGATCGTAGTACATGGGCAGGGCCCGGTTCTCGAGCAACTCCATCAGCTGCAGAGCGTCTTCGGCGCGCTGGGCCTCGACATCCCCGGTCGGATCGGCCGGCGGTATCAGCAGACAGTTGTGCCCGTCCACGGCGAACTCCGGTACCCAGCCGTCGCAGATGGACAGGTTGACCGCACCGTTCATGGCGGCAGTCATGCCACTGGTGCCCGAGGCCTCGCGCAGCCGTTGCGGCGTGTTCAGCCAGATATCCGCACCCTGTTTGAGCAAGCGCGACAGGCGGATCTCGTAGCCGGTGAGCACCGCGATCCGGGGATGGCGCCAGGTCAGACGCACCAGCTGGTCGAACATGTCCACGGCGGTCTGATCGAAGGGGAAGGGCTTGCCCGCCCAGATGATCTGAACCGGTCGCTCCTGCTGCTCCAGCAGCCGATTGAAGCGATAGAGGTCGTGCAGCAGCAGGTCGGCACGCTTGTAGGCGGCAAAACGGCGGGCCCATACCAGGGTCAGCGTCTGTGGGTCGAACAGCTTGCCGGTCTGATCGGCCACCTCCTCGAACAGCGCCCGCTTCATGGCCTGCTTGCGTGCCACCAGCGCCGCATCGTCATCGCTGTCCAGCGCCTGGCGCAGCTGCGGGTCCTGCCAGAAACGGGCATTCTGGGCATTGGTAATGCCGATGATCGGACAGATCCCGGCATTCTCGCTCCACATGTCCCGGGCCACCTGCGCGTGCAACCGGGATACGCCGTTGGCCCGTGCGGCCAGGCGCAGGGCAGCCAGAGTGTGGCTGAACAGGGCGCCGTCGGTCCCGGTAGCCTGCCTGACGGTCTCCAGCGGCAGGCCGGCGAAGTAACCCATGCTGTGCAGGAACTGCGGGTCGCTTTCCTCGTTGCCCGCCTTCTCCGGGGTGTGGGTAGTGAATACCACGCGTCGGCGGACCTCAGCCACATCACCGAGTCTGGCCAGCAGATGGAAGGCCAGGGGCAGCGCATGCGCCTCGTTGAGGTGGTGAATGGCCGCGCCACCGAGCTGTTCAACCACCTGGGCACCGCCGATGCCAAGAACTATGCTCTGGGCCACCCGGGTTGCCGGTTCCGTGTCATACAGGCGGTGGGTGATGGTGCGGGCGAGGTAGTCGTTTTCCGGAATATCGGTGGTCAGCAGATAGACGGGGGCAGTGCCGAAGGTCTCCGGCGCCAGACGCAGTACCCGGATATGTACCGGATGACCATTGACGCTGACCTGGGCACGCAGATCCGTCGGCTGCAGGAAGGGGTAGTACTTCCTGATGAACTGCACCCGCATGCACTGATCGTCCTGGCGTACCTGGTCGTAGTAACCGTACTTCCAGAGGATGCCGATGCCGATCAGGTTCTGCTGCAGATCGTGGGCGCTGCGCATGTGCGAGCCGGCCAGAAAGCCCAGCCCGCCGGCGTAGATCTTCAACGCCTGATCGATGGCGTACTCCATCGAGAAGTAGGCCACGGCCTTGCGGTAGCGCGGATCGGGCTCCCAGGGGAGCGGTCGAGGTGAATCCATGAGGCGTGCCCTTGAGCGGTTGCCACGGGGTTACCTCTTACAGACAACGGAGAAGGGCATGGGTGCCGCTGACACCGTCGGGATGTTGAACACGCGCTCGACGACGGGGTCTCTGCCGCCTGAGGCTGTGCAGGCGCAGCGCGGGTGCGCTGCACCCCGGGCAACAGGCGACGGGGCGTGCGCCCGCGGGCGGCGATCGGACTTGCCGACCCGATAGGCGCGAAGCCTGTTCAGGAATGCTGTTGGCTCTTGAGCTTGTCGCTTTCCAGCGCTGCGGGCGTGCTGTCACCCTCGTTGACGGCCTTGCGGAAGCCGCTGATGGCGCTGCCGACATCCGACCCCAGGCCGCGCAGGCGCTTGGTGCCGAACAGCAGCACCACGATCAGCAGAATGATTGCCAGTTGCCAGATACTGATACCCATCATCTCGTTGAACTCCTCGGTACCGACCTCAGTGGCCGGTGTGACTGTGTGGATCCATCGGCTGGGAGTGCATGTCATGCCCCATACCGCCGTGCTGCGCAGCTGCGGCCTGCTGCAGGAACTGCTCGTCGATGTCGCTGAAGGCTACTACCCGTGCGCCCTGGTGTCGGGCGGCCAGTGCCTCGGCGGCCTCGCGCTCGGCAAAGGAGGCCAGCGATGCGCCCATGGCGCCTTCCAGCCCGGTGCCGGTGACGTACCAGGCCTGGGTGGCATCGACCAGGTACGCGTCATCGGGCTGGCCCCAGTGACTGCGACCCATGTCATGGACGTAGAGGCGCAGCTGCAGGATACGGTTCTCCGGTTGCAGCCACCAGCTGAGCATTTCCGCAGTGGAGCAGAACTTCCGCACCCCGTCGCGGGCTACCGCCTGCCCCTTGGGCCCGGGGAAATCCATCACCACCATGCCGCACACATGGCATTCGTCCTCGCTGTGGAAGGCCACCGGGTCCAGGGATACCTCGGCCTCTTCCCGGTCGCCGCAACCGGCCAGGCCCAGCAGCACTGCCAGGATCAGCCCCAGGGGAAGGTTGTATCGCAGTTTCATGACAGTTTTCCTCTTTCCTTGAAATCAGGCAGCCCGACGGCGGAAGGCCGCCCAGGCCAGCAGCAGGGCGGCGCCGGCCCAGCCCAGCAGACAGGCCCAGAGCACGGCGCCGTGCACGGGCAGATCCTCGGCCAGCGACAGCACGCCGATGGCGTTGCCGCCGTCGAAGCCGCCGTGGTTGATCAGCCGGTAGATGTCGGTGGGGTTGAGCAGCAGCAGCCAGGGCAGCAGTTCGGGGTTGAACTTGCCTTCACTGAACACCAGCAGGGCCAGCAGCACCAGATCGAATACCAGCACGAAGAGGAACCAGACCCCCAGGGCCAGTCCGGCGGCACTGGACTTCTCGCTGACCAGGCTGCTGAGCAGGTAGGCCAGGGCGAGGAAGGCCCAGCCCAGCAACGTGGAGGACAGCATGAAGCGGCCGAAGGCCCAGACCAGCAGGTTCAGCTCGATATCCTCGACCAGGGCGCCGATGGCGACTGCCGCGCAGCCGAAACCGATGAGTACCGCCAGCGCCAGGATCAGGCCGTGACCGACGAACTTGCCGAGCAGTATCTGCCCGCGGCTGATGGGGTAGGTCATCAGCAGCATCAGGGTGCCGCCTTCGTCCTCACCGACGATGGCATCGTAGGCCAGCAGCAGGGCGATCAGCGGCATCAGGAAGGTGGCCAGGCTGGCCAGACTGGCGACGGTGGCAGGAATCGAAGTGAAGCCCAGCTGCCCGGACGCCGCCGCGCCGAGCCAGGCGATACCCACCGCCAGTACCGCAAACAGCACACTGATGGCCAGCAACCAGCGGTTGCGCAGGCCGTCGCTGAGTTCCTTGCGCGCAATGTTCCATACCTGGTTCATGCCTTGTCCTCCGCCGCACGCGCGCGGCTGGCGCGTTCGGTGTAAAAGCGGTACAGATCCTCCAGCGAGGGCTGCAGTATGTCGATATCGCCGGGCTGGTCCCGGTCCAGCAGCTGACGCAGCAGGCTCATCTTGGTGGCGGCGCTGCCGGTCAGCTCTATGCCGTCGCCCCCCAGCGGCCGCGCGTTGCCATTGAGCGAACTGAAGCTCTGCAGTACCTGCTCGCGTTGCTTGAGGCCGGTAGCGCGGATACGCGAGGGCAGACCGGCGCCGGTGCGCAGGCTGCTCAGGGTGCCCACGGCTTCCAGCTGGCCGCCGGCCAGGATCGCCGCCCGGTTGATATGGGCTTCCACCCCCGGCAGCACGTGGGAGCAGAGGATGACGCTGGTGCCCTGCTGGCGCAGCCTGTCGATCAGTACATACAGGTCCTGGGTGGCGATGGGGTCGAGGCCGACAGTGGGCTCATCGAGCAGCAGCAGGCGCGGCTCGCCGAGCAGTGCCTGGGCCAGCCCCAGACGCTGGCGCATGCCCTTGGAGTAGGTCTTCACCCGGCGATCGGCGGCGTGGGCCAGACCCACCTGTTCCAGCAGCTGGTCGGCCTGCTGCCGCGCCGCCCCCTTGATGCGGGCGAAGTGGTGCAGGGTCTCGCGGCCGGTCAGCTGCGGATAGAACATGACGTTCTCCTGCAGGTAGCCCATGCGGCGGCGAACATCGGCATCATTCGGCGCCTGACCCAGCACCCGCAGCTGCCCTTCGCTGGGGGTGAGCAAGCCGAGGATGAGTTTCATGGTGGTGGTCTTGCCAGCGCCGTTGTGACCGAACAGCCCCAGCACCTCACCTTCCTCCAGATGAAGGTCCAGTTGGCGCAACGCGGTCATCTTGCCGTAACGCAGACTGACGCCCTGGATATCAACTGCATTCATCAATGGGTTTCCTGTGTAGGTTGAATCAGATGGGTGGTGGGCATCCGCATCAGGGGGTGGCTGTCCTGCACGCCCTGCATCCTGATGACCGGGAAGGCCCGCTGTACCCAGCGCAGCACCTGGATGGCCGGACTGTTCATCAGCAGGCGCACCTGGGGATACATCCACAGCAGGCGGTCGACGTTGTCGTTGGGTTCGTAGGGCACATCGCCGAGCCCGTCATCGTTGCGATCCCAGCCCAGATAATCGCTCCAGAAATTGCCGCGGCCCTCCACCGACCACTCCTGGGTGCGGGTGGCCACGTACTTTACCTGCTGCTCGTTACCGGCAAAGGTGTTGCTGCTGATCCTGTTGTTCTCCGAACCGGCGGTCAGGTGAATGCCCAGGTTGCTGTGTTCGAAGTGGTTGTTGGCGATGGTGTTGAACAGCGAGTTGTAGATGAACAGCGCCTTGCCCTCGCCGCCCTTGATCATGCTGTCATCACCGGTCTGCCCCCGCTGCACGTTGGAGACGAAGTTGTCGGTGATGGTCGAGTAGGTGATGAAGTTCATCAGGATGCCGTAGTTGCGGTCATCTTCGGAGCGGTTGTGCTCAACCGTCAGCATGCGGCTCTGCATCAGCGCGTAGCCGGTGCGGGTGCGGCGTGTGGTGTTGCCGATTACCCGGTTGCTCTGGGAGAACATGTAGTGGATGCCGAAGCGCAGGTCCTCCATCAGGTTGCCCTGGATCAGGTTGTTGTTCGAGTTGCCCAGGTAGATGCCGTCGCGGGTATGGCGCACCCGGTTGTTGAGCACCCTGGCTTCATTGGTATTGATCAGGTGGATGCCGTTGCCCCGGTCCTGGGAGCGATAATCGGTGTCGCCCTCGACCTGGTTGTTCTCCACCACCAGATTGCGGGTGCCGTCCGACCAGATGCCGAAGCCGGGGCCGCGCAGCCGGTTGCCCTGTAGGGTCACGTCGGTGGCGCTGGGCTCGACGAAGATGCCGGCGTTCATCTCGGTCAGGTTGGAGCCCCAGTTGCGCAGGGTGCAGCCTTCGATGGTGACACCTGGCGCCCGTATGGTCAGCAGGTTGTCATGGCCACCGCCATCGAGCACCGCCTCCGGTGCACAGCGCAGGTGAATCGGGGTCTCCAGTACAAAGTTGCCGGTATGGGTGCCGGCGGGCAGAACGGAAATCTCGCCATCAGCCTGCAGCGGCAGGCTGTCGATGGGCAGGGGTGAGGCCTGGGTGTTCGCCCAGAGGCCACAGGCGATCACAAGTGCCGCAAGGTGCCGGCCTGGAGCCAGATGCGTGAACAATGCTGCATTCCTTCATGCCGGTTGAGTGGATCAGGGATGGTGCGATCCGGGCGCGGCCAGCGCGCCCGGGTTCCCGGTTTATGCCGGCTCGACCAGCATGCGGCCGCACATTTCCATGTGCAGAGCGTGGCAGAACCAGCTGCAGTAGTACCAGTGCACACCGGGTTTGTCGGCGGTGAAGGTGATCGACGAGGTCTGCTGAGGACTGATCTCCATGCTCACACCATGGTTGACCATGACGAAACCGTGGGATACGTCTTCGATCTGGTCAATGTTGGTGATGATCACGGTGACTTCATCGCCCTGCTTGACGGTGAACTCGTTGATGCCGAA
Organism: Halopseudomonas sp. Lyrl_26; assembly: GCF_051948695.1. Lineage (NCBI taxonomy): Bacteria > Pseudomonadati > Pseudomonadota > Gammaproteobacteria > Pseudomonadales > Pseudomonadaceae > Halopseudomonas > Halopseudomonas sp. Lyrl_26. The sequence goes on from NZ_JAYJLH010000002.1 coordinate 336,792, forward strand.
GGACGGCGCCATGGATACCATGTACACCCGGACCTTGTTCCCATCACGGATGATCTTGTTGTCGGTGGTCAGGTTGATGCCGTCGGCCTCGGCCATCTTCACGGTTTCGGCGAAGAAGGGGTCGTCCCGATCCCAGATCTTCTTGGTGCGGATCTGGTCGCGGCGGCACATGATGCAGTCATGCGGCTCGGCGTAGGTCGGGCCGTCGTGCACCAGCACCATTTCGTCGCCGGAGATGTCGATCAGCTGGTCGTTCTCCGGGTGCAGCGGGCCGGTGGGCAGGAAGCGGTCCTTGGAGAACTTGGACAGCACCACCAGCCACTGGCCGTCGGCTTCCCGGGTCTCGGTCAGCGAGGCGTGGGTGTGACCGGGCTGGTAGTGCACGTCCAGCTTCTGCTTGATGTAGTTGACGTTCTCGCCGTTGTGCGCGCGGATCGCCTCCTCGATGTTCCACTTGACGATCTGGCTGTCGATGAACAGGGTGGTGTAGCCGTTGCCGCGGCCGTCGAAGGTGGTATGCAGCGGCCCCAGGCCCAGTTCCGGCTCCGCCACGACCACGTCACGGGGGTCGCTGATCTTGCCGTCGAACAGATCAGGCAGCTTGTCGATGGCGATGACGGAGACGGTCGGCGACAGCTTGCCCGCTGCGATGAAGTACTTGCCGTCCGGCGAGGTGTTCAGGCCGTGGGGGTTCTTGGGCACCGGGATGTAGCGGGTGACCTTGCTGTCCTTGCCGTCCTTCCTGCGACCGTCGACCACCGGTACCTTGGAATCACCCAGGGTGATGAAGTTGCCGGCCTTGACCTCGGCCTCGATGGCGTGGACGTCGAACACCACCACCCAGTCGCGTTCGTTGCGCATGGTGCCGCCCAGGTCCAGGGCCTTTTCCGAGTTGTAGCAGGTGGAGGCGCAGAAGCGGCCGGTGTAGTCCATGTCGGTGTTGTCGAGGTTGCCGTCGACGATCACCTGCCAGGCCACTTCCATGGTTTCCGCGTCCACCGCGTTGTACATGGTGTAGCTGTTCTCATCATCCATGGCGAAGATCTTGCCATCGTTGGGATGGGGGATGATGAACTCGGCGTTACCGAACACGTACTTGGTATGGGGCACCTTCTGCAGGCGCAGACCGTGGATGGCCTGGACGTTGGGGATGGTGACCATCTTGTCCGTCTTCATGATGTCCAGACGGATACGCGCAATGCGGCTGTTGGCCTTGTCGTTGATGAACAGGTACTTGCCGTCGTACTTGCCATCGGTCATCGACAGGTGCGGGTGGTGGCAGTCGCCGTTGGTAAACCTGGCACTGTCCCCCATGATCCGCTTGCTTTCGTTGGTCATGCCCCAGCCGGTGGCGGAGTCATGGTTGAACACCGGGATGCGCATCAGCTCGCGCATGGACGGAATGCCCAGCACGCGGACTTCGCCCTGGTGGCCGCCGGACCAGAAGCCGTAGTAGGTATCCAGCTCGCCGGGGCCGACATGGATCTTGTCCATCGCCTTCTTCTGGGCGTCGCTGACGGCCTGGGCCCAGGCCTCACGGCTCATCACCGCGCCGCCGAAGGCAGTAGCGGCCACTGCCGCACCGGTGGCCGCGCTGGCGCCGAGGAAACCACGCCGGCTGAGGCCCCTGGCTTCCGGACTGGCCGGAGGATTGTTGATCTTGTCGCTCATGTTGAAGCTCCTTGTTGGCACACTTGGTTGACGTTGGTCAGGGTTCTACTACTTGCACTACCGGAATCAGCTGCTCATCCGGCGCTTTCTTGCCACGTGTCTTGCGTTTGTTCTTCAGGATCAGCGGCGGACACTTGTTCTCGTTGTGGTAGGTCATCTGGCAATCGAGGCAGTAATGGCACTCGTTGTGGTTGATATGGCCGTCCGGGTGGATGGCCTGGATCTCGCATTCCTTGGCGCACAGCTGGCAGGGGTTGCCGCATTCCTTGCGGCGCTTGAGCCAGTCGAACAGGCGCACCCGGCTGGAGACGGACAGGGCGGCGCCCAGCGGGCAGAGGTAACGGCAGAACACCTTGCGGGTGAAGATATTGACCACCAGCAGGATCACCGCGTAGAGCACGAACCACCACTGGCGGTCGAACTTGAGCATGATGGCGGTCTTGAACGGCTCCACCTCGGCGGCCTTCTCGGCCAGCATCATCGATTCCAGGGAGATGCCGAACAGCACCAGCAGGATGATGTACTTGATCGCCCACAGCCGCTCATGCACCGCAAAGGGCAGCTCGTACTGGGGTATTTTCAGCTTGCGCGCGACCTCGTTGATCAGCTCCTGCAGCGCACCGAAGGGGCACAGCCAGCCGCAGAACACGCCGCGGCCCCACAGCAGGATGCTGGCGGCGGTGAAGGTCCAGAGAATGAAGATCACCGGATCGCTGAGGAACAGTTCCCAGCGGAACTCGGTTACCAGGGCATGCACGAAGGTCAGCACGTTGACCACCGACAGCTGCCCCAGAGCGTACCAGCCGATGAACACCACGGTGAAGGTCAGGTAGCCGTGGCGCAGCCAGCGCAGGAAATTGGGGTGCCGGGCGAAGCTGTCCTGGAAGAACAGGATGATGGTCAGCAGCAGCAGGGCAACCAGAATCACGCCGACCTGAAAGCTCTTCTGGTACCAGATGTTGACCCACATCGGCCGGTTGGCCTCCTCGATGGCGCGCAGCTCCTCGGGGGTGGGTTCGGGGCGCTGGATGTAGTCCTCGGGTGTCTGGTAAGGCAGCTCGAAGGTGACAAATGTGCTGTCCACCGGCCCGGTCTGGCGGCGTACCAGCAGTTCCAGGGTCCAGGGGGTGCCGGGATCGAACTGGGCGTCCTCGCGCAGAATGAACACGCCCAGCTCCTGGAAGCGCGGCGCGCCGTCGGCCATGAGGTCATACAGGCGCTGGTGATCCAGGTCGCGGAAGCTGTGGATGTTGCCGAACTGTCGGATCTGGAAGCGATCGTAGATGCCACCGCGGACAAAGCCAGAGCCCTTGTAGGAGTAGCGGCCATTACTCAGCACGGCAAAGGCGTGTTCGCCGGGCTTGAGATCCTGCATCAGGAAACGGTACTGGTTGTCGCCCAGCAGGTTGCGGCCGACGGTCGGCGGATTCAGGTAGGCCACGTGCAGGTCGATGAAGGTCTCTTCAAGCTGGTCCGCCGGCACCTGATCGACCTGTTCGGCAGCGGTGCCGACAAAGGCCTGATTGACCTCGGCATTGCTCAGCAGCAGGCGGCGGATGGATCCATCCCCGATCAGTTCGGTCCAGCTGGCTGGCCGATAGACCTCCTCGAGCACAGTGGCCGGGCGACTGCGGGCCAGGGTATTGCTCTTGACCAGACCAAGGGCTGCGCCCACCTCCTGGGCGGCGCGCATCACTATTTCGTTGACCACCATGACGGTCACGGTGGCCCCGGCAACCGCGTCGACGGTGACCGCATCGGGATCCTTCGAGCGTCCGACCACTACCCGCTGGTCGGCGCGAATGCCGTGGTACAGGGCATTGAAATCGTGCAGGCGCTGCTCGGGGATGCCGATCAGCAGGATCGGCTCATGGTGCTCCAGCACATAGGCATCCTGGATCACGCCCTCGGTGTCCAGCAGGATCAGCATGTTGATCGGCTTGCCTGAATAGGCGGGAATGTTGAGCACGTTGATGCTCTCGAAGGCATAGCCGTAGACGGTACCCACGCTATCGGCCAGGGTGCGTATCCCATACTCGCCTTCGGGCTCGGAAATGGCGGTCACCTGCGGGAAGAACTGGCTGATGCGTTCCTCTATCAGTGCCTGCTCGGCGGAGGCCGTCGCGGTGAGGAAGAAAGACAACATCAGTACCAGGCACAGCAACCATCGGCTGGGTCCTGTGGCAGTGCGCGACGCGTTCATGGCAGACACTTCCCGTGTTCAGGGGTTCATTATCGTTATCCCGGCATGCTTGAGCCTTGCTCAGCATCAATGTCCTGTCAAATCGCCGGGAGAACGGCTCGGTAATTCGGTTCAGTTTTTGCTTCGGCCGCCCGGTGATGCTCCTTCCAGTCCCAGGCGGCGGGTCAGCCGGTGCAGGTTGCCCCGGTCGATCTTCAGCGCCCTGGCGGTCGCCGACAGGTTGCCCCTGTTGTGCTGCAGCAGGGTGCCGATCAGGCGACGCTGGTAGTCATCCACCGCTTCGCGCAGGCCATTGACCGGCAGGACGGCATCGGGGGCTGGATCCCACCCACAGGCCGACAGGCCCTCATCCAGCCCGAGGTCTGTGGCGGTCAGCTGCAGGTTGCTGCCCTGGGCCCGGGCTCGGAGCAGGGCGCGGCCGATCAGGTGTTCCAGCTCGCGCACGTTGCCCGGCCAGCCGTGTTCCAGCAGTGCCTGCCTGGCGCTTTCGGTGAGGCCGGCGCTGCGGATCTGCAGGCGGGCCCGGTTCCGTTCGATGAAATGCCCGGCCAGCAGCAGCACGTCCGTTCCGCGCTCACGCAGGGCCGGCACCTGCAGCGGATAGGCACCGAGGCGGTGATAGAGGTCGGCGCGAAAGCGTCCCTCGCGCACCGCGCTGCCCAGATCCCGGTTGGTGGCGGCGATGATGCGCACATCTACCTGATGTTCGCGGTCCGACCCCAGGCGCTGCAGCTGGCCGCTCTGCAGTACCCGCAGCAGCTTGGCCTGGACCGGCAGCGGCAACTCGCCGATCTCATCGAGAAACAGGGTGCCGCCATCGGCCAACTCGAACTTGCCGGCACGCGCCGCGGTGGCCCCGGTGAAGGCGCCGCGGACATGGCCGAACAGCTCGCTTTCCACCAGAGACTCGGGCAGGGCGGCGCAGTTGATGCTGATCAGGGGTTTGTCGTGGCGCGTGGACTGCTGATGTATGGCCCGGGCGACCAGCTCCTTGCCGGTTCCGGTCTCGCCGCAGATCAGGACGGTCAGGTGACTGCGCGCTACCAGTGCCATCTCGCTCTGCAGGTGGTGCAGGGCCGGGCTGTCGCCGATCAGCTCGGGGGCTGCGATCGGCGTGGCGGCATCCCGCCAGGTCTGTGCCGAGCGCTTCTGCTGCTCGGCAACCCGGGTCAGCCAGCGCATGCGCTCGCTGGCCTTGACCGTGGCGGCGGCCAGATGGCCGAAAGCTTCCAGGGTATCGAGACTGATGCTGCCGAAGCGTGCCGGATTCAGCGAGTCGAGGGTGAGCACGCCCCAGGCTCTGCCATCGATGTGCAGGGGGCAGCCCAGGCAGTCATGCACCTGCAGTGGACCGCTGGTGCCGCTGATCAGGCCGTCATAGGGATCGGGCAGATCGCAGTCGGCGGCAAAACGGGTGGCCCGCTGCTGCTCGAGGATGTATTGCAGGCGCGGGTGTTCGTCCACGTGGAAACGTCTACCCAGGGTATCGGTACTCAGCCCCAGCACCGCCACGGGTACCAGGCGACCGCCGTCCAGCCGCAGCAGCGCCAGGGCGTCACAGGGCAGGCAGGCCTGCAGTGTCTGCAGCAGGCGCCGGTAGCGCTCGGCCTGGGGCAGGTCACGGCTCAGGTCGTCGAGCAGTGGCAGCAGCGCGGTGAGTGGCGAGGGGCGCATGGGTGTGTTTTCCACATCGTCTGGGCGTTCTTACCCGGTTGGTGGTTGTTAATGTGACGACTTCACCGGCGCATATCCTTGATTTTGGTCAAATCCGCCACTGGCATGCTTCCTGAATAGGTCCCGGTACACTTATCCACAGGAGAAATGGCATGAAGGTGAAAGCAGGCGTGGTAGCAGCGGTATTTGCTCTGGGCAGTATCCCCGCAATGGCGGAGCAGGTGGTGGCGGAAGTGGGTGATACCACAGTCGGCGCTGGGCTGGGCGTGAGCACCGGGCTGATGGTCGGCGGCGCTGCCGGTGGTCCGCTGGGCGCGCTGGTGGGTGCCGGTGCCGGGCTCTGGCTGGGCAGGACGGTGCAGCAGGCAGGCGGGCTGGAGGAGCGCGCTTATCAGGTCCGCGACGGGATGGGTGAGCTGGATATCGTGCGCTCACCGACAGCGCAGTTCGCCGTCGGCGATCGGGTCGAGCGCCGCGGCAACCGCCTGTACGCGGTGCCGTAGCAAGGTGAGGGGGCCTGTGGCCCCGGATCAGCTGTGCTGCGGCGGCCTGACCCTGAACCAGGCGGCATAGAGTGCCGGCAGGAACAGCAGCGTCAGGGCTGTGGCCACCGTCAGTCCACCCATGATGGCCACGGCCATCGGGCCGAAGAACACGCTGCGCGACAGCGGTATCATCGCAAGGATCGCCGCCAGCGCGGTCAGCACTATGGGCCGGAAACGCCGCACCGTGGCATCGATGGTGGCGGTCCAGCGGTCATGGCCGGCGGCGATGTCCTGATTGATCTGGTCGACCAGGATCACCGAGTTGCGCATGATCATGCCGGACAGGGCGATGGTGCCGAGCATGGCGACGAAGCCGAAGGGTTCGCGGAACACCAGCAGGAACAGGGTGACTCCGATGATGCCCAGGGGCGCGGTGAGAAATACCATGGCTGACAGGGAGAAACTGCGCAGCTGGATCATCAGCAGGGTCATGACGACCAGCCCGAGCAGTGGCAGCCCCTTGATGATGGACTTCTGTCCCCGCGCCGAATCTTCCACGGTGCCCCCGGTGTCGATGCGGTAGCCGCTGGGCAGCTGTTCGCGGATCGACTGCAGGTTGGGCAGGATCTGCTTCACCACGGTGGCCGGCTGCTCGGCGCCTGGGATGTCTGCCAGCACTGTCACCGTGGGCAGCCGGTCCCGACGCCAGATGATGCCTTCCTCGAAGCCGTACTCCAGAGTCGCGACCTGCTCCAGGGCAACGCTGCGTCCGTCCCCGGTGGGAATGGCCAGACTCGGCAGGTGCTGCAGCTGGTCCCGCTCCTCGCTGGTACCGCGCAGCAGTATCTCGATCAGCTCGTTACCGTCGCGGAACTGGCTGACCCGATTGCCGGTGAGCTGGCTGGCGAGGAAGCCGGCCACATCGGCGGTACTCAGGCCCAGGGCCCGGGCGCGTTCCTGATCGATGTTCAGGTGGACTATCTTGCTCGGCTCCTCCCAGTTCAGATGGACATGGTTGACCGCCGGGTTGCGCCGTACCTGGGCGGCGACCTCCCGGGCCACACGGCGCACCTCATCGATATGCTCGCCGGAGATACGGAACTGGATCGGATAGCCCACCGGCGGGCCGTTCTCCAGTCGGGAGATGCGGGCGCGCACCTCGGGGAAGTCGCGGGCGAAGACCTCCATCAGCCAGCTGCGGATCTCCTCGCGATCTTCGATGGAACGGGCCTTGACCACGAACTGGGTGAAACGGGTGGCCGGCAGCTGCTGATCCAGCGGCAGGTAGAAGCGCGGGGAGCCGGTGCCTATGTAGGCGACAAAGTTCTCGATGCCCGGGTGATCGCGCAGGCGCTCCTCCAGACGTCTGGCCTGTGCCTCGGTCGCCTTGAGCGAGGAGCCCTCGGCCAGGGTCAGGTCGACCATCAGCTCCAGCCGACCCGAGGGCGGGAAGAACTGCTGGGGAACCAGCCGGAACGCCAGCAGCGAACCGATGAACAGGGCCAGGGTCAGCAGCAGCACCAGCCAGCGGTGGTTCACGCACCAGACGATGGTAGCCCGCACCCGGTGGTAGAAGGGGGTGGCATAGGGATCCTGACCCTCGGCGTGGCTGCCGTGCTTCTTTGCATGCAGGGCGGCCATGTCCGGCAGCAGCCGGTAGCCCAGCCAGGGTACGAAGATCACGGCGGCAATCCAGGACACCAGCAGGGCGATGGTCACCACCTGGAAGATGGCGCGGGTGTATTCCCCGGTGGCCGAGGCGGCGATGGCAATGGGCAGAAAGCCGGCGGCGGTGATCAGGGTCCCGGTCAGCATGGGGAACGCGGTACTGGTCCAGGCGAAGCTGGCTGCCTTCATGCGGTCAAAGCCCTGCTCCATCTTGATCGCCATCATCTCCACGGCAATGATGGCATCGTCCACCATCAGGCCCAGCGCCAGTACCAGCGCGCCCAGGGAGATCTTGTGCAGACCGATGTCGAACTGGTTCATCAGGGTGAAGGTCATCGCCAGCACCAGCGGGATCGACAGGGCCACGACCAGGCCGGTGCGCAGGCCCAGGGAGAAGAAACTCACCACCAGTACGATGATGACCGCCTCGGCCAGTACCCGGACGAACTCGCCGACACTGTCGCGTACCGCTTCAGGCTGATCCGAGACCTTGTGCAGCTCCATGCCCAGAGGCAGGGTCTGGCGCAGCCGATCGAACTCGGCCTCCAGGGCATCGCCCAGTTGCAGGATGTCGCCCCCGGGTTTCATCGATACCGCCAGGCCCAGGGCATCCTGCTCCATGAAGCGCATGCGCGGGGCCATGGGGTCGTTGAAGCCGCGGAAGACGTCGGCGATATCCTCGATATGGAAGGTGCGGTCACCGACCCGCAGGGGGAAGCGGCGGATTTCCTCGACGCTGCGGAACTGACCGGAGACCCTCAGCCGTACCCGCTCATCCGGGGTCTCGAAGAAGCCGGCCTCGCGCAGATTGTTCTGCTCCTGCAGTGCCTGCTGCACTGCCGGCATCGACAGGCCCAGGGTAGCCAGCCGCGGGTTGGATATCTCGATCCAGATCTTCTCGTCCTGCACGCCGATCAGCTCGACCTTGCCGACGTCGCGGATGCGCTGCAGCTGCAACTGCAGGCGCTCGGCATAGTCCTTGAGCACGGCGTAGTCGAAGCCTTCACCGGTCAGGGCATAGATGTTGCCGAAGGTGGTGCCGAACTCGTCGTTGTAGAAGGGACCGACGATATCCGGCGGCAGGGTATGGCGGATATCGCCTACCTTCTTGCGCAGCTGGTACCAGAGCTCCGGAATCTCCCGGGGCGGCAGATCGTCCCGGGCGACGAAGGTGATGGTGGACTGCCCCGGGCGTGAATAGGACACCACCTGCTGGTAGTCCCCGGTCTCCATGACCTTCTGTTCGATGCGGTCGGAGATCTGCTGGGCTACCTCCTCGGCGGTAGCGCCGGGCCACTGGGTGGTCACCACCATGGCCTTGAAGGTGAAGGGCGGGTCCTCGCTCTGGCCCAGCTGCCCGTATGACAGGACGCCGGCCACCGCCAGCACCAGCATGAAGTAGAGCACGAGCTGGCGGTTACGCAGCGCCCAGCTGGAGAGGTTGAAATTCATGGCTCACTCCCCGGCGATCTGGACGCTGCGGTTCTGCCGGTCGACCGGCAGAACCTGCTGGCCCTCAAGCAGCATGTGAACCCCGGCGGCCACTATCCAGTCGCCTGCCTCCAGGCCCTGGAGAATGGTGGCGCGGTCGTGCTGATAGTTGCCGACCTGCACCGGCTGGCGGCGCAGGCGGTGGGACTCCGACTCCACCACCCAGACAAAACTCCGGCCTGCCTCGGCACTGACTGCCGCCAGCGGTACTGCAAGGGCGCTCTGGCTGGGGTTCTCGATGAATACGCGAGCGCTCTGGCCCAGCTCGATCTCCGCTTCGGGCGCCTCGAAGGCGACCCGTGCGGCGAAGGTGCGGGACTGCGGGTCGGCTGAGGGGGACAGTTCTCGCAGGCGCCCCGGGTATAGCTGATCCGGACGCGACCACAGCTGCACCTGTACCGGCAGGCCCAGCTGCAGCTGTCCGAGGCTGCCCTCGGGCAGACTGAACAGCACCTCGCGCTCGCCATCGGCGGCCATTACCAGCACCGTCTGGCCGGCGGCGACGACCTGGCCGCTTTCCAGCAGGCGGCGGGTGATGACCCCGTCCTCCGGTGCGCGCAGCACGCTGTAGGTGGCGTGGTTCTGTGCCACGTCGAACTCGGCGCGGGCCTGCTTCAGCCGCGCGGCGGCGGAGCGGTAACTGTTCTCGGCGTTGTCATACTGCGAGGAACTGATCATCTGCCGCTCCAGCAGGGTGCGGTAGCGGTCGCGTTCGACCTGGGCAAGACTCAGGTTGGCCTCGGCGGCAGCCACCTGCGACCGTGCCGCTTCCAGCTGCAGGCGCGCATCCTCGGGATCCAGTTCCGCCAGCGGCTGGTTCTTTTTCACCCGATCACCGACCTCGACCAGGCGCCGGGTGACCTTGCCGCCGATGCGGAACGCCAGTTCCGGTTCGTGGCGGGCCCGCACCTCTCCGGGGTAGCTGAGTACCTGGGCGCTGGCGGGCCGGGGCTGGGTGACCAGTGCCGGGCGGGGTTGCTCGTCCACCGTCTGTGGATCGCTGCAGGCTGACAGCATCGAGCAGAGAAGGGCAATGACGCCAAGGGAAGCAAGATAGCGGTGCATGGTCGTGTGCCTGAATCAGAGTGGAATAAGTGTACTGGCGAGTATAGTATAAATAGTGAACCCACCAGTCCAGTATTGGCAAGATATGTCGAACGCGAAAATTCCTGCTCCGGGTCCCGGGCGTCCCAAGGACCCCGCCAAGCGTGCCGCGGTGCTGCAGGCAGCGCAGCAATTGTTTCTGCGCAATGGCTACGAGGGCACCAGCATGGATGCGATCGCCGCCGAGGCCGGCGTATCCAAGCTCACTGTCTACAACCACTTCCGGGACAAGGAGACACTCTACGCCGCTGCCATCAGACTGGTCTGCGAGGCGCAACTGCCCGACCTCTACAGTGGTATAGCGCCGCAATGCGATATCCGACAGACCCTGGAGCGGATCGGGCTGTCCTTCTGTGCGCTGGTCAACAGTCCCGAGTCCCTGGCCTTGCACCGCCTGCTGGTGGGGATGGCCGGGCAGGATGCCAAGCTGGCCGAGCTGTTCTACGAGGCCGGTCCGCAACGGGTATGTGAGGGCATGACCCTGATCCTCGAGCAGGCCTGCGCGCGCGGGGAGTTGTGCATCGACCAGCCGATGGATGCGGCGCGCCACTTCTTCACCCTGCTCAAGGGCGATCCCCACTTCCGGCTGCTGATCGGATTCGCGCCGGCCATGGACCAGGGGCAGCTCCAGGAGCACGTCGGGGGTGTAGTCGAGTTGTTTCTCAGGCTCTACGGCCCGGCCTGAGGCTGCTGGCAGAGGGCCGCCGCTGGTTGCCTGTCGCGCTTTGCTATATGCTCTGCGGCTTTTTGCCGGGGGCTCAAGATGTTGGAAACCACGCTTACACAACTGGAACGTCTGCTGGATGATCTGCTGCAGCAGAACAGTACACACCAGGAGACGATCGCCAGACTGGAGCGGGAACTGCTGCAGCTGCGTGAGGAGAACGACAACCTCCAGCTGAGCAATCTGGAACAGGAAGAACAGCTGGCCACGACGCTGGAGCGGCTCAAGGGCATGCTCGAACGCAGCGGTGCCGGTTCCCAGGGTGCTCCTGCCTGATTTGGGATATTCCGAAGTTCGATGAAAAGGCCGCTTATCAGACTGTGTGAAAACACACTGACAGGCCCTGGAGCAGACGTCCCGACTTGTTCGGGGCGTTTGTTTTTGTTCTGAAAAAGGCTCTTCAGCCCATCAGCTGCATCATTTTCCTGGTACCCAGTACGCTGATCGCCCGCTTGAGGTTGTATGCGGTCACAGCCAGGGCCATTTCGGCTCTCGTCCCTTCAAGTTGCCGCAGCAAGAACCGTCCGTTCCCAAACAGCCATTGTTTGAGATTGCCAAACGGATGTTCCACGAGACGTAGCGGCGCTTGGCCGTCGTACATTGGGCCTTCAGCGCGCATCTGGCACAGTCGCTGATTGCTGCCTGGTAGATCCGGTCGCCTTTGTAACGCTGCTTCAGGGTTAGCCACTGGCCTGCTGGACACTGGTACCGATCCTGGTCAGCATGGTAGGTAAAGTCTTGGCGGTTGAATAATGCCTCTGCGCCTGGGTTCGAGGTTCGGTTTGGCGGCACGTACGCGGTAATGGAGGCGTCCACACACGTTTGGTCAATGATCTGGCGCAGGTGTTTGCCGATCCGCAGGTGCAGGCGCGGGGTACGCGCATTCGCATGGCCCACCCGCTGGCCGGTGAGGTGGACCTGGTCGCCAACCCGATCAGACTGTCGCGCACGCCGGTTGACTACCGGCGCCCGCCGCCGCTGCTGGGTGAGCACAACAGCGAGGTGTTCGCTGACTGGCTCAGCGACTGAGCGGCCGCTCGCGTCTCTGCGCGCGGGCCAGCCGTCTGCTTTCCTCCTCCCGCTCTTCCAGCACGTCCTGCACGTAGCTGATGTGCTCGCTGGCGATGCGTCTGGCATCGTCGGCGCGGCCCTGCATGATGGCGTCGAACAGCGCCTGATGCTGCCCGACCAGCATCCGCCGAGTTTCGCTGCGCAGCGCATACATGCCGCCGATATTGGTTACCACATTGCGTTTGAGCAGGTCGAACAGGCCGCGAATGGTGTGCAGCAGCACCAGGTTGTGGCTGGCTTCGGCAATTGCCAGGTGAAAGCGCGCGTCGGCGGCGCCTTCCTCGGCGCGTGACGCCTTGCCCTCGCGGGCGTAGCAGGCCTGCAGGGCGTCAAAGGCGCTCTGCAGGTGCTGGCGGTCCAGATCGGTAGCGCGCAGCGCGGCGTAATAGGCGCAGTCGGCTTCCAGCGTGTGGCGGAACTCCAGCAGGTCTCGGTGCGCTTCCGGATGACCTTCGAGCAGGCTGAGCAGGGGATCGCTGAAGCTTGAACCGAGTGAATCGCTGACATAGTTGCCGCCGCCCTGGCGGCTGATCAGCAAGCCCTTGGCGACCAGTTTCTGTACTGCCTCGCGCAGCGACGGGCGGGACACGCCGAACTGCTCGGCCAGCGCGCGCTCGGCCGGCAGGCGCTGCCCCGGCTGCAGCGTGCCCTCAAGAATCATGGTTTCCAGTTGCTCAACGATGTTGTCCGACAGTCTGCGCTGTTGAATCTGACCTATTTCCATTGCTGTTCCTTTGGTCTGACCAATCGCCTGTAGAGGGTAGCCAGCATGACCTTTACAGGCAACCCGTCAGGATAGATCTATACCAAAGTCTAGCGTTATGGGTTTGACATGGCTCTGGCGCTTTTTTAATCTGGTCATCCATTTTGTAAATTGGTCTTACCAATTGATGCTCGACAGCCAATAACAACTACAGGAGCGCTCCATGTCTTCCGGTTTCCTTGCCTTCATGGCTTTTGCCCCGATCCTGCTTGCAGGTGTATTGCTGATCGGTCTGCGCTGGCCGGCGCGTCGCGCCATGCCGCTGGTGTATCTGCTCAGCGCCGGGATTGCGCTGTTTGTCTGGGATATGAGTTTCAACCGGGTGCTGGCGTCGACCCTGCAGGGCCTAGTCGTCACCGTGGGGGTGCTGTGGATCATTTTTGGTGCGATTCTGCTGCTGAACACCCTCAAGCATTCGGGGGGTATCACCGCGATTCGTGCCGGGTTTACCACCATCAGCCCTGACCGCCGCATTCAGGCGATCATCATCGCCTGGCTGTTTGGCTGCTTTATCGAAGGTGCGTCCGGCTTCGGCACCCCGGCGGCGATTGCCGCGCCGCTGCTGGTGGCGATCGGTTTCCCGGCGATGGCTGCGGTGCTGATGGGCATGCTGGTGCAAAGCACGCCGGTGTCCTTTGGTGCGGTCGGTACGCCGATCATTGTCGGGGTCAACACCGGGCTGGATCACGCCGCGATCGGCGAGCAGCTGGCCGCCAACGGCTCAAGCTGGGACGCCTACCTGCAGCTGATCACCAGCCAGGTAGCCATCGTGCATGCGCTGGTCGGTACGGTCATGCCGCTGGTTATGGTCATCATGCTGGTGCGCTTCTTCGGCAAGGACAAAAGCTGGCGCGCGGTATTCGAGGTGCTGCCGTTTGCTCTGTTTGCCGGCCTGTCGATGACCATTCCCTATCTCATCAGCGGCCTGTTGCTTGGCCCCGAGTTTCCGTCGTTGATCGGTGGTCTGGTCGGTCTGGCAGTGGTGACCAGCGCCGCGCGTTTCGGTTTTCTGGTACCCAAGCGTCAGTGGGACTTTGCGCCCCGCGACAGCTGGCCGGAGGCCTGGATGGGCACGGTCGAGATGAAGCTGGAAGAGCTGACTGCGCGCCCCATGAGCAGCTTCCGTGCCTGGCTGCCCTACCTGCTGGTCGGTGTGCTGCTGGTGATCAGCCGGGTGTTCCCCGAGGTCAGCACCGCGTTCAGGTCGGTGGCCATCAACTTTACCGATATTCTTGGTGAGACCGGTGTCAGCGGTGGGGTTCAGCCGCTCTATCTGCCGGGCGGCATCCTGGTCATGGTGGTGATCGCGACCTTCTTCCTGCATCGCATGAAGGTCCGTGAGCTGGGCAAGGCGCTTGGCGAGTCCGGTGGCGTGCTGCTGAGTGCCGGTTTTGTGCTGCTGTTTACCGTGCCGATGGTGCGTATCCTGATCAACTCCGGAGTGAACGCGGCTGACCTGCCAAGCATGCCGATTCTGATGGCCCGTTATGTGGCCGACAGCGTCGGTGGCATCTACCCGTTGCTGGCGCCGACCATCGGTGCATTGGGCGCGTTCCTCGCGGGTTCCAATACCGTCTCGAACATGATGTTCAGCCAGTTTCAGTTTGGCGTGGCCAGCAACCTTGGCCTGTCGACCGCGTTGATCGTGGCGGTGCAGGCCGTGGGTGCTGCTGCCGGCAACATGGTGGCGATCCACAACGTGGTGGCTGCCTCGGCAACTGTGGGCCTGCTCGGCCGTGAGGGCACCACCCTGCGCCGGACTGTCTGGCCGACTCTGTACTATGTGCTGATGACTGGTGTGATTGCGCTGTTTGCTGCCTATGTGCTGGGTGTCAGCGATCCGCTGATGGCTGGTTGATGTGTTGACTGCTCGCGCTCCGGCCCTGGCTGCCGGGGCGTTGCCCGTTGAAGAACCGATGAGAGTTTGCTGATGATCATTTCTGCCTCGACCGATTACCGCGCCGCCGCCCAGCGCCGGCTGCCGCCCTTTCTGTTTCACTATATCGACGGTGGGGCCTATGCCGAGCACACGTTGAAGAAGAACGTCGAGGATCTGGCCGGTATTGCCCTGCGGCAGCGGGTGCTGAAGAACATGTCGGAGCTGAGCCTGGAAACCCGTCTGTTCGATGAAGCCCTGAGCATGCCGGTGGCGCTGTCACCGGTCGGCCTGACCGGCATGTACGCCCGTCGCGGTGAAGTGCAGGCGGCGCGCGCAGCAGCTGACAAGGGCATTCCCTTTACCCTGTCGACCGTCTCGGTCTGTCCGATTGAAGAAGTGGCACCGGCGATCAGTCGCCCGATGTGGTTTCAGCTCTATGTGTTGAAGGATCGCGGATTCATGAAGAATGCGCTGGAGCGCGCCAAGGCCGCCGGCGTGACCACCCTGGTGTTCACCGTCGACATGCCGGTGCCCGGTGCGCGCTATCGTGACGCGCACTCGGGCATGAGCGGCCCGAACGCCGCGATGCGTCGTTACCTTCAAGCTGTGACCCATCCGCGCTGGGCCTTTGATGTGGGGCTGCTCGGCAAACCGCACGACCTGGGCAATATCTCCGCCTACCGGGGCAATCCGACAGGCCTGGAAGACTACATGGGCTGGTTGGGTGCCAACTTCGATGCGTCCATCTCCTGGAAAGATCTGCAGTGGATTCGTGACTTCTGGGACGGCCCGATGGTGATCAAGGGCATTCTCGATTCGGAAGACGCCCGCGATGCGGTGCGCTTTGGTGCCGACGGTATAGTGGTATCCAACCACGGCGGCCGTCAGCTCGATGGCGTACTGTCCAGCGCGCGAGCGCTGCCGGCGATTGCCGATGCGGTTAAAGGTGACCTGAAGATTCTGGTCGACTCGGGTATTCGCACAGGTCTGGACGTCGTTCGTATGCTGGCGCTCGGCGCCGACTGCACCATGCTCGGCCGCGCCTTTATCTACGCGCTGGCGGCTGATGGTGAGGCGGGCGTGAGCAATCTGCTGGAACTGATCGAAAAAGAGATGCGGGTGGCAATGGTACTGACCGGTGCCAAATCCATCAGTGAGATCAACGCCGATCTGCTGGTGCGTGAACTGCAGCATCTGAGCAAGTAATACGGAGATAGCATGAGCCTGCCTGCCGACTTTCTGACCGGTGCCCGTCGTCTGATTCCGCCCGAGCGTCTGTTCGACGATCCGCTGTCGACCCTGGCTTTTGGCACCGACGCCAGCTTTTATCGGCTGATTCCCAAGCTGGTGGTGCGGGTCGAGTCGGAGGCAGAGGTGGTGCGTCTGTTGCATCTGGCCACCCGGCATAAGGTGCCGGTCACTTTCCGTGCGGCGGGCACCAGTCTGTCCGGACAGGCGATCAGTGACTCGGTACTGATCGTGCTGGGCGATTACTGGAACGGTCGGGAGATTCGCGACGGTGGTAATCAGATTCGCCTTCAGCCTGGCGTAATCGGCGCGCAGGCCAACGCTGTACTGGCGCCGCTGGGGCGCAGGATCGGGCCGGACCCGGCCTCGATCAACGCGTGCAAGATCGGCGGCATTGTTGCCAACAACGCCAGCGGCATGTGCTGTGGCACGGCGCAGAACAGCTACCAGACGCTGGCTGGTATGCGCGTGGTGCTGGCCGATGGCACCGTGCTGGACAGCGAAGACGAACGCGGTGTGGCGGCGTTCCGCCAAAGTCACGGCGCGCTGCTTGAGCAACTGGCCGAGCTGGGCCGCGAAACCCGCGCCAATACCGCGCTGGCCGAGCGGATTCGCCACAAGTATCGGCTGAAGAACACCACCGGTTTGTCGCTTAACGCGCTGGTCGATTTTGACGATCCGCTGGATATCCTCACCCACCTGATGGTCGGCTCTGAAGGCACCCTCGGTTTTATCAGCTCGGTGACCTACAACACCGTTCCCGAATACCCGCACAAGGCCAGTGCGCTGATCGTGTTTCCGGATGTGGACACCTGCTGCCGCGCAGTACCGGTGCTCAAGCAGCAGCCGGTGGCAGCGGTGGAGCTGCTGGATCGCCGCAGTCTGCGCTCGGTGCAGGATCAGCCGGGGCTGCCGGGTTGGGTGGCTGCGCTGTCGGATGGCGCCTGTGCGCTGCTGATCGAGTCGCGCGCCGCCAGTCAGTCGCTGCTGCACGAGCAACTGGCGCAGATCCGCGCGGCGCTGGCCCCGTTCCCGGTCGAGCAGCAGGTGGACTTTACCGAAGATCCGGCGGTCTCCGGACAGCTGTGGGCGATTCGCAAGGGCACCTTCCCGGCGGTTGGTGCAGTGCGCGCGACCGGAACCACCGTGATCATCGAAGACGTCACCTTCCCGGTCGAGCAACTGGCGGCCGGTGTACACCGGCTGATCGAATTGTTCGAGAAGCACGGGTACGACGAGGCGATCATCTTTGGCCATGCGCTGGAGGGCAACCTGCACTTCGTGTTTACCCAGGGCTTTGAGGACCCGGCGCAGGTCGCCCGTTACGAAGTGTTCATGGGCGATGTGGCCGAACTGGTCGCGATCGAGTTCGGTGGTTCGCTCAAGGCCGAGCACGGCACCGGCCGCAATATGGCGCCGTTCGTTGAAAAGGAGTGGGGCAGCGACGCCTATCAGTTGATGTGGCGCATCAAGCGGCTGCTTGACCCGCAGGGCATCCTGAACCCGGATGTGGTGCTGTCCGATGACCCGCAGATTCACCTGAAAAACCTCAAGCCGCTGCCGGCCGCGAACGACATCGTCGACAAGTGCATCGAGTGCGGCTTCTGTGAGCCGGTCTGTCCGAGCAACGGTCTGACCCTGACGCCGCGCCAGCGCATCGTCATCTGGCGCGATATTCAGGCAAAAAAGCGCGCGGGTATCGATACCCGTGAGCTGGAAGCCGCTTACCAATATCAGGGCATCGACAGCTGCGCCGCGACCGGCCTGTGCGCCGAGCGCTGCCCGGTGGGCATCAATACCGGCGATCTGGTGCGTGAGCTGCGCGCCTCGCAAGCGGCTTACCCGGAGCGCGCCAACTGGCTGGCCAAGCACTTTGCCGGTGCACTCAAGGGCGTGCGGTTTACCCTGCGCGCCGCAGATCTGGCCCACCGCCTGCTCGGCGCACCGCGTCTGCAGCGCTGGAGCGAGGGCGCGCGCAAGCTGTCTGGCGAACGTCTGCCGAGCTGGACGCCGGCCATGCCGCAGCCGGTCAAGCTGATTCCGCCGCTCGATCAATGGCAAAGCGGCAAGCCGCGGGTGGTTTACCTGCCGGCCTGTATCTCGCGCAGCATGGGGCCGGCGCGCAGCGACAGCGAGCAGATGCCGCTGATCGACAAGACCCGGGCGCTGCTGGAAAAGGCGGGCTATGAAGTGGTACTGCCGGCGCAGCTCGATGGCTTGTGCTGCGGCCAGCCGTTTGCCTCCAAGGGCTATCCCGAGCAGGCCGAGGCCAAGCGCAATGAGCTGCTTGCAGCGCTGCGCGAGGCTAGCCGCAACGGTCAGTATCCGATCTACTGCGACACCAGCCCCTGTACGCTGAGTCTGATCAATGGCGAGGCCGATGGGTTGGATATCCTTGATCCGGTGCGCTTTATCCGCACCCATCTGTTCCAGCGGCTGGAGTTCACTCCCCAGGCCGGGGCGGTCGCGGTGCACGTAACCTGCAGTACCCAGCATCTGGGCGAGGGGCAGGCGCTGATCGAGATCGCCCGGCGCTGCAGTACCAACGTCGTGGTGCCGGAAGGGATTCACTGCTGCGGCTTTGCCGGCGATAAGGGCTTCAACCTGCCCGAGCTGAATGATCATGCACTGCGCACGCTAAAGCCGGTGGTGCAGCATTGCAGCGAGGGGGTATCAACCAGCCGTACCTGCGAGATTGGCTTATCCAGCCATAGCGGCGTCGACTATCACAGTCTGGTCTATCTGGTGGATCGGGTGACCAAGCCCATCGCGCTCTAGCGGCTCACGGGTGGCAGGGCGGTGCGCCGCTGCCACCGTGGACGCAACTTACTCATCCTCCCAGCGCGCATCCCGTTTGGTGATGCACTGAGCCAGCAGGCCTTCCAGCGAGGTCTGCAGGTCCTGCATGAAGGCGTTGCTGTCGTCACCCGGCAGCAGTGCTTCACCTATCACCACAGAGGCCAAACAGCAAGACAACCGCAGTTGCCAAGCCTTGATGCAATCGATGGGGCTGGAGCAATTCAACACGCACGAAAGCGATGCCCGAATGATGCGCACGCCCAAGGGGGGGCGTGTTGCCTATAACGTGCAGACCGCTGTCGATGCAAAACACTGCCTGATTTTGCATCATGAAGTAACGCAAGATGGTGATGACCGAAAACAGCTTGACCCCATGGCTAAAGCGGCCAAGGCCGAACTTGGGCAAGCTGCTCTGACCGTGACAGCGGACATGGGCTACTCAAACGGCCAGCAGTTCCAAGCGTGTGAGGACGCCTCCATTACCGCGTACGTGCCGCCAAACCGAACCTCGAACCCAGGCGCAGAGGCATTATTCAACCGCCAAGACTTTACCTACGATGCTGACCAGGATCGGTACCAGTGTCCAGCAGGCCAGTGGCTAACCCTGAAGCAGCGTTACAAAGGCGACCGGATCTACCAGGCAGCAATCAGCGACAGTGCCAGATGCGCGCTGAAGGCCCAATGTACGACGGCCAAGCGCCGCTACGTCTCGTGGAACATCCGTTTGGCAATCTCAAACAATGGCTGTTTGGGAACGGACGGTTCTTGCTGCGGCAACTTGAAGGGACGAGAGCCGAAATGGCCCTGGCTGTGACCGCATACAACCTCAAGCGGGCGATCAGCGTACTGGGTACCAGGAAAATGATGCAGCTGATGGGCTGAAGAGCCTTTTTCAGCACAAAAACAAACGCCCCGAACAAGTCGGGGCGTTTGCTCCAGGGCCTGTCAGTGTGTTTTCACACAGTCTGATAAGCGGCCTTTTTCAGGTTCATCGCGCGTTTCCGGGAGGGGCGGCGTTCTTCCGGGTGCCGCGCAGATTCATCGCGAACAGCCCCAGCTGCAGCACTATCAGCGCCCAGGCCTGACTGTGCCAGCCCCAGGTGACCCAGAGTATATTGCTCAGTATGAAGCACAGGAAGCCGGCACAGCGGCGGGCGCGGTGGCGCGAGCCCACCAGCCAGGCGGCGATGAGGGTGACCAGCATGGCCGGCCACTGCAGCAGGTCGATCAGCGATTCCATAGTCATGCAGGTTCAGACCGGAGCGCTGGGCTGCCGTTCATTGATGGTACCGGAAACGCAAAACCCCGGCATGAGCCGGGGTTTTGCTGTTACGCGGGTTCTCAGCAGCCGAAGCGTGCCTTGAACTCGCGGCGGCGACGGTGCAGGACCGGCTCGGTGTAGCCATTGGGTTGCTTGGTGCCTTCGAGGATCAGTTCCAGCGAGGCCTGGAAGGCAACGCTGTCATCGAAGTTCGGTGCCATCGGGCGGTAGGCCGGGTCACCGGCGTTCTGCCGGTCAACCACCTCGGCCATGCGCTGCATGCTCTCGATCACCTGTTCCCGGGTGATGATGCCGTGGCGCAGCCAGTTGGCCAGCAGCTGGCTGGAGATACGCAGGGTGGCGCGGTCTTCCATCAGGCCGACATCGTTGATATCCGGCACCTTGGAGCAGCCCACGCCCTGATCGATCCAGCGTACAACGTAACCCAGGATGCCCTGGACGTTGTTGTCGATCTCGTTCTGCTTCTCCTCGGCACTCCAGTTGGTGTCCTGGGCCAGCGGAATGGTCAGGATATCGTCCACCGAGGCGAAGGGGCGCTTGGCCAGTTCCTTCTGACGCTCGAACACGTTGACCTTGTGGTAGTGCAATGCGTGCAGCGCGGCAGCAGTCGGGGAGGGTACCCAGGCGGTGTTGGCACCGGCCATCGGGTGGCCGATCTTCTGTTCCAGCATGGCGGCCATCAGGTCCGGCATGGCCCACATGCCCTTGCCGATCTGGGCGCGGCCGGACAGGCCGAGGTTCAGGCCGTGGTCGACGTTCCAGTCCTCGTAGGCAGCAATCCACTTCTGGGCCTTCATGGCAGCCTTGCGTACCACGGGGCCGGCCTCCATGGAGGTATGGATCTCGTCACCGGTACGGTCGAGGAAGCCGGTGTTGATGAACACCACGCGCTCGCTGGCCGCCTTGATGCAGGCCTTGAGGTTGACGGTGGTGCGACGCTCCTCGTCCATGATGCCCATCTTCAGGGTGTTGCGGGCCAGGCCCAGCAGATCTTCCACCCGGTTGAACAGCTCATTGGCGAAGGCCACTTCCTCGGGGCCGTGCATCTTCGGCTTGACGATGTACACCGAGCCGGCGCGGCTGTTCCGGCGGCTGGTGTTGCCCTTGAGGTTGTGGATGGCAATCAGGCTGGTGACGATACCGTCCATGATGCCTTCAGGCACTTCGTTACCGTCCTTGTCGAGGATGGCATCGTTGGTCATCAGGTGGCCGACGTTGCGCACGAACAGCATGGAACGGCCGTGCAGGCTCAGCTCGCTGCCGTCGGCGGCGGTGTAGGTGCGGTCCGGGTTCATGGTCCGGGTGAAGGTGCTGCCACCCTTGCTCACGGCTTCGGCCAGGTCGCCCTTCATCAGGCCCAGCCAGTTGCTGTAGGCCAGTACCTTGTCGTCGGCGTCGACGGCGGCAACCGAGTCTTCACAGTCCATGATGGTGGTCAGGGCGGCTTCCATCAGCACGTCCTTGACCCCGGCGGCGTCGGTCTGGCCGATCGGGCTGCTGCGATCGATCTGGATCTCGAAGTGCAGACCGTTGTTCCTCAGCAGAACGGCGCTGGGCTCAGCGGCATCACCCTGGTAGCCGATGAACTTCTCAGGCTGGGCCAGACCGGTCTGGCTGCCGTCCTTGAGGCTGACCTGCAGCTGGCCATTGACGACGGCATAGGCTGTCGCATCGCTGTGGGAACCTTTGGCCAGGGGCGCTGCCTCATCAAGGAATGCGCGGGCATAGGCAATTACCTTGTCGCCCCGTACCTGGTTGTAGCCCGGGCCCTTCTCGGCGCCACCTTCTTCACTGATGGCGTCGGTGCCGTACAGAGCATCGTACAGCGACCCCCAACGGGCGTTGGCGGCGTTGAGCGCGAAGCGGGCGTTCATGATCGGCACCACCAGCTGGGGACCGGCCATGGTGGCGATCTCTTCGTCCACGTTCTGGGTGGTAACCTTGAAGTCGGCCGGTTCCGGCAGCAGATAGCCGATCTCCTGCAGGAAGGCCTTATAGGCGGCGGCATCATGGGCCTGGCCGGCGCGCTGCTGGTGCCATGCGTCGATCTGGGCCTGGAGGTCGTCACGTTTTTTCAGCAATGCGCGGTTTTTCGGTGCCAGATCGTGAATCAGCGTGTCCACACCGTTCCAGAAGGCGGTGACGTCAACGCCAGTACCGGGAATGGCCTGCTCATTGATGAAGTCATAAAGAACCCTGGCAACCTGGAGATTACCAGCCTGGATGCGATCACTCATGAAAACCCCTCACTCTTCGGAGAAACTGCGCCATGGCGCATAAGGACGTGACATTTCGAGACGCAGCATGTTACACGATGATTCATTGCAAAGCATGTTCACTACAATGAATTGTTCGGCAGACAAGGCAATTCAGCAGACTTTTACCCGTTTGGCAGGGTAATTCGCTACCGATGCGGAAAAAAACCGTCACAAGGCCCATTGGATGAATCAAACGTTTTTCGAGGAACTGGTCGCGCAGTTACCGCAACTGGAGGCAGATCGGCCCATCAATCCCCAGGCCAGGCAGTACGCCGCCTATTACGGAATCGACTTCAGTGACGAGGTACAGCAGCATCTGGGACGCATCCGGGTGGACGGGTTCGATGTGGCTCTGCAGGTCTGGCGACCCTCCGCTCCGCGGGGCACCCTGTTCATCCTGCATGGCTACTACGACCATATGGGACTCTACCGGCACGTGATCCGCTGGGCGCTGGAGCAGCGTCTGGCGGTGCTCGCCTTCGATCTGCCGGGGCATGGTCTGTCCAGTGGCGAGCGGGCCAGTATCGACAGCTTCCTGCGCTATCAGCAGGTGCTGGATGGTGTGATCGAGCATGCGGGGCTGTGGAAACTGCCCGCACCCTGGCACTATCTGGGCCAGAGTACCGGCGGTGCCATCCTCATTGACCGTCTGCTGCACGGGGAGGTCCCCGAGCAGAGCGGGCGCACCATCCTCATGGCGCCCCTGGTACGCCCCCGGCAATGGGGCGTTTCCCAGTTCAGTCTGAAACTGCTCGGCGGTTTCATTCAGCAGCTGGGGCGGCGCTTCACTGACAACTCCACGGACGAGGAATTTCTAGCCTTCATCCGTGAGCGCGACCCGCTGCAGCCGCAGGTGCTGCCGGTGGCCTGGGTGCAGGCGCTGGACAAGTGGATTCCCCATATCGAGGCGGCGGTCCCGGCTGACCACCGGCCGCTGATAGTGCAGGGCCAGGCCGATGGCACCGTGGACTGGCAGCACAATATCCGTGTTCTGCAGGACAAGTTCGACGATCCGGAACTGCTCTACCTGGCCGATGCCAGGCACCACCTGGCCAATGAGAAGGCCGACTTCCGCCAGCGCTATCTGGACTGGCTGGGCGAGCGCCTGGGGTACTGACGAAGGTGCTGCGGTATCGCCGGGCGATACTGCAGGAGTCGATCAGGGATTGAGGGCGTCCTGCACCGCCCGCTCGGTGGCGCGGTAGAAGGCGCGGCCAGCCGCCGACTCGCTCCAGTCGGCAAAGCGGGTCAGCTCGGCGTCAGACAGGTCCCGGTAGATATAGGCGAGGGTATTGGGCAGTTCCGGGCGCATCTGCTGACGGAGGCGCTCGCGGCCGCCATCGCTGGCCGCCTGGGCGGTGCCGAGCAGGCCACCGAGCAGGTCGTTGGCGCTCTGGGCCGCCAGGCCGGTCAGGGCAGTGGAAACCTCGACGCCCATTTCCAGCGCCGGCAGCTGGCTGGCCAGACGATCGATCAGCGCCCGCCGCTCGGGGCTCAGCTGCATCACCGGCAGACCGCCCTGCATGGCGGCCACCGAGGCCGGCGAGCTGGCGTTGGTTTCGATCTGCACTATCTTCCGGCCCAGGGTGCTGTCGAAGAATTCCAGGGCCTGGCGCATATGCCCCTCATCCAGCTCGAGTGCCAGCCGCGTCTGCGCCCGGTCATGCATGCCGCGCAATTCGAAGCGCTGGCTGCTGTTGCGTTGCAGGGTGTCGCGTACCGCCGGTGGAAGCTGGGCGCCATACTGCTGCTGGGCCTTGGCCAGCGCGGCCTGGAAGTGCTCCTGGTGCTGGGCCATGCCGCTGGCCTGATACAGGCGGCCGGTATCGGCCAGGGCGTTCAGGCTGGTCAGCAGCAGACCGAGGAACAGGCCGAGGGGCAAGCGCAATAGGGTGAAATGCATGTGGACTCACTATTAATGACAGAGGGGTGTTTTCAGCAACTTTTATCCGGGTTTACACTGAGCGCCGCCCAGTCCGGTGGGTCTTTTCCGTTGACCGGCGTCCGTCAGCCAACGCCTTTCCAGTCCCGATTTGAGTATGAAGATGATGCCCGAGTTCCCCTTTGCGGTGCCAGACCGTCTGTTGTCGATTGCCGATCTGCTGGCCGAGCAGGGCTGGGCGGTGGCCGAGAGCGGCCTCGCCCCCGAGGTGCTCGACCAACTGGAACGCAACTGTCGGGCCCTCTGGCAGGATGAG
Source organism: Halopseudomonas sp. Lyrl_26 (assembly GCF_051948695.1). Classification (NCBI taxonomy): domain Bacteria; kingdom Pseudomonadati; phylum Pseudomonadota; class Gammaproteobacteria; order Pseudomonadales; family Pseudomonadaceae; genus Halopseudomonas; species Halopseudomonas sp. Lyrl_26. The sequence goes on from NZ_JAYJLH010000002.1 coordinate 361,310, forward strand.
GCCCTGCGCCCGGCCGCCGTGGGCCGGGCCGGCGAGCGTCAGGTGGTGCCGGAGATCCGCGGGGACCATATCCGCTGGCTGGATGACTGCCCGCCCTGTGCCGCCCAAGACGCCTACGTTGAGGCCATGGCCAGACTGCGTCTGACCCTCAACCGCACCCTGCTGTTGGGTCTGGACAATTACGAGACCCATTACGCGCTGTACCCGCCGGGGGCCGGTTACAGCCGGCATCTGGACAGGTTCAAGGACAATCCCCTGCGCACCGTGTCGGTGGTGCTCTACCTCAACAGTCAGTGGCAGCCGGGGGATGGCGGCGAGCTGCGCCTGCATCTGCCGGAGGGCTCCGTGGATGTGGCGCCCCGCGCCGGCATCCTGGCGGTGTTCATGAGCGACAGTATCCTCCACGAGGTGCTGCCGGCCCGCCGTCACCGGGCCAGTCTGGTCGGCTGGTTCCGCCGGCGTCCGGACAACCCGCTGCTGCGCTGACAGGCGGGTCCGCGCCAGCCTTGCAGCAGGCAGCCCCGAGCCTGTAGCGTACCCTGCATGGAAAAGATTCTGGTCAGTGCCTGTCTGCTGGATCAGCCGGTGCGTTACGACGGCACCGGTGCCGGTTGTCACGCCTTGCTGCAGCGCTGGTGGGCGGAGGGCCGGATAGTGATGGTCTGCCCGGAGGTCAGCGGCGGGCTGCCGACCCCGAGACCGCCGGCGGAGATCCCCGGAGGGCAGGGCGCTGCGGTGCTGGAGGGGCGTGTGCCGGTACGCGACATCCATGGCGCCGATGTCACCGCGGCCTTTATCGCCGGAGCGGAGACGGCGCTGGCCCTGGTTCGGGAACATGGCATCCGCTTTGCCGTGCTCAAGGCGCGCAGTCCCTCCTGTGGCAATCACGAGACCTATGACGGCAGTTTCAGTGGCACCCGGGTGCCCGGCGAGGGTGTGGCCGCCGCCGCCCTGCGGGGCCAGGGTGTACAGGTATTCAACGAGACCGAGCTGGCGCAGCTTGAGCAGCTGCTGCAGCAGCAGGTTCAGTCCTGCGACCAACCCTCGGGTACAAAGCGATAGAACAGGTTGGGCTCGCTGGCGATATAGACGCGCCGCTGTGAATCTATCGCCAGTCCCTCGGCCTGGGGAATGCTGCGGGCCAGACCATGGGAGCCGCGGCGCAGGCCCAGCATGCTCACCGGCACACCCTGCTGGTCATATTCCACCACCATGCGTGACTCATCGCTGAGCAGCAGCAGGTGGCCGCTCGTCTCATCCGCTACCACAGAGGACAGGTCGCTCAGCTTCAGGGTCTGCTGATTGAACAGTGGCTTCTCGCTGATGCTTATGTTGCCTTGGCCGTCATCAGTGACGAAACCCTCTATCACCAGCACCCTCAGCGGATCCCGCTCGCGCACTACCAGCAGCTGCTGGCGCTTGCTGTCCCAGGACAGACCTTCGAAGCCCTTGTTGTCACCTTCATCCATGGCCACCGTCAGCTGCGGCGCCTGGCTGAGATCCAGCTCGGTGGCTGCTTCCGGCAGCTCGATGAGGTGCAGGCGCTGGCGCTGCTCCTCGACCACGACATAACGGTTTCCGCCGACGTGGGTCAGGCCTTCCATGTCCTGCAGTCCTGTCAGGTGCACACGGCGCAGCACCTCGCCATCGAGGCTCAGCTCCAGCAGATAGGGGTCGCCGTTGAGCAGGGCGAAAAGCGTGTCGCGTTCGGCGTTGTAGGTCAGTGCCGACAGATCATCCTCTACCCCCTCCAGCACCAGCGCGTCGATATCGACGCGATAGCGACCGAGATCCACCGCCTGGGGCGGTAGCTCGCGACCAGCCAATTGCCATTGGTACCACAGATACAGCGGCAGCTGGGTTTGATGCAGGGTCAGACCGGCCAGCGCCAGCAGGATGGCGAGCAACAGCAGAAAACGCTTCAAGGGTGTACTCCAGGATTTCAGACAGCCCTTTGAGGGGCGATCGGGCCTTGGGTTCCCGGGGTCAGTCGTCGGCAACACAGGCCGACTGTTGCAGCGCCCCGGGAATGTCCAGCGCCAGTTCATCACCGGGCTGCAACACACCGACGCCCGCGGGGGTGCCGGTCAGAACCACATCCCCCGGCAGCAGTGTGAAGATACCGGCGATATGCTGCAGCAATGTGACAATCGGCGTGATCATCTCGGCGCTGCTGCCGTCCTGGCGCAGCTCGCCGTTGATCCGCAGCTGCAGGCCGATGCTGTCCAGCGCCGGCACGGCGTCGGGCCGCAGGAAGGGTGACAGCGGGCAGGCCCCATCGAACGCCTTGGCACGCTCCCAGGGGTGACCCTTGGCCTTGAGCTGATCCTGCAGCTCGCGCAGGGTCAGGTCCAGGGCCAGGCCGATACCGGCAATCGCGGCGCTGGCCTGGGCATCACTGACGACGCCCGACAGGGGCGCACCTATCAGCACGGCGATCTCGGTTTCGTAGTGCACCGCGCCGCGCCCACGGGGCAGATGGATCGGCTCGGCCATGGGCGTCACTGCCGTGGCCGGCTTGATGAACAGCAGGGGTTCGCTGGGTACCGGGTTGTTCAGCTCCCGGGCATGTTCGGCGTAGTTGCGCCCCACGCAGACCACCTTGCCCAGCGCGTGGGGGAAGGGGCTGCCGTCGGTGTACTGGTGCTGGTAGGTCATGGTCATTGTCTCGAGCCGGGCCCATCGGGGCGGCGATTGGCACCGGCCCCGAGAGCGGGTGGTGCATCAGGCGAAGATCTTGCCCGGGTTCATGATGCCGTTGGGGTCGAACACCGCCTTGACCGCCTTCATGATGGCAATTTCCTCGGCGCTGCGGCTGTAGCCCAGGTAGTCGCGCTTGGTCATGCCCACGCCATGTTCGGCGGAGATGGAGCCGTTGTACTTCTGCACGATATCGAACACCCACTGGTTGACGCTGGCGCACTTGGCGAAGAACTCTTCCTTGGGCATGGCGTCGGGCTTGAGGATGTTCAGGTGCAGGTTGCCGTCACCGATGTGGCCGAACCAGACGATCTCGAAATCCGGATAGTGCTCGCCGACGATGGCGTCGATATCCCGCAGGAACGCCGGTACCTGGCTGACGGTGACCGAAATGTCGTTCTTGTAGGGCGTCCAGTGGGAAATGGTCTCGGAGATGAACTCGCGCAACTTCCACAGGTTCTGCAACTGCTGCTCGCTCTGGCTCATCACCCCATCGAGCACCCAGCCCTGCTCGACGCAATATTCGAAGGTGGCCAGTGCTTCGTTGGCCACCTCCTCGCTCACCGCCTCGAATTCCAGCAGGGCATAGAACGGGCAGTCGGTCTCGAAGGGCGCGGGGACGTCGCCCCGGGCCAGCACCTTGGCCATGGCGCGGTCGGAGAAGAATTCGAAGGCAGTCAGATCCAGCTTGCTCTGGAAGGCATGCAGCACCGGCATGATGGCATCGAAATCCGGTGTGCCCAGTACCATGGCGGTGAGGTTCTTCGGTGCCCGCTCCAGGCGCATGGTGGCTTCGACGACGAAGCCCAGGGTGCCTTCGGCGCCGATGAACAGCTGGCGCAGATCGTAACCGGTGGCGTTCTTCATCAGGCCCTTGTTCAGTTCCAGCAGCTCGCCGGTACCGGTGACCACTTTCAGCCCGGCTACCCAGTTGCGGGTCATGCCGTAGCGGATCACCTTGATGCCACCGGCGTTGGTGCCGATATTGCCGCCGATCTGGCTGGAGCCGGCGGAGGCGAAATCCACCGGGTAGTACAGCTCCTGTTCCTCGGCGAACTGCTGCAGCTGGGCGGTGACCACGCCCGGCTGGCAGGTCACGGTGCGGTCGTAGGCATTGAAATCGAGAATGCGGTTCATGTAGTCGAAGGACACCACGATCTCGCCATTGGCGGCCACCGCGCCGGCGGACAGCCCGGTGCGGCCGCCGGAGGGGGTCAGCGCCAGTTTGTGTTCGTTGGCAAATCGCACCACAGCCTGCACATCCTCGATGCTGCGGGGGAAGACGATGGCCAGCGGCGCCGGCTCGAACTGCTTGGTCCAGTCGCGGCCCCAGTTGGTCAGCGACTCGCTGTCGGTACGCACCTTGTCGGCGTCAAGCAGCGTTTTCAGGTTCTCGATGATGGCTTCTGGGGTCATGGTCGCTCTCAAACAGGATTCAAGCTGGGCCTGAACAGATTTCATGCTGTCCGGGCAGTGAAAAAAGGGAGATTATGTTAGCATGTGCGGCTTCCGAAACAGGTGTCCGACTGAGCAAACGCCGAAAAACCTGACGGACCATCATACATCAGCATTACGGGTAACTCACTCATGGCTAAAACCTCGCTGGACAAGAGCAAGATCAAATTCCTGCTCCTCGAGGGTGTGCATCAGACTGCCGTTGACACGCTGAAGGCAGCCGGCTACACCAATATTGACTACCACAAGGGCTCGCTTCCTGAAGAGGAGCTCAAGCAGGCCATCGCCGATGCGCACTTCATCGGCGTCCGCTCCCGCACCCAGCTCACCGCTGAGGTACTGCAGCATGCCAACAAGCTGGTCGCTATTGGTTGTTTCTGTATCGGCACCAACCAGGTGGATCTGGACACTGCCCGTGAAATGGGTGTGGCCGTGTTCAACGCGCCCTACTCCAATACCCGTTCGGTGGCCGAGCTGGTGCTGGCCGAGGCCATCCTGCTGCTGCGCGGCATTCCCGAGAAGAACGCCGTGGCCCACCGCGGTGGCTGGCTGAAGAGCGCCACCGACTCCTTCGAGATCCGTGGCAAGACCCTGGGCATCGTCGGCTATGGCTCCATCGGCACCCAGCTGTCGGTACTGGCCGAAGGTCTGGGCATGCATGTGATTTTCCATGACGTGGTGACCAAGCTGCCGCTGGGTAATGCCCGTCAGGTGGGCAGCCTCGACGAACTGCTGCGCACCGCTGACATAGTGACCCTGCACGTGCCGGAAACCCCCTCCACCAAATGGATGATCGGTGAACAGCAGATCCGCGCCATGAAGAAGGGCGGCATCCTGATCAACGCCGCACGCGGCACCGTGGTGGATATCGACGCACTGGCCGCGGCGCTCAAGGACAAGCATCTGAACGGCGCTGCCATCGACGTGTTCCCGGTCGAGCCGCGCTCCAACAACGACGAGTTCGTCTCTCCGCTGCGCGGCATCGACAACTGCCTGCTGACCCCGCACATCGGCGGTTCGACCATGGAAGCCCAGGCCAACATCGGTCTGGAAGTGGCGGAGAAGCTGGTGCGCTACAGCGACAACGGCACCTCCATCACCTCGGTCAACTTCCCCGAAGTGGCCCTGCCGTCGCATCCCGGCAAGCATCGCCTGCTGCACATCCACCAGAATATTCCGGGTGTGATGAGCGAGATCAACCAGGTGTTTGCCAGCAACGGCATCAACATCTCCGGTCAGTACCTGCAGACCAACGAGAAGGTCGGCTATGTGGTCATCGACGTCGATGCCGCCTATTCCGATCTGGCGCTGAAGAAGCTGAACGAGGTCAACGGAACCATCCGCTGCCGCGTGCTGTTCTGATGCCTGCCCGTGGCGGGGTTGCCCCCGCCACGGGCTCTGCCGCTACGCCGGCATGTTCAGCAGCACGCTGGCGATGCTGAAGTAGATGAGCACCCCGGTCGCGTCGGCTATGGATGTGACCAGCGGCGTGCTGGCCGTCGCCGGGTCCAGCCGGAAACGGCTCAGCAGGAAGGGCAGCAACATGCCGATCAGGCTGCCGACCACTACGATCAGCACCATCGACAGGCTGATCACCAGGGCTATCTGCTGCCCGCCCCGCACTACCCCTATCACCCCGATGGCGCAGGCCATGCTGACCCCCAGCAGGATCGCCAGCACCAGTTCCCGGCCGAGTACCCGGGTCCAGTCCGACAGGCCTATCTCACCGGTTGCCAGCGCCCGTATCATCAGGGTGGCGGACTGAGAACCGGCATTGCCTCCGGAGGAGATCAGGATCGGCAGGAAGAACATCAGCGCCAGGTTGGCGGCTATGGTGTCCTCGAAATGGGCTATGCCTGCTCCGGAGAAGATGCTGCCGAAGACCAGCAGCATCAGCCATACGATCCGCGCCCGGTAGAGCATGGGAATGGAGGCGGAACCGACGCCGGATTCCAGATGGGTAATGGTTCCCACCCGGTGGAAGTCCTCTGTGGCGCCGGCCTGCAGGACATCCAGGGCATCGTCATGGGTGATGATGCCCACCAGGCGATCATCGGCATCCACCACCGGGAGCGCTATCACATCGTAATGGGCAATCCGTCGGGCGGCCTCCTCCGCATCCTCATCGACGCGGATCTGGTAGGAGCAGTTCTTCATGAGCTCGCTCACCCGGGTCTGCGCCGGAGCGGTGATCAGGTCCTGCAGGCGCACCGACCCGAGCAGCTTCCTGTGGCTGTCGATCACGTAGGCGCGGTAGATGGTTTCCTTGTTCGGGGCCTCGCGGCGCAGTACGGCCAGGGCGTCGCTGGCGGAAATGTCGGGCGGCAGGGCAGCATAGGCGGAGGTCATGATGGCGCCGGCGGTGCCTTCACGGTAGGACGCCAGGCGGCGGATATCTTCGCGCTCGGCCTGGGCCAGCGCGGGCATCAGGGTCTCGCGTTGCTCCTCGGTCAGTTGCCGGTACAGGTCAGCCCGATCGTCCGCTTTCATGTGCATGACGATGGCGGCCAGGTCCTGGTGCGGGATGCTGTTGACCAGCAGCGTGCGGAAGTCCGGCTCCAGATAGCCGAACACGGCGGCCTGGCGGGGAATGGCTGCCTGATGCAGGATGGCCCAGGCGGCAAACGGTTCGAGGTCCTGCAGTGCGGCGGCAAGATCGGCCGGATGATGGGCTTTGAGTGCAGTAGCCAGCTCGTCGCTGCTGCCACGCCGCAGGCTGTCCCGAAGGAGGTTGATGTCGAGTTCCATAGCTTGCTTCTGTAGATACCAGGCAGAGAGGCTGGCGGCGGGCAGCCGGACAGGGATGCCTGCTGCACGATAGCCCGAGGTTCGGGAGGTTGGTCCGGAATATAGCAAAACGCCGCTGGCGGTCGGGCGGCATCTCGCTCTCGTTCAGCCCGGGTTCAGCGAGTGTTCAGCTGCGGTTCAGGGCTGCTCAGGCAGTCTGTATTCCGACATTTACAAGGAGACAGCCCTTATGCAGAACACTCTGAAAGCACTGACGGTCGGTACCGCCATCGCCCTGGCCAGCGTGCCGGCATTCGCCCAGGACAGCTTCGTCGGTCTGACCTGGGGTGAGACCAGCAACAACATGGACCGCTCCGGCAGCCTTACCGGCAACCCGCTGGCCCGTAGCCTGGACAGCACCATCAACAACGAGAGCACCTGGGGGGTGCGCAGCGGTGTGCAGGATGACACCGGACGCATGTACCTGAGCTATGAATACATTTCCGGTACTGGCAATGGCTACAAACTGCGCCAGCAGAACCTGCTCGGCAGCTACGATCTGTTCCTGCCGATCGCCGACAGCACCCGTCTGTTCGGTGGTGTGACCGCCGGTCTGGTGAAGCTGGAGCAGGACTCTCCGGGCTTCCACCGTGACAGCGATCTGGGTCTGGCCGGTGGCCTGCAGGCCGGTATCCTGCACCAGTTCGATGCGCCGGTCTCCCTTGAGGCGGGTTATCGTTACCTGCGTACCAGCGCGGATGTCAGCCTCAATGCGCGCAGCGGCGCGGTAGGCGGCTCGGCTGATCTCAAGAGCAGCGAGCAGCTCTATCTGGGGCTAAACTACCACTTCTGATATCGGCGCTAGCCGTACTCTGCCCGGCACTGACCGGGCAGAGTCGCATGCGTCAGTCCTGCCGCGGAGGGTGACATGAAGCTGCTGTTGGTCGAAGACGAGGCGCTGCTGCGTCACCACCTGGCGACGCGTTTTGCGGAGCTGGGGCATGTCGTCGATGCAGTGGCCGATGCGGAGGAGGGGCTGTACCGCGCCCAGCAGTATAATCATGATATTGCCATCATCGATCTGGGACTGCCCGGCATGGGCGGACTGGACCTGATCCGCGAGCTGCGCAGCATGGACCGCAGCTTCCCCATCCTCATCCTGACGGCCAGGGGCAACTGGCAGGACAAGGTCGAGGGGTTGACCTCCGGCGCCGATGATTATGTGGTCAAACCCTTCCAGTTCGAGGAACTGGAGGCCCGTCTGAATGCCCTGATACGCCGCGCTGCCGGCTTTGTTCAGGCGCAGATCCAGGCAGGCCCCCTGGTGCTGGACCTGAATCGACGCCAGGCTACGGTCGACCAGGAGGCGGTCCCCCTGACGGCCTTCGAGTACCGGATTCTCGAGTATCTGATGCGCCATCATCAGCAGGTGGTCTCCAAGGATCGGCTCATGGAGCAGCTGTACCCCGATGATGAGGAGCGTGATCCCAACGTCATCGAGGTGCTGGTCGGTCGGCTGCGCCGCAAGCTGGAGGCGGCTGGCGATCTGCGCCTGATCGAGACCGTGCGCGGCCAGGGTTACCTGTTCAGCGAGCCGTGCCGTTGACCCGCTCACTGCGTTCACGCCTGGTCGTCAGCGCTGCGGGGTTCGCTGCGCTCTTCGTGCTGGCACTGGTGCCGGCGCTGGAAAGGGTATTCGATCAGACCCTGGAGCAGGTGGTGCAGCAGCGACTGGCGGCGGACGCCTCGACCCTGATCGGCGCCGCCAGTGTGGTCGATGGTCAGCTGGTGATGCCCGAGCAGATGCCCGACGAGGAATTCAATCTGCCCGAGGCCAAGCTGCTCGGCTATGTGCACGATGCTGAGGGCAGGGTCGTGTGGCATTCGCGCTCCACCACCGATGAGGAGCTGCACTACCTGCCGTTCTATACCGGCAACCGCATCGACTTCCTGCGCATCCGTGATCGCCGCGGCAATGAATACTACGTCTACGACGTGGAGGTGCAGCTGTCCGGCGAGCAGGGTCTGCCCCTGAGTTTCGTTACCATGCTGCCGACCAGTGAATTTGCGGGGCTGCAGCGGGATTTCAGTCGGCGCCTGCGCCTGTGGCTGGGCGGTGGCCTGCTGGTGCTGCTGGGTATGCTGTGGCTGGCACTGACCTGGAGTCTGGGTTCGCTGCGCGGCGTGCGCCGGGAGCTGCAGGAGATCGAGAGCGGCGGCCGCGAGCATCTGAGCGACCAACATCCCCGGGAGCTGAACCGCCTGACCCAGTCGCTCAACCGCCTGATTGACAGCGAGCGCCTGCAGCGTACCCGTTACCGGGACTCGCTGGCGGATCTGGCGCACAGTCTGAAGACGCCGCTGGCGGTGCTGCAGACCGTGGTGGAGAATCTGCGCGCCCAACCGGCCGGGCGGGAGCAGGCGCGCATTCTGCGCGATCAGATCGAGCGCATGAGTCAGCAGATCGACTACCAGTTGCAGCGCGCCAGTCTGCGTCGCAGCGGGCTGGTGCGGCACAGTGCGGCCCTGCAGCCGCTGGCGGGCAAGCTGGGCGAGGCGCTGGGCAAGGTCTACCGGGACAAGGACGTGACACTGCAGCTGGACATGCCCGAAGGTACCCGGCTGCCGATCGAGGAGGGTGCCCTGCTGGAGCTGCTGGGCAATTTACTGGAGAACGCCTACCGTCTGTGCCTGTCGCGTATCCGCGTCAGCGCCCGGGCGTTGCCCGGTGGCTGGGAAATCTGGGTCGAGGATGATGGTCCGGGGGTGCCGGAGGATCAGCGCGAACGGGTCATCGGCCGAGGGGAGCGCCTGGATGCGTCGCACCCGGGACAGGGCATAGGCCTGGCCGTGGTCCGCGATATCATCGAGAGCTACGGGGGCAGTCTGAGTCTGGATGCCTCGCCGCTGGACGGCGCGGCATTCCGGGTATGGCTGCCGGGAGATGCCCGGCCAGTGAAGGGCTGCGCGCTCTGATCAGGGCCGTGCCCGTTCCATGCGCTTGACGCCCTCGCTGGTACCCAGCAGCAGTATGTCCGCCGGGCGTGCGGCGAACAGCCCGTTGCAGACTACACCGACGATGGCGTTGAGTTTTTCCTCCAGGCCGCGCGGGTCATGGATCTGCATGTTGTGCACATCCAGAATCACGTTGCCGTTGTCGGTGACCACATCCTGGCGGTAGACCGGATCCCCACCCAGCCTGACGATCTCCCGGGCTACATGGCTGCGCGCCATGGGGATGACCTCCACCGGCAGTGGGAAGCTGCCCAGAGTATCCACCAGCTTGCTCTGATCGGCAATGCAGATGAAGGTCCGGGCCACCGCGGCGACGATCTTTTCCCGGGTCAGGGCGGCGCCGCCACCCTTGATCAGCTCCAGATGGTGATTGCTCTCATCCGCGCCATCGACGTAGAAGTCCAGGCTGGCAACGCTGTTGAGGTCATAGACCGGAATGCCATGCTGGCGAAGGCGCTCGGCGGTCGCCTCGGAGCTGGCCACGGCGCCGTCGAAGCTGGCCTTGTGGCGGGCCAGGGCGTCGATGAAGAAGTTGGCAGTGGAGCCGGTGCCGACACCGACGATGCTCTTGTCCTCCAGTTGCGGCAGCAGAATGTCCACTGCAGCCTGGCCAACGGCCTGCTTGAGTTCGTCCTGGGTCATGCCGGATACCTCTGTATGCTGAAAAACCGGGGATTATACGATCCCGTCCGGATACCGTGTAGTCGGAGGAAGGCGGATTCGTTTAGACTGGCCTCTTTTCCCTTACCTGCCAAGCCGAACGCGATGCCTACCCTTGAAAACTATGTAAAGAAGATCCTCTGCTCTCCGGTCTACGATGTGGCGGTGGAAACCCCCGTGCACCGGGCCAACTTCCTCTCCGAGCGTCTGGGCAACACCGTCCTGCTCAAGCGCGAGGACCTGCAGCCGGTGTTTTCCTTCAAGATTCGCGGGGCCTACAACAAGCTGGCGCGCCTGACCGATGAGCAGCGCGCCTGCGGTGTGATTGCCGCCTCGGCGGGCAACCATGCCCAGGGGCTGGCCTTTGCCGCCCGGCACATGGGGGTCAAGGCGACCATCGTCATGCCGCGCACCACCCCGGAGATCAAGGTCAAGGCCGTGCGCGCCCGGGGCGGCAAGGTGGTACTGCACGGGGATGCCTTCGACGAGGCACTGGCCTATGCCCAGAAGCAGGTGCAGGAGAAGGGGCTGGTGTTCATCCACCCCTATGATGATCCCGACACCATTGCCGGCCAGGGCACCGTGGCCATGGAGATCCTGCGTCAGCACCAGGGCCGGCTGGATGCCATTTTCGTACCGGTGGGCGGCGGCGGGCTGATTGCCGGGATCGCCGCCTATGTGAAATACCTGCGCCCCGAGATCAAGGTGATCGGCGTCGAGCCGCGTGACTCCAACTGCCTGCAGACTGCTCTGCAGAAGGGGCGGCGGGTGACCCTGAGTCAGGTCGGGCAGTTTGCCGACGGCGTGGCGGTGGCCCAGATCGGCAAGTACACCTTCGATATCTGCAAGAAATACGTGGATGAGGTGATTACCGTCTCCTCCGACGAGATGTGCGCGGCCATCAAGGACATCTACGATGACACCCGCTCGATCTGTGAGCCCGCCGGTTGTCTGGGTGTGGCCGGGATCAAGAAGTATGTCGAGCGTGAGGGCTGTACCGGCCAGGTGCTGGTGGCCATCGATTCGGGTGCCAATATCAACTTCGATCGCCTGCGTCATGTGGCCGAGCGCGCCGAGATCGGCGAGCAGCGCGAGGCCCTGCTGGCGGTAACCATTCCGGAGCGTCCGGGCAGCTTCAAGGCCTTCTGTCAGGCGATCGGCAAGCGTGCCATCACCGAGTTCAACTATCGCTACCACGACAGCCGCGAGGCGCATATCTTCGTCGGCGTCCAGACCCATCCGGAGACGGATCCGCGCGAGGCGCTGGTGGCGGGGCTGGTGGAGAAGCAGTTCCCGGTGCTGGATCTGACCGACAACGAGCTGGCCAAGCTGCATATCCGTCACATGGTTGGTGGCCACTCGGTGCAGGTGGAGGACGAAGTGGTGTACCGCTTCGAATTCCCCGAGCGCCCCGGCGCGCTGTTCAACTTCCTCAACAAGCTGGGCGGCCGCTGGAACATATCCATGTTCCACTATCGCAACCATGGCGCCGATTACGGCCGCGTGGTGGTCGGGCTGCAGGTGCCGGAGGCCGAGCGCGGTCTGGTGCCCGAAGCACTGGATGCCATCGGCTATCCCTACTGGGACGAAACGTCCAACCCGGCCTACCAGCTGTATCTGGGTTAACTCACCAGTTCGGCACAGGCGCTGCGGTTGCGTCCGGCCTTCTTGGCTTCATAGAGCGCCTGATCGGCGGCCTGCACCAGGCTCTCCGGCGGGTGCTCGCAGCCGGGCAGGGCGCAGGCGATGCCGATACTGATCGACAGTCGCCGCTCCGGCTCCACCACGTGGGGGATCTTCATCTGCCGCACTTCGGCATGGATCAGATCCGCCACCTTGCGACACTGGGCAATATCGGCACCCGGCAGCAGAATGGCGAACTCCTCGCCGCCGTAGCGACAGACCCTGTCCCCTTCACGGCCGACATGCTGTTGCAGTGCCCGGCTGACACTGCGCAGGGCATCATCCCCGGCCAGGTGGCCATAGGTGTCGTTGTACAGCTTGAAGTGATCGACATCGACCATCAGCATGCCCAGGGGCAGCTGCTGGCGCTGCAGCCGGCGCCACTCGGCGGCCAGGGCCGCATCGAAGGAACGACGGTTGAACAGCCCGGTCAGGCCGTCGATCTGGGTCAGTCTTTCCAGTTGCGCCGTGACCTCCAGCTGCTGGTGGTTGTTGCGGCCGACGCACACCAGGTAATCGATGCCCAGGCGCTTCATCGGACGCACACTGATCTCCAGTGGAACCAGCTTGCCGGTACGCGTGAGTGCGTGCCGCTGATAGATGGCACTCTCGCCCTTGCGCGACTGCTCGCGCAGGGTCTCCAGCCAGTCCTGCGCGCCGGGCACGACATCGTCCGGGCAGATACCTAGCAGATTGCGCAGCTGCTCGGCGCTGTATCCCAGACTCGCCCAGCAGGTGCGGTTCATGTACACGATCTCGAAGGGTTCCAGGTTGAGAATGAAGAGCGCGTCGTAACTGTAATCGGTCATGTCCAGTACCAGCTGCAGGCGCGACTGGCTTGACTGCAGCACCTGTTCGACCTGTTGGCGACGGGCGATCTCGCTTTGCAGGGTCCGGTTGGTCAGCTGCAGCGCTTCGAGTCGCCGGGTGGCCAGCAGGGCCAGCCAGAGCGCGTGGCACAGCAAGGCGCTGGCCAGCAGGCCGCTGATCAGGGTGATGGTCGGGATCGGGCTGTTGTGCAGGGTTGCTGCATTGGGATAGCTGTACAGGGTGAAGTTGTCGCTGTCCCCTAGGTGGACCCGGGCCTGGGCCGGCGGCAGGCTGTAGTGGGTATCGGCGCGCAGGCGCTGGAACAGGGTGCCGCGCTGGTCTTCGAGCGTCAGGCTCAGGTGGGCGGTGGGCAGCTCGGCCAGCAGGCTGTGCAGCAGCGCTTCCGCGCGGAAGATGGCGATCAGGTAGCCGTCGAACTGCGGATTGCCGCCGGCGTCGCGATACAGCGGGATCTGGTAGGCCAGCCCGGCGCCACCCTGGACCAGCTCGAACTGGTTGCTCAGCACGGGTTGCCCGCTTTCCCGGGCGATCTGCAGATAGGGCAGGTTGGGGTGGTCATCCGGGTACTGGAATTCCACCGCCGGCTCGTTGCCCTGCAATGGGCGTATCCAGCGGATGCAATGGCTGGCGTCCAGCCATTCGATGGCCTGGATGTTGTCGAAGTCCTCCAGCAGGGCGTCGGCGTCCCGCTGCCAGGCCGGGGGATGGCGCCGATAGTCGCTCCAGCGTCGCGCCATGCGCTGGATGGCGTCAGTCTGGTAGTCGAAACGGGTTTCCATCTGCCGCGCCAGACCCTCCAACTCCTGTTGCAGCAGCTCCTGCTGGCGGTGGGTTTCGTTCTGCACCAGGGTGCGCCAGACGCTCAGCGTGCCGATCACCAGGCACAGCAGCAGAACCATCACCAGAATGGCGTGGAACAGTCGTGGCTGGGGCTTGTGCGGCAGGGCATCCATGGTGGGAAGGTACGTCCTGTAGCTGGCATTGGCCCAGCTAGTATATGACGGCGCCGGGAATTGCGCTCGGCCTCCGGTCGACTGATGGCTGCAGGCTATCAGCCGATCGGGGGCTTATCTGTTGATTTTTGCCGCTGGATGGGGTATAGGGTGTCGGTCAAAGTTTTGAAGTGTTCCAGAACGATAATAATAATGGACTCCGTCTCATGGTCTGAGTGCTTCAGGTCGGAGTCGGCCGGAAAGGAGAGCAGGTGTCATGCGCCGCAAGCCGGATCTTATCTGGATTCTCGTCTTGATATTCACCCTGGGGGTGGTCACCACCGGGTACACCCAGAGTTACCTGGAACGATCGGAGTCACCGATCAGCCATTTGCCTGCAATAGAATGATCTGCTGATCGCTGACGATCCCGTCCAGCGGGACATCCCAGGGCGCGACCGGAAGCTGGTCGACCTTCTGGCAATGGTGCGCCAGCCCCAGCAGACGGGGGCCAGGCCAGTGTGCGCGGGTCCGGCGGTAGGCGAACATGCGGTCATAGTAGCCGCCGCCCATGCCCAGGCGATTGCCCCGGGCATCGAAGCCGACCAGTGGCATGAGCACCAGATCCAGGCGCCAGGGGCTGACCTGCCAGCGGGGGTCGGGTCGGGGTTCACGGATACCGTATCTGTTGGTGGTCCAGCGCTGGCCCGGGCGCAAGCGCTGGAAGTGCATCTGATTGGCTGGCCAGCGGCGCAGTACCGGCAGGTAGCAGTGCTTGCCCAGTTCGCGGGCGCGCTGCATGAGCAGATGCGGATCGATCTCGCCGTCGTTGGCCAGGTAGAAGGCGATATGCCGGCTGCGGCGGAACAGCGGATGATGTACCAGCTGGCGCAGCAGCTGCTCACTGGCGGTGCGTTGTTCGCGGGGAGTCAGGGCGCGTCGGGCCTGACGCAGCTGGCGACGCAACAGAATACGCGGGTCGCTCATTGAATGGATCCCCAGGACGCCGCTGTCAGGTTAGCCCTTGAACCGTAAAGTTCAAGGTGGGGGACACGGTACCGGCTTAGGCTTTCCGTCTTGCGGACATGCACACTGACGGCAACGCGTGGCCTCCTTCTGCAGGAGTATCGGCTCAGGGACGTCTCCGACTGGCAAACACCCCAGGGATGTGACCGAGTATACAGAATATTCACCCGATTTCCACTGACCCGCCGGTCGAACTATTCCTGGTGGCGCGCCAGCGCCTGATCCAGGCGCTGGTTCAGTTCGTTGATCTGCTGTTGCTGCTCACCGGACAGCTGCTGTTGTTGGCGCTTGCTGATGAGCATCTCGTGGCTGATGTTCAGGGCCGCCATCACGGCAATGCGCTCCAGGCCTATCACCTTCCCGCGGTTGCGGATGTCCCGCATGGTGGCATCCAGATGACGGGCAGCCTCCTCCAGGTTGTAGCGTTCTTCAGGGGGACAGGCGACCTGATATTCCTTGTCCAGAATACGCAGGCTGACGGTGAGGGGCTGGCTCATGAATCGTGCTCCAGGGATTTCAAACGCAGTATCATGGCTTCGACCTTCTGGCGGGCCAGATCGTTCTTTTCGATCAGTTGCAGACGCTCTTCCCGCCAGTTGCGTTCCTGAGCCAGCAGTTGACGATTCTGCAGTTGCAGCTGGTCGCAGAGATCGATCAGCCGGTCTACCTTTTCAATCAGGGTGGTTATTTCGGGTTGTTCCATGGGTGCCATTCTGTCATCCCGGTGTGCAGCTCACTATAGAGTGGCCCGCAGGGGCGGTCAAACTCCCGTGGGTCGCCGGTTGTTGGCTGCGACGCTGGGTCGGTAGGATATGCCGCCGGTCTGGAATACACTGCTGGGTTCATCGACCTGAGAGATTGCAAGAATATGCTTCGGATGTCTGCCGCTTTTGATTATGACCGCTTCGACCAGTTGTTCCGGCAACTGGGCGCCGCCGGTTACCCCGCCGAGCTGCACGGCCACCTGGTGGGCCGTCTCAGTGCCGGCAGCCGCCTGGACCATGGCACCTGGCTGGATGTGGCCAGGGAGGTCATTGACGGTCGCGGCGCCCCCGGTGAGGCGGACCGTGTCCTGCTGCTCCAGCTGTATGACTCCAGCCTGGCCCAACTGGCCGGCAGCGGTTTCGATCTGCAGCTGCTGCTGCCCGACGATGAGGCGCCGATCGACCAGCGCACCCAGGCGCTGGGTCAGTGGTGCGAGGGTTTCCTCGGCGGCTTCGGTCTGGTGGCCCGTGAACGGGCCCTGAGCGAGGAGGCCGACAGCGTGCTGGCCGATTTTGCCGCCATCTCCCAGGTGCAGAGCGATCTGGAGGAGTCCGAGGCCAACGAGGTGGACTTCATGGAGGTCATGGAGTACGTCCGCATGGCCGTACTGATGTTGTTCAGTGAGTGCCAGCCGGCCGAGGCCAGTCAGGACCAGCCGCCCGCATCACTGCATTGAGGAGAATCCATGCGCATCAGCAAACAGGAATACGCCCGTCGTCGCAAGGCCCTGATGAGCCAGATGGAGCCGGGCAGCATTGCCATCCTGCCCGCTGCACCGGTTCACGCACGCAACCGGGACACCGAATACCCCTACCGCCAGGACAGTGATTTCCAGTACCTGACCGGCTTCCCCGAGCCGGAGGCGGTCATGGCACTGATTCCCGGGCGCGAGCATGGCGAGTACGTGCTGTTCTGTCGGGAGAAGGACGTGGAGCGGGAGCTGTGGGACGGTTACCGCGCCGGCCAGACCGGCGCCGTGGCGGATTATGGTGCCGATGACGCCTTCCCCATCGCCGACATCGACGACATCCTGCCGGGACTGATCGAAGGGCGCGAGCGGGTCTACTACGCCCTGGGTGCCAATCACGAATTCGACATGCAGCTGACCGGCTGGATCCAGGCCATCCGCAGCAAGACCCGTCTGGGTGCCGAGCCGCCCAAGGAGTTCGTCGCCCTCGATCACCTGCTGCATGACATGCGCCTGTATAAAAGCGCCGCCGAGGTACGGGTGATGCAGGCAGCGGCGGATATTTCCGCCGAGGCCCACGTCCGTGCCATGCAGGCCTGCCGTCCGGGCATGTACGAATATCAGCTCGAGGCCGAGCTGCAATACACCTTCATGCGCCACGGCAGCCGGGCACCGGCCTATTCCTCCATAGTGGCGGCTGGGGCCAACGCCTGCATCCTGCATTACACCGAGAACACCGCGCAGATCCGCGATGGCGATCTGGTGCTGATCGACGCCGGCTGCGAGCTGGACTGCTACGCCAGTGACATTACCCGTACCTTCCCGGCCAATGGCCGCTTCTCCCCGGAACAGCGGGCCATCTATGATCTGGTGCTGAGGGCTCAGGCGGCGGCCTTCGAGGCGATCGGCCCGGGGCGCACCTGGAACGAGGCCCATGACGCCACCGTACGGGTGATCACCGAGGGGCTGGTGGAACTGGGTCTGCTGGCGGGCGATCCCGAGGAACTCATCGCCAGCGGTGGCTACCGCTCCTTCTACATGCACCGCGCCGGTCACTGGCTGGGCATGGATGTGCACGATGTCGGCGAGTACCGGGTCGGCGGCGAATGGCGGGTGCTGGAACCGGGCATGGTGATGACCGTGGAGCCGGGTATCTACATCGCCCCGGACAACCTGCAGGTGGCGGCCAGGTGGCGGGGTATCGGCATCCGTATCGAGGATGATGTGCTGGTCACCCGCGACGGTCACCAGATCCTCACCGGCAAGGTGCCCCGTGAAGCTGACGAGATCGAGGCGCTGATGGCAGCGGCGCGGACCGCGGCGAGCGTGCCGGCGTGAGCTACAGCCTGAATATCGTCGGCGGTGGCATGGTCGGGGCCAGTCTGGCACTGGCGCTGCAGGACTGTGCCCGCCAGTCGGGCTGGGCCATTCGCCTGATCGAGGCCCAGCCGCCGGTCGAGGGGGGCTGGCAGCCCAGCTACGACAACAGATCCACCGCCCTGTCCCATGGCAGCCGCCGGCTGTTCGAGCGCCTGGGCATCTGGCAGGAGCTGTCCCGGCGCGCCGAGCCTATCCGGCAGATACACGTCTCCGACCGGGGGCATCCGGGCTCGGCCCGCATGCATGCCGAGCAGGAGGGAGTGCCCGCCCTGGGCTACATCGTGGAAAACGCCTGGCTCGGTGAGGTGCTGCTGGGCAATCTGGATCGCCAGGCCATCGAGTGGGTGGCGCCGGCGCGGGTTGCCCGTGCCCGCCCGCGTCCCGGCGGCTATCAGCTGGACCTGCAGGCGTCCGGTGGTACCCGCCAGCTGGAGTCGGACCTGCTGGTGATTGCCGACGGCGGCCGCTCAGGACTGCTGGATCAGCTGGGCATCCATCGCCGGGTCAATCCCTATCAGCAGGTCGCCGTGATTGCCAATGTGACCACTGCCAATGGGCATGCCGGTGTGGCCTACGAGCGCTTCACCGAAACCGGGCCGCTGGCCCTGCTGCCGCTGTCCGGACAGCGCAGTGCGCTGGTCTGGACCCTGGCGGTGGACGTCGCCGAGGAGGTGGCGCAGCTGCCGGACGAGGCCTTTCTCGAGCGCCTGCAGGCGGCCTTCGGTTTCCGCATGGGCGCGCTGCTGCGGGTCGGCGAGCGGGCCAGCTATCCGCTGAACCTGATCGAGGCCGAAGAGCAGGTACGTTCCAATCTGGTGGTGCTGGGCAATGCCGCGCACAGCCTGCACCCCATTGCCGGACAGGGCTTCAACCTGTCCCTGCGTGACGCCATGGCTCTGGCCGACCAGCTGCAGCGGGCCTGGCGCGAGGGACATCACCCCGGCTCGCTGTCGGTACTGCAGCGCTATCTGGACGGCCAGCGCGGCGATCAGGCGGCAACCGTGGCCTTCAGTCATTACCTGACGCAGCTGTTCAGCAATCGCAACCCGGTGCTGGTGGCCGGACGCAATGCCGGGCTGCTGGCCATGGACCTGCTGCCGCCCTTGAAGACCAGACTGGCCCGTCAGGGCATGGGGTTGCGCGGATGAGTGAATCGATATCGGGAGGCGCCATGGTGCAACAGTACGATCTGATTGTCGTCGGCGCCGGCATGGTCGGTGCCACTCTGGCGCGGGCCATGGCCGACAGCCCGCTGCGGGTGGCCCTGCTCGACGCCATGCCGCTGGACAGGCCCCTCGAGGCCCGCCCCACGCCCTCGGGTTACGATCCCCGGGTCAGCGCCCTGAGCGCCGCCTCGGAGAACATCCTCACCCGTCTCGGCGCCTGGGAGCGGATCGCGGCCGATTGCCGCAGTCCCTACAGGTACATGTGCGTCTGGGACGGCGCAGGCACCGGCGAAATCCGTTTCGATGCCGGCATGGTCGGTGAGAATCGCCTGGGCCATATCATTGAGAACTGGCGGGTGCAGCAGGCGCTGCTGGACAGTCTGAACACCAACGATGTCAGCCTGCTGGGTGGCAGGCAGGTCGAGCAGCTGGTGCAGGAAGCCGATGGCTGGGCACTGCAACTGGCCGATGGCGAACGCCTGCAGGCGCCGCTGATAGTGGCCGCCGACGGTGCCCGCTCGAGGCTGCGGGAGCTGGCCGGGTTCGCCATGCGCGAATGGGATTACCTGCACCATGCGGTGGTCACCACGGTGCAGACCGAGCGTCCGCATGCCGAGACCGCCTGGCAATCCTTCCTCGATGCCGGGCCGCTGGCCTTCCTGCCGCTGCAGGACAGGGACGGTCGGCATTACTGTTCCATCGTCTGGTCGCTGGTACCCGAAGAGGCCCGGCGGGTCATGGCGCTGGACGAGGCGACCTTCGCGGCGGAGATCGAGGCGGCCATCGAGGGGCGTCTCGGCCGGATTCTGCAGGTCGATGCGCGGCACTGCATACCCCTGCGCCAGCGCCATGCCCGGCGTTATGCCCAGCCCGGGCTGGTGCTGATCGGCGATGCGGCGCACAGCATCCATCCGCTGGCCGGGCAGGGGGTCAACCTCGGCCTGCTGGATGCGGCGGAGCTGGCGGCGGTGCTGCAGGCGGCACTGACCCGGGGCGAGGCGTTCGCCAGCCTGCCGGTATTGCAGCGCTACGAGCGTCGCCGCATGGGAGCCAACCTGTCGATGATGCTGGCGATGGAAGGCTTCGAGCGCCTGTTCCACGCCGATACGCTGGCGCTGCGCTGGGTGCGCAATACCGGGATGCGCTGGATGGACGGCCTGCAGGGGCTCAAGGCCGGGATAGTCCGGCGGGCGCTGGGGCTCGAAGGCGAGCTGCCGCCGCTGGCTCGCCCGGTTATCGAGGAGGAAAAAGTCCGGCTGCCTGGTTGATGATCTTAATTAAAATCATTATCATCCAGGCTTCCGAACTCCCTAATCGAGGCTTCCACAGATGTCATTTACCCGCAATCTCGTCGTGCTGAGTCTGGCCCTGAGCGCCTTCACCAGCGTCGCCCAGGCCAAGGAACTGGTGGTCTACTCCTCCCGCCAGGATCATCTGATCAAGCCGGTATTCGAGATGTACACGGAGAAGACCGGGGTCAAGATCAACTTCATCACCGATCGTGAAGCTCCCCTGATGGCCCGTCTGCGAGCAGAAGGCGCCAACACCCCGGCGGACATGTTCATGACGGTGGACGCGGGCAACCTGTGGCAGGCAGAGGAGCAGGGTCTGTTCCAGCCGGTACAGTCGGAGGTCATCGAGGGCAACATTCCCCAGCACCTGCGTTCGAGCAACAACATGTGGACCGGGCTGTCGCTGCGTGCGCGCACCATCGCCTACTCCACCGAGCGGGTGAAGCCGGAGGAGCTGAGCACCTACGAAGCCCTGGCTGACGAGCAGTGGAAGGGCCGGGTGTGCCTGCGTACCTCCAAGAAGGTCTACAACCAGTCGCTGGTTGCCACCATGCTCGAATCCATTGGTGAAGAGAAGACCACCGAAGTGATTCAGGGCTGGCTGGCCAATCTGGCCACTCCGGTCTTTGCCGATGACACCGCCCTGCTGCAGGCCATCGACGCCGGTCAGTGCGACGTGGGTATCGTCAACTCCTACTACTTCGGCCGCCTGCAAAACGCCCAGCCGGATGTGAAGGTCAAGCTGTTCTGGCCGAACCAGGAAGACCGCGGCGTGCACGTGAACATCTCCGGCGCCGGTGTCACCAGACACGCGAAGCATCCGGAGGAGGCCACCCGCCTGCTGGAATGGATGACTACCGAGGAAGCCCAGCGCATCTTTGCCGATGTGAACATGGAATTCCCGGCCAATCAGGCCCTGGAGCCCTCCGCGGAAGTGGCTGCCTGGGGTGACTTCAAAGCCGACAACGTGAACATCGAGGTGGCCGGTCGTCGTCAGCCCGAAGCCATCATGCTGATGGATCGCCTCGGCTGGAACTGATTCCGCCCCGGTCATTTGTTTGTATACTGCACGCCCGGCTTCTGCCGGGCGTGTTTTTTTTACCGTTACAGGGAGTATGCGTGGCCCGTCCAAGTCCCGCCCACAAGCTGCGCTGGCAGCTGATCACCTATCTGGCTGCCGGGCTGGTGCTCATGCCCTTACTGGTGTTGCTGTTCAGCTGGCAGAGCGTGGATCAGACCATCTGGGGTCACCTGCTGCAGACCCAGCTGGCGCGCCTGATCGGCAATACCCTGTGGCTGGTACTGGGCGTCGGGGCCGGGGTGATACTGCTGGGTGTGAGTCTGGCCTGGCTGATCAGCCTGTGTGAATTTCCCGGGCGCCGCTGGCTCGACTGGGCACTGATGCTGCCCTTTGCCATACCGGCCTACGTCCTGGCCTTCGTCATGGTCGGGCTGCTGGATTTTGCCGGCCCGCTGCAGACCCTGCTGCGCGGCTGGTTCGGCAATGACTTCAGGCTGCCACCGATCCGCTCCACCGGCGGGGTGATCCTCACCCTGGTGCTGGTGTTCTATCCCTATGTCTACATGCTTGCCCGCAGTGCCTTCATGGCCCAGGGCAGGGGACTGATGGAGGCCACGCGCATCCTCGGCCAGACGCCCTGGCAGGGTTTCTGGCGGGTGGCGGTGCCCATGGCGCGGCCGGCCATCAGTGCCGGCGCGGCTCTGGCCATCATGGAAACCCTGGCCGATTTCGGCGCGGTTTCGGTGTTCAATTACGACACCTTCACCACGGCGATCTACAAGACCTGGTACGGTTTCTTCAGCCTGCAGAGCGCCACCCAGCTGGCCAGCCTGCTGCTGCTGTTCGTGTTTCTCGCCCTGTTCGCCGAGCGCCACGCCCAGGGGCGCAACAAGCGTTTTCCGGCCAACGACAAACCGCGCAAGGGCGCCCTGTACCGGCTGCAGGGGCCGTTGGCCTGGCTGGCCAGCGGCTATTGCCTGCTGGTGCTGTCGATCGCCTTCATCATTCCGGTGGGGCAGCTGCTGTACTGGCTGTTGAGCAGCGGGATTGCCGATCTGGACAGCCGCTACTGGACGCTGATCCAGAACACCCTGCTGCTCGGGGCGATTGCCGCGCTGATGACGGTGGTCGTGGCCACCCTGCTGGTGCTGGCGCTGCGCCTGCAGCCGACCCGCCGGGTGCGCGGTGCGGTGGCCCTGGCCAATCTGGGTTATGCGCTGCCCGGGTCGGTACTGGCGGTGGGCATCATGTTCTTCTTCAGCTTTCTCGACAACAACCTGGTGGTGCCCCTGCGCACCTGGCTGGGGGCGGCCAATCCCGCGCCTGTCCTGCTGGGCGGCCTGTTCGCCTTGCTGCTGGCCTATCTGATCCGCTTCATGGCGGTGGCCTATGGTCCCCTGGATACTTCGTTGGCGCGCATCCGGCCGTCGCTGCCGGAGGCGGCCCAGAGTCTGGGGCAGTCCGGCTGGCAGGTCTTCTGGCGCGTCTATGTACCGCTGCTGCTACCCGGCATCCTCAGTGCGGCGCTGCTGGTGTTCGTCGACGTGCTCAAGGAAATGCCAGCCACTCTGCTGATGCGGCCCTTCGGCTGGGATACCCTGGCGGTGCGTATCCACGCCCTGACCAGTGAGGGGGAATGGCGACGAGCTTCCCTGCCGGCGCTGACCCTGGTACTGGTCGGGCTGGCGCCGGTGATAGTGCTGATCAGACGTTCCGCCCGCCGCTGAATGCGGATCGGCGCAGGGAGCAATGGACCCCGTTTGTGGCTACAATCAGCCAGTGGGTCGACGATAACAAGGAACAACGCCATGGGTCTGCGCACACCCCTGTATGACAGTCACCTGGCCACCGGTGCCAGGATGGTCGATTTCGGCGGCTGGGACATGCCACTGCATTACGGTTCGCAGATCGAGGAGCACCATCAGGTGCGCCGCGAGGCCGGGATCTTCGACGTTTCCCACATGGGCGTGGTGGATATCACCGGCGCTGACGCCACCGCCTTCCTGCAATACCTGCTGGCCAACGACGTCGGTCGTCTGCAGGCGCCGGGCAGGGCGCTGTATACCGCCATGCTCAACCCGGACGGGGGCATCCTCGACGACCTCATCGTCTACCGCCTGGCCGACGGCTACCGGCTGGTGGTCAATGCCGGTACCCGCCAGCGTGATCTGGAATGGATCCGCGGCCAGGCTGCCGGGCGTCAGGTCGAGGTGACCGAGCGCCGGGAGCTGGCGATGATCGCGGTCCAGGGCCCTCTGGCCCGGGGCCGTTGCGCCAGTGTGATGACAGATGCGCAGGCCGCGCTGGCCGAGCGGCTCGAACCCTTCCATGGGCAGGCCGAGGGTGACTGGTTCATAGCCTGTACCGGCTATACCGGCGAGGACGGTCTGGAAATCATGCTGCCGGCCGCGGAGGCGGCAGCCTTCTGGAACGCCCTGCAGGGCGCCGGCTGCAAGCCCTGCGGACTGGGCGCCCGGGATACCCTGCGACTGGAGGCCGGACTGAATCTCTACGGCGCCGATATCGACGAACAGACCTCGCCCCTGGCGGCCAACATGGCCTGGACCATCGCCTGGGAACCCGAGACGCGGGACTTCATCGGCCGCCGGGCGCTGGAGCGCCAGCGCCAGGCCGGCGATCTGCCCCGGCAGGTCGGTCTGGTGCTGGAGCAGCGTGCAGTGCTGCGCAGCGGCCAGAAGGTCATGATCGACGACCGCGAGGGTGTCATCACCAGCGGCAGCTTTTCCCCGACCCTGGGCTGTTCCATCGCGCTGGCCCGGGTGCCCCGCAACACCGGTGACAGCGCCCGGGTGGACATCCGGGGCAAATGGCTCGATGTGCAGGTAATCCGCCCCGGGTTCGTGCGCAACGGCAGAAAACTCTTTTAAATCAACGGAGAACGCATCCGCCAGGCGGAGCGAACTTCACCATCCATGCACCGAGGACATAGAAGATGAGCAACACCCCCAGCGAACTGCGCTACGCCAGCAGCCACGAATGGAGCCGCGAGGAAGCGGACGGCACCATCACCGTGGGCATCACCCACCACGCCCAGGACGCGCTGGGGGACGTGGTCTTCGTCGAGCTGCCGGAAGTCGGCCGCCAGCTGACTGTCGGTGACGAGTGTGCGGTGGTTGAATCGGTCAAGGCGGCCTCGGACATCTACGCGCCGGTCAGTGGTGAGGTCGTTGCCATCAACGAGGCACTGGCCGATTCCCCCGAGCTGGTGAACTCCGATCCCTACGGTGAAGCCTGGTTCTTCAAGATCAAACCGAACGACAGCAGTGAGCTGGACAAGCTGCTGGACGCTGACGGATACCTCGCCAGCCTCTGATACGGCGCCTCCGGGCGCAGCGGTACAGGATCTGGGCCCGATTGATAGGAGGTGAGCGTATGAACCCCACCCGGAGTCTTGCCGAGCTGGAGCAGCAGGATGCCTTCATCCGGCGGCACATAGGTCCGGACGCCGAGGAGCAGCGCAGCATGCTGCAGACCCTGGGCCTGAGTTCGCTGGATGAGCTGATCGACCAGACGGTACCGCGCAGCATACGCCTGAACAACCCTCTGGAACTGGCCGGCCCGCGCAGCGAGACCGATGTGCTGGCCTGCCTGCGCGAGATGGCTGCGGGCAATCAGCTGTTCACCTCCTGCATCGGCATGGGGTATTACGACACCATCCTGCCTCCGGTGATACTGCGCAACGTGCTGGAGAATCCGGGCTGGTATACCGCCTACACCCCCTATCAGCCGGAGATCTCCCAGGGCCGGCTGGAGGCGCTGCTCAACTTCCAGCAGCTGACCCTGGACCTGACCGGGATGCAGCTGGCCAACGCCTCGCTGCTGGACGAGGCCACCGCTGCCGCCGAGGCCATGACCCTGGCGCGGCGGGTGGCGCGCAGTCCGAGCAATGCCTTCTTCATCGACCAGGACTGTCACCCGCAGACCATCTCGGTGGTGCGCACCCGGGCCGAGGCCTTCGGTTTCGAGCTGATCGTCGGGGACGTCGCGCAGTTGCAGGACCATCCGGTATTCGGTGCGGTGTTGCAGTACACCACCACCTGGGGCGAGGTCCGCGATCTGCGGCCATTGATCGAGCAGGTCCAGGCGCAGCAGGGCCTGGCGTGCGTGGCGGCCGATCCCCTGAGCCTGGTATTGCTGACCCCGCCCGGGGAACTGGGCGCGGACGTGGTGTTCGGCTCCTCCCAGCGTTTCGGTGTCCCCATGGGCTACGGCGGCCCCCACGCCGCCTTCTTTGCGACTCGGGATGAGTACAAGCGGGCCATGCCCGGGCGCATCATCGGGGTATCGGTGGACAGCCGTGGCCGCCGGGCGCTGCGCATGGCGCTGCAGACCCGGGAGCAGCACATCCGCCGCGAGAAAGCCAACTCCAATATCTGCACCGCTCAGGTACTGCTGGCCAATATCGCCGGATCCTACGCGGTATACCACGGCCCGGAGGGGCTGCGGACCATCGCCGAGCGGGTGCACCGGCTGACCGCCATCCTCGCCCTGGGTCTGGAACGCTGTGGCATCACGCGCAGCAACCGGCACTTCTTCGACACCCTGACACTCAGGGTGCCGGGCCAGGCCCGGCTGATTGTCGGCCGCGCGCGGTCCCTGCGTATCAATCTGCGGCTGATCGATACCGATCACCTGGGAGTAAGTCTGGACGAGACCAGCACGGCGGCCACGGTGGCGGCCCTGCTGCAGTGTTTTGCCGGGGACGCCCATGGTCAGGAGGTGGAGGCGCTGGATCTGGCGGTGCGCGGCGCCGACACCGGCATTCCCCTGTCGCTGCAGCGCCGTTCGCCCCTGCTGACACATCCGGTGTTCAACAGTCACCACTCCGAGACGGCCATGCTGCGCTATATCAAGTCGCTGCAGAACCGCGACCTGGCGCTGGATCATGCAATGATCCCGCTGGGCTCCTGTACCATGAAACTCAATGCCACCAGCGAGATGATTCCCATCACCTGGCCGGAATTCGCCCGCATGCATCCCTTTGCGCCTCGGGAACAGGCTGCCGGCTACCGTCAGCTGATCGACGAGCTGGAAACCATGCTGCGGGCCATCACCGGCTTCGATGCCATCTGCATGCAGCCCAACTCCGGTGCCCAGGGCGAATACGCCGGACTGCTGGCGATCCGCAAGTTTCACGAGGCCAATGGCAACGGCCACCGGGATGTCTGTCTCATTCCGACCTCGGCCCACGGTACCAACCCGGCCTCGGCACAGATGGCCGGCATGCGTGTGGTGCTGGTGGCCTGCGACGAGCAGGGTAACGTCAATATCGACGATCTGCGGGCCAAAGCCGAGGCCCATTCCGAGCACCTGTCCTGCCTGATGATCACCTACCCTTCGACCCACGGCGTGTACGAGGAGGGGATAGGCGAGATCTGCGACATAGTGCACCGGTACGGCGGGCAGGTGTACATGGATGGCGCCAATCTCAATGCCCTGGTGGGTCTGGCCCGCCCGGCGGATTTCGGTGCCGACGTGTCGCACATGAATCTGCACAAGACCTTCTGCATTCCCCATGGGGGCGGTGGTCCGGGCATGGGGCCGATCGGCGTCAAGGCGCACCTGGCGCCCTATGTGGCCAATCACGTGGTGGTGCCACTGGACGGCCCGGACCCCGAGAACGACGCGGTCAGTGCCGCGCCCTGGGGCAGTGCCAGCATATTGCCGATCAGCTGGACCTATATTGCGCTCATGGGTGGTCGTGGTCTGCGTCGGGCCACGGAGGTGGCCATTCTCAATGCCAACTACATTGCCCGGCGGCTGGGCCAGGCCTATCCCGTGCTCTACAGCGGGCGCAATGGCTGGGTTGCCCACGAGTGCATCCTCGACATACGCCCACTCAAGGCGGCCACCGGCATCACCGAAGAGGACATCGCCAAACGCCTGATGGACTTCGGCTTCCATGCGCCCACCATGTCCTTCCCGGTCCCCGGCACCCTGATGGTGGAGCCCACCGAGAGCGAGTCGAAGGCGGAGCTGGACCGGTTCATCGACGCCATGCTGACCATCCGCGAAGAGATCGTCCGGGTCGAGCAGGGGCAGTGGGACGCCGAGGACAACCCTCTGCGTCAGGCTCCGCACAGCATGGCGGATCTTACCGGCGACTGGCAGCGAGGCTACTCGCGGGAGCAGGCAGTATTTCCCTTGCCCTGGGTAGCCGCCAACAAATACTGGCCGGTGGTCAACCGCATCGACAATGTCTATGGCGACCGCAATCTGTTCTGCGCCTGTCCGCCAGTGGAGGAGTGGGCGCAGTAGGGGGCGCCCAGGTTCCCGGGGCAGTCTGCCACGCGCCTGGGAGCGTCCCGTTGTGGTATTTTAGGAGCCTTGCCGCCACGCCTGCCTGTAACCCGGAGGCGCGGTGGCGCGTCAACCGATCCACCGCCTGACGGAAACGCGCCATGACTGAAGAAACCCCTGTCGCAGCTGAAACCCAGGAGTCCATCGCCGATGCGCTGGCCAAGGGCAAGCTCAAGCGCGTGCGCCGGATACTGCGTGACCTGTCGCCGGCGGAAACCGCCGAGCTGCTGGAGCAGCTTGATGAAGATCAGCAGCAGATCGTCTGGGACCAGATCGGGGACGTCGAAGAGCCGGCCATTCTCGAACTGCTGGATCCTGCCCTGGCCGAGTGCCTGCAGGTCAACAGCGACGACAACCAGCTCGAAGCCCTGCTCGACAGCGAGGACGAGACCGACATCAGCCCCATCGCCATAGTGCGCGAGGCCCTGGAGGCCGGTCGCTTCAAGCGGGCGCTGAAGGTCTTTGCCCTGTTGCACCCGTCCCAGGCTGCCGGTCTGCTCGAATCCCTGCCTCCCGGGGAGCGCAGCAGCATCTGGTCACGGCTGGACAGCGCCCGGGCCGGTCAGATCCTGGTCCATCTGCGTGAGGAAGTGGCCGCCAGCCTGGCCCTGGAGATGTCCGACGCCGAGCTGCTCGAAGCCGCGCGCCAGCTGGATCTCGATGACCTGGTGGACCTGATCCAGGCACTGCCCTTCGGCCCCGGCCGGCAGCTGCTGCTGTCGATGGATGTGAAGAAGCGGCAGCAACTGGCGGACATGCTGTCCTACCCCGAGGACTCGGCCGGTGGTCTGATGAACATCGACCACATCTCGGTGCGCGCGGACGTCAAGGTCGGCTCGGTGCTGCGCTACCTGCGTCTGCTCGAGGATCTGCCCGACCATACCGACAAGCTCATGGTGGTGGACCGGGAGAACCGCTATCAGGGCGTACTGCGCCTGAGCCGGCTGGTCACCAGCATGGCCGACGAGCTGGTGCGGGATGTGATGGACGCCGAGTTCAAACCGCTCGACGTACTGATGAGCAGCCAGGAGGTGGCCCGTCAGTTCGAGGATCTGGACATGCTCTCGGCGGCGGTGGTCAGCGAGGATGGTGTGCTGCTCGGACGCATCACGGTGGACGACGTGATGGACAGCATCCGGGACGATTCCGAGCGGGCGATCATGGGTATGGCCGGTCTGGACGATGAGGCGGACATGTTCGCGCCCATCCTCACCAGTACCCGTCGCCGCTCCGTCTGGCTGGGCTGCAATCTGATCACGGCCTTCCTGGCCGCCTCGGTGATCGGTCAGTTCCAGGGGGCACTGGAGCAGATAGTGGCCCTGGCGGTGCTCATGCCGGTGGTAGCCAGTATGGGCGGCATCGCCGGCAGCCAGACCCTGACCCTGGTCATCCGCGGTCTGGCGCTCGGCCAGGTGGATACCGGCAACCTGCGGGTGCTGCTGGGCAAGGAGCTGGGCATAGGTACGCTCAACGGCGTGTTATGGGCGCTGCTGGTGGCAGCGGTGGCCATCATCTGGTTCGGGGATCTGGGCATCGGCTGGGTGATAGGCCTGGCGATCCTGATCAACCTGGTCTGCGCGGTTCTGGCCGGGTTGCTGATACCGCTGATCCTGCGGCGCTTCGGCATAGATCCCGCGCTGGCCGGCAGCATGGTGCTGATGGCGGTCACCGATGTGGTCGGCTTCTCCTCCTTCCTCGGGCTGGCGACCCTGTTTCTGATCTGAGTCAGGGCGCGGCTGGCTCAGGGGCCATTGAGTCTGGTCGCAGACGCGGGACCCTGCTGCCGCTATACTGCCGCCCCGAGCCCTTCACGCCTGCTACCCGGAGAGATCAGCATGAATCTGCCCACCCTGCGCCTCAAATCCAACTGTGACCGTCGCCTGCGCGCCGGCCACCTGTGGGTATTCAGCAACGAGGTGGATACCGCTCAGACGCCGCTGACCGCCCTGGCTGCCGGCGACGAGGTGCAGGTGCTCAATGCCTCGGGCAAGCTGCTGGGGCTGGCCACGGTAAGCCCCGACAACCTGATCTGCGCCCGGCTGCACAGCCGTGAGGCCAGGCATGGTCTGGACAAGTCCCTGCTGGTGCACCGCATCAAGATCGCCCTGAGCCTGCGTGAGCGGCTGTTCGACCAGCCCTTCTACCGTCTGGTTTACGGGGATTCGGACCTGCTGCCCGGACTGGTGGTGGACCGTTTCGCCAACTATCTGGTGGTGCAGATCACCACCCCCGGAATGGAGCGGGTGCGCGAACAGATCGTCGAGGCGCTGGTGCAGGTGCTCAGACCCGAGGGCATCCTGCTGCGCAACGACGGTGGTGCCCGCAAGGCGGAGAATCTGGCCAGCTATGTCGAGGTGGTACACGGGCAGATGCCCGAGCGGGTCGCGGTCGAGGAGAACGGTGTGCGCTTCGAAGCCCCGGTGCACAGCGGCCAGAAGACCGGCTGGTTCTATGACCACCGCATGAACCGGGCGCGCCTGGCGCCCTATGTCGCCGGCAAGCGGGTACTGGATCTGTACAGCTATATCGGCGGCTGGGGTGTGCAGGCGGCGGCCTTCGGTGCCAGTGAGGTGATGTGTGTCGACAGCTCGGCGCCGGCGCTGGATCTGGTCGAGCACAATGCCGAACTCAACGGTGTTGCCGAACGCATGAGCGTGGTCGAGGGGGATGTCATGGACGCCCTGCGCGAGCTCAAGGGTGCCGGGGAGAAGTTCGACGTCGTCATCGCCGATCCGCCGGCCTTCATCAAGAAGCGCAAGGATATCCGCAATGGCGAGGCTGCCTACCGTCGTCTGAACGAACAGGCCATGCGCCTGCTCAACCGCGATGGGATTCTGATCTCGGCCTCCTGCTCCATGCATCTGGCCGAAAACAGCCTGCGCGACATGCTGCTGGCGGCCAGCCGCCACCTGGACCGTCACCTGATCATCACCGAACGGGGCTTCCAGGGCGCCGACCACCCGGTACATCCGGCGATTCCCGAGACCAGCTACATCAAGGCGTTCTTCTGCCGCGTACTGCCGGTCTGATGAGGTATTGCGGTTGCTCCGCGCCGGGCCGCGCCCGCGGAGCTGCGGGCGAGCAGGTGCTCGTCAACCCGACCTCGGTTGCCGGGATCGGACCCGGCAACCCGCTCAATCGCGCAGGCTGATCACCGGCCAGCCATGCTCACGGGCATGGGCCAGCAGGACATCGTCCGGATCCACCGCCACCGGGTTGTCCACCAGGGACAGCAGCGGCAGGTCGTTGCGTGAGTCACTGTAGAAATAAGCGCCCTTGAGATCATGGCCGGTTTCCTCCAGCCAGCGCTGCAGGCGGGTGATCTTGCCCTCGCGGAAGCAGGGGATATCGCAGGGTTTGCCGGTGTAGCGCCCGTCGATCTCCTCGCATTCGGAGGCCAGCATGATATCGATCCCATAGCGGCGGCCGATGGGACCGGCGACGAAGCGGTTGGTGGCGGTGATGATCAGGGTGGTGTCGCCGGCCTGTTCATGGCGCCGCACCAGCTCGATGGCCCTGGGCAGGATGAAGGGCTCGATCTTCTCCTCCATGAACAACGCATGCCAGCGCTCCAGTTCCTCGCGGCTGTAGCGCGACAGGGGCTCCAGGCAGAACTCCAGATAGGCGTTGACGTCCAGCTTGCCGTCCAGATAGTCGTTGAAGAACCGGGTGTTCAGCGTGCCGTAGGTTTCCGCATCGACTATGCCCCGCGCCACGGCGAATTCGCCCCAGGCGTTGTCACTGTCGGTCCCCAGCAGGGTGTTATCAAGGTCGAAGATGGCCAGTGCCACGGTGCGCTCCTGTCTACTGAATCGGGCTGAGGCGCAAGGATAATCCAGCTGCGGAATAAATGCGCGACTGGCGCCCACGGGCAATTGCTGGTACGCGCGTCTTTGTGGAACAATGCAGTGGAACTCACACAAGGATATGGCAGTGATCGACTCCGACGGCTTTCGTCCCAATGTAGGCATCATCCTGACCAACGGGTCCGGGCAGGTGCTCTGGGCCCGGCGTATCGGTCAGGACGCCTGGCAGTTTCCCCAGGGCGGCATACGCCGCGATGAGGACCCCGAGCAGGCGCTGTATCGCGAGCTCCACGAGGAGGTCGGGCTGCTGCCCGGCGATGTGGAGATACTCGGCTGTACCCGGGGCTGGCTGCGGTATCGTCTGCCGCAGCGGTTGATCCGCAGCCATTCCCAACCGGTTTGCGTGGGCCAGAAGCAGAAGTGGTTCCTGCTGCGTCTGACCTGTGCCGATGAACGCGTGTGCATGACCCGGACCGCCAAGCCCGAGTTCGATGGTTGGCGCTGGGTCAGCTACTGGTATCCGCTGGGGCAGGTCGTCTCCTTCAAGCGCGACGTCTACCGTCGGGCCATGAAGGAACTTGCCCCCCGGCTGCCCCTCGATGAGTTCAGCTGATGCTGAACATGCTCAGTACGCTGCGGCGTATCGTTCAGGAGGTCAACTCCGCCAAGGACCTGGCCACCGCGCTGGATATCATCGTCAAGCGGGTGCGCGAGGCGATGGAGACCCACGTCTGCTCTGTCTATCTGCTCAATCCCGATACCGATCGCTATGAGCTGATGGCCACCGAGGGCCTGAACAAGAGCGCCATCGGGGTGGTGAGCCTGGCCAGCAACGAGGGTCTGGTCGGTTATGTCGGTGTCCGCGAGGAGCCGGTGAACCTCGAAGACGCCGCCTCGCATCCCCGTTTCCGCTACTTTGCCGAGACCGGCGAGGAGCGCTATACCTCCTTCCTCGGGGTTCCCATCATCCACCACCGGCGGGTGATGGGCGTGCTGGTCATCCAGCAGAAGGAGCGCCGGCTGTTTGATGAGGTGGAGGAATCCTTCCTGGTCACCATGAGTGCCCAGCTCTCCGGGGTGATTGCCCACGCCGAGGCCACCGGTGCCATCCGTGGCCTGAGCTGGAGTGGCGAGGTCATCCAGGATACCCGGTTCGACGCTGTTCCCGGCGCACCGGGCGTGGCCATCGGCCGCGCGGTGGTGATGTTGCCGCCGGCGGATCTCAAGTCCGTTCCGGACAAGGAGATCAAGGATGTGGATGCCGAGATCGCTTTGTATCGCCGCGCGGTCGAAGCGGTGCGGGCGGATATCCGCCAGCTGGCGAAGAAGCTCTCGGCCCAGTTGCGGCCGGAAGAACTGGCCCTGTTCGACGTCTACCTGATGATGCTCGAGGATGCGTCCCTGGGGAACGAGATCATCCAGGGCATCCGCCAGGGCCAGTGGGCCCAGGGCGCCCTGCGCGACGTGATCAGCGCCCATGTCGGTCGCTTCGAGGTGATGGACGATCCCTACCTGCAGGAGCGTGCAGCGGACATCAAGGATCTCGGGCGGCGCCTGCTGGCGCGGTTGCAGGAAGCTGACCGTCAGCAGCTGGTGTTTCCGAAGAAGACCATCCTGGTGGCTGAGGAACTGACCCCGTCGATGCTGGGCGAGGTACCGGAGGGGCGCCTGGTCGGTCTGGTCTCGGTGCGCGGTTCGGGCAGCTCCCACGTGGCCATCCTGGCCCGTGCCATGGGTATTCCCACGGTGATGGGGGCGCTGGATCTGCCCTACCTGCGCATGGATGGGATGGACCTGATCGTCGACGGCAATGCCGGGGAAGTGTACTGCAACCCGTCCCAGGAGCTGCGCCGGCATTACCGCGAGCTGATCCGCGAGGAACTGGAGCTGTCCCATGGTCTGGCCAAGCTTCGCGATCAGCCCTGCGTGACGCTGGACGGCCATCG
This sequence comes from Halopseudomonas sp. Lyrl_26, assembly GCF_051948695.1. Classification (NCBI taxonomy): domain Bacteria; kingdom Pseudomonadati; phylum Pseudomonadota; class Gammaproteobacteria; order Pseudomonadales; family Pseudomonadaceae; genus Halopseudomonas; species Halopseudomonas sp. Lyrl_26. The sequence goes on from NZ_JAYJLH010000002.1 coordinate 394,723, forward strand.
CATTCCCCTGTGGGTGAATACCGGGCTCTATGCCGACATCGCCCGCTCGCTGGATCGTGGCGCCGAAGGGGTAGGCCTGTACCGCACCGAAGTGCCCTTCATGATCCAGGACCGCTTTCCCAGCGAGAAGGAGCAGCAGACCATCTACCGGGAACAGCTGCAGGCCTTCCACCCGCAGCCGGTGACCATGCGTACCCTGGATATCGGTGGTGACAAGGAGCTGAGCTACTTCCCGATCAAGGAGGACAACCCCTTCCTCGGCTGGCGGGGCATCCGCGTCACCCTGGATCACCCGGAGATCTTCCTGGTGCAGATCCGCGCCATGCTCAAGGCCAGCGAAGGTCTGGAAAACCTGCGCATCATGCTGCCCATGGTCAGCAGCGTGCCCGAGGTGGAGGAGGCCCTGCACCTGATCCACCGTGCCCATGGTGAAGTGCAGGATGAAGGCTGCAAGGTACCCATGCCGCCGATCGGCGTGATGATCGAGGTGCCGGCGGCGGTGTATCAGGCGGCCGAGCTGGTCCGCATGGTGGACTTCCTGTCGGTCGGCACCAACGACCTGACCCAGTATCTGCTGGCGGTGGATCGCAACAACCCGCGGGTCGCGGATCTCTATCACTCCTTCCACCCGGCGGTGCTTAAGGCACTGCAGCTGATTGCCAGGGCCTGCCGCGAGGCGGGCAAGCCCATGAGTGTGTGCGGTGAGATGGCCGGTGACCCCGCAGCGGCGGTGCTGCTGCTGGCGCTGGGCTGTGACGTCCTGTCGATGAGCGCGTCGAGTCTGCCCCGGGTCAAGTGGCTGCTGCGCCAGATCAGTCTCGATGACGCCCGCGCGCTCCTGCGTGACGCCCTGCGGGAAGACAACGCCTATCTGGTGCAGAGCATGCTGCACCTGTCGCTGCGCAATATGGGGCTGGGCAAGGTTCTGCAACCCCTGCGCTGAGTTCCGCGGACCTGGAGCCTTTCGGGGCTCGTTCGGATTCGGTCACCCCTCGCGTTATCCTGCACCTGCG